>JBEIRZ010000051.1:0-20702 GCA_040375695.1 Planctomycetaceae bacterium
ATCTTCGTGGCGGATGGCGCGGATCAGAAGGCTTTCGTCGGGTTTGCCGGGGACGACCGCGGGGCCCTGGTCGCCCCCTTGGGCCCAGCCGCCGCGCGAATCGAGCGATAGGCCACCCCCCGTTTTGCCCGAGCTTTGCGACTGGCACATTTCGCAATGGTCGACGAGGATCGGTCGGATCTTCGACTCGAAGAAATCATCGTCGGCCGCTTGTGAAAGTGCGGGGAGCCAGCAGGCCAGGGTCATCACGATGGGGGCGATCACGATGCGGGCTCGCGATGAAAGCGGCCGGCCTGCCCAGGACGGTCGCTGGGTGTGGCGATCGGGCGTGACGCGGGTGTGGCTGCGTGCTGGGGGGCGATCGCTAGTCATGCCTGGCTCGGGTTGGGGCGATTGCCGTGGTGGGGTCGTGGCGGAGGCCGAAGGGGTCTTAACACGATACTTCGTCGCGGCGCCGCATGGAACCATCCCCGGGGTGCGGCGCGGGGCGATCGGACCGAGGCTTTATGTCAGGGGTATCATGTCAGTGGGGTCCAGCGGTCGAACGTGGCTGCTTGGCCGATCGTGTTGCCATCGCCATCGACCACCATCCAGAGGATCGCTTGTTCGATCACGAAGCGTTTGCCGCTCTTGGAGATCCGGATCCCGCGATAATCATCGACGAAGCCGAATTGGCGGGTGCGATCGAGCAGCCGTTGTCGTTCATCGCGATGGACCGGTTCGGCCGTCAGCCGCGAAGGCATCCCGAGGAACTCGTTAGGTTGCATCTCCCAGAGTTTCAGCGCGGTCAGGTTTCCGTAGATCATTTGCGGGTCGCTCTGGGTGCCGTGCGCGACGACGACGCGGGGGGCTTCCCAGAGGTCGAGCAGGTCTTGGTCGGGGCTATGACGCGGGATCAGATCGGACCCGGTCCAGCGGCGGTAGGAATCGAGCAGGCGTGCCGTCAGTTCGGACCACTGTTCGCGGGAGACTTCTGCGGGGAGGGGTGAATGTGCCATCGTGATCTAGGGGTGTGATCGGATCGGATCGGTCACATGCCGGGGAACGGTGCGAGCTCGGGTTTACGGAGGGTGTGCCGTGTCGGGCGAAACTCGCGACACGATCATGCTAACATGTCGGGATGATTTCGCCTTGGCCCTTGCGTCCCTGTGGGAGGATCGAAGCATGCTGACCGGTTGTCATTTTTCGCGATTGGGTGTTCGGCGATTCGGTCGTCGGTTCGGTGATCGTCTCGACGATTGTGTTGTTGATCGTCTCGACGATTGTGTTGTTGATCGTCTCGATCGGTGGTGGGTTGCGGCGATCGTGTTGGCGGTCGCGATTGTGGTGGGGATGGGCTCGGCGGCGGGTCAGGAAGGGAGCCAGGGTGGTGCGAAGGGGGATGACAAGAAACGTGTGTTGATCATTGTCGGGCCGAGCAACCATCCGCCGGGGACTCACGAGGTGGCGGCTGGGGGGCGGCTGATGGAATACTCGCTGGAGCATGCCGCGGGGCTCGCTCCGGCGGTCGATGCGACGGTGGTCATCGGTTGGCCGGAGGATGCGTCGGTTCGGGATGCCGCCGACACGGTCGTCTTCATCGGCGACGAGTTCCCGCCGCACAAGTTGCCGCAAGGCGATCGGGTGATGAAGGAATTGGGGGGGATGGTCAGCCGTGGTTGTGGGGTGGTGTGCATCCATTTCGCGACGGGTTTGCGTGAGCCTGATGTCGCGCCTGACGGGAAGCATCCGCTGCTCGATTGGATCGGCGGGTATTTCGCCAGTCGATGTTCGCACCACAAGTCGATCGCGAGGATTTTTCCTGAGGCGACGATCACACCGGCGGTGGTCGATGGCGAGGCGGCGACGCACCCGGTGCTGCGAGGTTGGAAGGCGTTCACGCTCGATGACGAGCCCTACATCGACAATTACTTCGGGCCGCCGGGGCATGCGGAGCGGGTGGGGTTGATCGAATTCGCGACGTCGATGTTGCCGCCGGAATCGCCGCGGCGGCAGGTGGTCGCTTGGGGGTTGGAGCGGCCGGATGGGGGACGCGGCTTCGGGATCGTGATGCCGCACTATTACCGCAATTGGGAGCTCGCCGATTTGCGGACGCTGATCCTCAACGGGATCGTCTGGACGGCCGGGGTCGAAATCCCTGGGGCGGGGGTGCGGGTCGAGTTGCCCGCGCTCACGTCGTTCGAACCGCAGCCGGCGAAAAGCCGTTAAGCCGCAGCCGGCGGAGGGTCGTTAAGCCGCAGCCGGCGGAGAGATGCTCACCCGCTTCGCGGGATGGATCAGCGGGCGTAGGCGAGGGCCTTGTCGCTGATGTCTTTGCGGCACCAAGCCCCATGCCAACGGATCTCTTTGACCGCTTGGTAGGCCCGCAGTTTGGCGACGCTGATGGAGTCTCCCAGGGCGGTCACGCCGAGGACGCGTCCGCCGTCGGTAACGACTTGGCCGTCGCGGAGTTGGGTCCCGGCGTGAAAGACCTTGACCCCTTCGACTTGGGCGGCCCGCTCGAGGCCGCTGATGACGTGACCTTTCTGGTAATCACCGGGGTACCCTTCGCTCGCCATGACGACGCAGATGCTCGGTTGGGGATTCCATTTCGGCGGTTCGATCTGATCGAGGCGTCCTTTCGCGACCGCTTCGAGGATATCGACGAGGTCGCTTTCGAGCCGCATCAGCAGTGGTTGGCATTCGGGGTCACCGAAGCGGGTGTTGAATTCGAGGACCTTGGGGCCGGCGGAGGTGAGCATCAGTCCGGCGTAGAGGACACCTCGGAAGGGTCGTCGGGCCCGTTTCATCGCGTGGACGATCGGCACGAGGACTTCGGCCTCGATCCGGGCCATCATCTCTTCATCGACCAGTGGGGTTGGGCAATAGGCCCCCATCCCGCCGGTGTTGGGCCCCAGGTCGCCGTCGTATGCCGGTTTGTGGTCTTGGGCCGCGGGGAGGGTGAGAATCGTCGAGCCGTCGGTGATCGCCAAAACGCTCGCCTCTTGGCCGATCAGGCGTTCTTCGATCACCAGCGACTTACCGGCGTCACCGAATTCGCGTTTGCCGGCGATCCGATCGATCGCGTCGAGGGCCTCGCGGCGGTTGCTGCAAACGATCACCCCTTTGCCGGCGGCGAGGCCATCCGCCTTAACGACGACGGGACAAGGGGCATCGGCTTCGGGGTAGAGCTCTTTGATGTACCGCTGGGCATCTTCGGCGCGGCGAAAGGTTTGGTAGGCGGCGGTCGGGATGTTCGCGGTGTACAGCAGGTTTTTGCAGAAGACCTTGCTCCCTTCGAGTTCGGCCGCGGCGGCGGTCGGCCCGAAGGCGAGGATCCCGGCCGCTTGCAGGTCGTCCACCAAGCCGATCACCAGTGGGCCTTCGGGGCCGACCACGACGAGGTCGATTTGGTTTGCTTGGGCGAATTTGACCAGGGCCGGTTTGTCGGTCGCGGGGATCGGGACGTTGGTCGCCTCGAGCGCCGTACCGGCGTTGCCGGGGGCGACAAAGACTTGGGAAACGCGGGGGCTGGAGGCGATTTTCCAGGCCAAGGCGTGCTCCCGGCCGCCCGAACCGACGATCAAAACCTTCATGGCCATGGCGGAAAAACCGTCCTATTGCTGAGGATTGCTGTCAAAACCTCAATCTACCGGAGCGGGGCGCCAAGGCGAAGCCGCAAAGTGTCGAAGTGCGAAGCCGCAAAGTGTCGAAGTGCGAAGCCGCAAAGTATCGAAGTGCGAAGCCGCAAAGTATCGAAGTGCGAAGCCGCGAAATGCCATGAGGCGGTGGCATTTGGGTGCCGGGCCCGTCTGGGGGTGGGACTGATCGGCCTGGACGGCGTGGGGGGAGTGAGGGGGCAAGCGGCCCAAAAGCCCGCCGTTGTGGGAAATTTCATTCCCTTAAAGTTGGGGAAAAACGGTGATTTTTGGGCCGGAAAGCCCCCTGCGGCAGAAAAAAATCCCTTTAAGGGGTGTTTAGTGGTAGACAAGCCTTCCAAAAATGGTATGCTCTACGAACCTCCCGGTTAGCTAGATTCCGTCATCCACTTGATCCCCCCTTCGGATGGCCGGCTGACCGTTGCTACTGAAAGAAGTGGAGGCGATAGCACGGGTTTCTCTCTTCTATTTGCTATCGCCTCCACTTTTTCGTTTCTACCGGCCACGTTCCGGCTGATTCGCTCTCGAGTTCGCGTGAGATCCCGATCCCATTGGCCGCATCTGCGGTTGTCATTTTTGGCAGTCGTGTATGATGAAGTCGTCTGACGGGAAACGGCCTCGAGTGAATCGTGGGTGGCGTTTTCCGGTGATCAAGGATCGAGAGATGTTTCGAGATGTTTGCAGGATGCAGCGAGTGTCGTGCGCGGCGTGCGTCCGCGGAATTGTTTCCCTCCCCATCCCCCCTGACCCTACCTGAGCGATCACGATGCGAATGTTTTTGGCTTTGGCCACCCTGTTGGCGGCCTCCCCTGCCCTCTCCCAAGAGACGGGCAACCTCAAGTTGCGTTTCGTTTATGGCGGCGATGCCCCCAAGCCGAGCGCGATCGATGCCAACAAGGATGCGCAATTCTGCGGCACGGGCGGCCTTGTTTCGGAAAAGCTGTTGGTCAACGCCGAGAACAAGGGAATCAAGAACGTCGTGTTTTATGTCTACACCGGCCGAGGCGGTTCGAAGCTTCCGCCGCAGGCCCCCTCGAGCAAGACCTTCACGCTCGCCAATGATAAGTGCCGATTCGAGCCGCACATCTTGGCCGTTCAGGTCGGCGATTCGATCAAGATCACCAACCCCGATCCGGTCGGCCACAACGCGAACATGAACTTCTTTGCGAACAGCGCGCAGAACATCACGATCCCGCCGCAAGGCGAAAAGGTCGTCAAGATCGAGAAGCCCGAGCCGGCGGTGATTCCCGTCGATTGCAACATTCACCCCTGGATGAGGTCGTATGTGGTGGCGCTCGATCACCCCTTTGCCGCGATCAGCAACGACAAGGGCGAGATCGAGATCAAGGGTTTGCCAGCGGGCGAGACGCTTGTCTTTAGGCTTTATCATGAAGCGGCCGATTCGGCGATCCGCGAGGTGACGATGGACGGCAAGGCGGTCGAGCTTAAGAAGAATCTGATCGAATTGCCGATCAAGGCGGGCGACAACGATTTGGGGGCGATCACGATCCCCGCGGCGGCGCTGAAACCGTAAGTTCGAAGCGACCTAGCTCGCGTTTGCGAAACGGTCATCGATGGCCGGCCGTCACCACGGCCGGCCATTTCGGTTTTGGGGACTCGCGTTCGCGATCGGGTGGCGGGAAGCGGCGTTGCGACGCTGAAGGCTTTGGCCGGATGGCCGGGACGCCTTGGAGATCGCGAGCGCGGTGGGTGACGGTTGTGGGTCTGTCGGCGGTTGCGGGTAACAGAAGATCATGATTCAGCGATTGATGTTTGGTTCGGAATGGGGGCTGGTCGTTCGGTCCTGGAAGCGACATGGGCGTTTATCGTCAGGGATGATCGCTTGGGCCGCCGCGTTGGTTGTGGTTTGCGTCGGCGGTTGCGACGCCCGGACCGATCGGTTTCCGGTGAATGAGCTGCACGCGAAAGTCGTCGCCTATCGGTCGCAGGGGGCTTCGGCTGAGGGTGTGGCCGACGTGATCGCCCCGGTCATCGAGGGTCTGTTTGGGACCCCGGACATGCCGAAGCTGCCTTCCGCGATCCCGGCTGGGCTCCTCGATGTGCGGAATTTGGAGCGGTCGGCTGGGGCGGTATCGAGCGACAAGGCGGGGGTCGATTTCGGGCTCTATCGGGCCAATTGCGTCGTCTGTCACGGGTTGGCTGGGAGCGGCACGGGGCCTGCGGCGGGGACACAAAACCCTTACCCGCGTGATTTCCGTCCGGGCGTTTTCAAGTACAAGAGCACCCCGCGGGAAAGCAAGCCGACCAAAGGGGATCTCGCGCGGCTCTTGGACGCGGGGGTCGCGGGGACCGGGATGCCTTCGTTCGTCCGGTTGCCGCAGGAAGATCGCGACGCATTGGTCGATTACGTGATCTACCTTGCGATCCGCGGCGAGACGGAACGGCGGCTGGTCGAACTTGCGATCGAAGGTTCGGGGAGCGATGCGAAGGGATTGGGAGCGGCATCGCTCGGTTTGGGCGAATCGGGTCGGGTGGCCGATGAAGGTGTCGCGGCGGAGATCGACGTTGTCATCGCTGCGGTCGCCGCTTCTTGGTTAGCCGCCGAGCCGATCGAGGTCCCGGCGCCAACGAGGTCGTTTTTGGAGGATCCGGTCGCGGCGGCGGGGCGGGGGAAGGAATTGTTTCACGGGCCGCTGGCGAATTGTGCGTCGTGCCATGGGCCCTCGGGTGATGGCAACGTGGCGACGCTCGATTTCGATGATTGGACGAAAGAGTTCACGACGAAGTTGGGTTTGGGGGTGGATAGCCAAGCGATCGAAGGGTTTTTGGACGCCGGGGGGCTCAAGCCACGGCCGATCCGGCCCCGCAAGCTCGCCTGGGGACACTTCCGCGGGGGCGAAAGCGATGAGCGGCTTTATCGGCTGTTGGTGAGCGGGATCGCGGGGACACCGATGCCGGCGTTGTTGGTCGCGGAAGAAGGGTCGACGGTCGGTGTCACGCAGGACCAGCTTTGGGACTTGGTCGCCTATTTAAAGACGTTCGCCGGTGAAGGCCTCGACAGCAAAGAGAATTAGATAAGGGTTATCGGACTGGGCTTGGGTGGCCGTTTGGGTCGCTCGCAAAGGTCCGCGGATGGGGCCCGTAACGTGATCGTAGGCGTGACGGGGTCGCGATCGTTGAACGGGTCATTCGGGGAATCAATTTTCATCAAACTTGGGTACGGTTCGGATCGATGAGTCATGTCTTGGAAGTTGGCGAGCGTGGTCGACCGATGGGGGGATCGATGGGTGATTCGACAGTTGAATCGACAGTTCAATCGACGGGGGACGCTGGGGGATCGCCGGCGATTTGGGCGGGTCAGGATCCTCCCGGGCGCTGGCTGCACCGCGCGGCCGTTTTGATCGTCTGTTTGGTTTGGCCGTTGATTTGGGTCGGCGGTCAGGTGACGACGTATGACGCCGGGATGGCCGTTCCCGATTGGCCGGGGACTTATGGGTACAACCTGTTCCTCTATCCGTACACGACGTGGCTCTTTGGGCCGTTCGATCTGTTCATCGAGCATGGCCATCGGTTGCTGGGGGCGTTGGTGGGTGTGGTCGCGATCGCGGCGGTCGTTTTGGCATGGATGACCGAGCCGCGGGGTTGGGTCCGGTGGCTAGCGGTCGCGGTGTTGTTGGCCGTGATCGGCCAGGGGCTGTTAGGGGGGGCACGGGTCGTGATGGCCGCGCGGACGTTAGCGATGCTGCATGGCTGCACGGCGGAGATTTTTTTCTCGATGAGCGTGGCGTTGATGGCGGTAACCAGCCGTTGGTGGTGGGAGCAAGGTCGGGCGGGGGTGATGACGGCGGGGGTCCCGGGAAAGGGGTTGATCGTTGCGGGGGTCGGTTTGGTGCTGCTGAGCTATTTGCAGGTCGTCTTGGGGGCCCAATTGCGTCACGTGCAGCCGACGGCGTCGCCCAAGGGTTTTCCTCACTTGGTGACGACGCATGTGGTGATGGCGTTGGTGGTGCTTGTTCTGACGAAGTGGGTTTATCGGCGGGTCAAGCGGCTGAGTCGCGAGGCCGGGTGCGGCGATTTGACCCTGTCGGGACCTGCTCGGTTGCTGTTAACTTTGGTAGCTGCCCAGATTTCGCTGGGGCTGGCGACTTGGGTGTCGCGATATGGCGTCCCCCCGTTTGCCCAGATCGGTCCTAGGACGGCATCGTATCTGGTCAAAGATCAGGCGTTTGTCGAGTCGCTTATCATTACTGGGCATGTCGCCACGGGGGCGCTCGTGCTGGTAACGTCCGTCTTCCTGCTGATTCGATTGTGCCGGCTCCGCCACGTGGGTGGGGTGGGGGCTATCGGGTCGGTCGCGGTGTGATGATCCCATTTTCCTGAGCCTCTCACGCAAACCCGATTGAACATGAGCGTCATGGTCGCACGATCGCCAGCCACATCGGCGTCCGGCCCTTCCCTGGGGCGGCCCCGCGTCGTGGACGTGTCGGCCGGCGGCGAGGCGGCTTTGGCGAGCGAATCCCGGTCCGCGGAGGGTTGTGTGGGTGAAGGATCGAGGGCGGGGCGGAAGGCCGGCCTGTCGGGGGCACTGGCCGATTTTCTGGAGCTCACCAAACCGCGGATCGTGACGATGATCTTGGTCACGACGGCGATCGCGTGGTCGATCGCGGCCGGGGATGGGGCTTCGGCGTGGGGGCTGTTGCATATGCTGATCGGCGTCGGGATGGTGGCCGGGAGCGCCGGGGCGATGAATCAGGTGTGGGAGCGAGAGATTGACGCGAGGATGGAACGGACTCGGCAGCGTCCGCTCCCGGACGGGAGGCTCGGTTGGCAGGTCGGGGCGGCCTTTGCGGGGCTGATCGGCATCGCCGGTTCGGCATATTTGTGGCGAATGGTCGGGGTGGTACCGGCGTTGCTTGCGATCGCGACCTGGGTCGTTTACGTCCCGATCTACACCCCGCTGAAGCGTTGGTCGCAGTGGAACACGACGGTCGGCGCGGTGTCGGGGGCGTTGCCGATGCTGGTCGGTTTCACCGGTGGCGGCGGATCGCTCGTCGACCCGATCGGCTGGTTGCTGGTCGGGGTTTTGGTCGCTTGGCAGTACCCGCACTTCATGGCGATCGCTTGGCTGGTACGGGAACAATACGAGCGGGCCGGATTTCGGATGGCGACGACGGATGACCCGACGGGGCGGAGCGCCGGTTGGCAGAGCGTTTTAGGGATGGCGGCGCTGTGCGGCTGTTTGTTGGGGTTGTCGGTGTTGGTCGTCCCGCGGGGCTCGATGGCGGCGGTCGCGTTGGCTTTGGCGGTGTTGGCGGTTTCTTATCCGATGTTCGCCGCTGCGGTCCGGTTCGCCGGCCGTCGCGACGATTTGACGGCCCGGCGGTTGTTGCGGGCGTCGTTGTTACAGCTACCCGCGTCGCTGGGGGTGTTGACCCTGGCCGCATGGTTTTGGGGGAGATGAGTTCGATGATCATACCTTTCCCCAAGTCGGCCCAGGCCGCGGCGATCGTTTGTCAGGGGGTCCATCACGCTTATGGCGAGCGTGAGGCGCTGCGGGGTGTCGATTTGCGAATCGGTGCCGGCGAGATCTTTGCGCTTTTGGGGCCCAACGGGAGCGGCAAGACGACGTTGTTTCGGTTGCTCAGCACGCTCGTCCCGGTGCAGCGGGGGCGGATCGAAGTGGCCGGGCTGGACGTGGCGTCCGACCCGTTGGCCGTGCGCGGGACGATCGGGATCGTCTTTCAATCGCCGAGCCTCGATAAGAAATTGACGGTCGACGAGAACATCGCCTGCCAGGCGGCGCTCTACGGGTTGTCCGGCGATGCGCTGCGGAAGCGGCGGGACGAGGTCCTGGCGCAGTTGAAGCTGACCGAGCGTCGCGGCGAATTTTGCGAGACGCTATCGGGCGGGTTGCGAAGGCGGGTCGAATTGGCCAAGGGGATCCTGCACCGTCCGCAGGTGATGTTATTGGACGAGCCTTCGACGGGGCTCGACCCGTCCGCCCGGATCGACCTTTGGCAGACCTTGCGATCGATGGCCGACGAGGGGATCAGCGTCGTGTTGACAACGCACTTGCTCGAAGAGGCGGAGAAGTCGGACCGGTTGGCGATCATGTTCGAGGGTCAGGTGATCGCGGAGGGGACGCCCGATTCGTTGCGAGGTGAAATGGGCGACGGGGTGATCTCGATCCAGTCCGGCGATCTGGACGGGGTGGAATCGACGTTGCGGCAGGAGCTTGGGCTCGACCCGCAGCGGGTGGCGCAGCAACTGCGCGTTCGCTGCGCGGATGCGCCGGGGATGGTGCCGCGGATCGCGCAAACTTTAGGGGATCGGATGCAATCGATCTCGGTCGGACGGCCCGGTTTGGAAGACGTTTTCATCGCCAAAACCGGCCACCGGTTCGACTAGTTCGGCTCCAGCGTTTAAGCTTTGACCTACTGACCGTCCACACGCACGCCCGGAAGACCATGTCCGCCATCACCCCCACCCCCGCCGCCCCGTTGGCGAATCGATATTCGGGCGACTCTGTTGCCGGGGGTGTGCGGCCCAGCGGGATGGCCGCGGCGTGGATGCTCGCCAAGCGGGAGTGGATCCGGTTCTTTCGCCAGCGGAACCGGGTGATCTCGGCGGTGGTCCAGCCGTTGCTGTTTTGGTTGCTCTTCGGGACAGGGCTACAGGGTTCGTTCGTCGGCCAGGGTGAGCAGACGTTCTTGGAGCATTTCCTGCCGGGGACGCTGGCACTGATCGTCCTGTTCACGGCGATCTTCGCGACGATTTCGGTGATCGAGGATCGTCGGGAAGGTTTCATGCAGGCGGTCCTAGTCGCGCCGGTCGGTCGGTGGCCGGTCTTGGCGGGGAAGGTGCTCGGTGGGGCGGCGATCGCGTGGGTCCAAGCGATGTTGTTCTTGTTCCTCGTTTATCTGTTTCGGGCGGCCCCCTTTTCGGCGTCGGTGATCGGTGTGATGGTGTTGCTAGCGGTCGTCGCCGTCGCGATGTGCTCGCTGGGGATGATCGTGGCGTGGCCGATGGACAGCACGCAGGGTTTTCACGCGATCATGATGCTCGGTTTGATGCCGATGTGGCTGCTCAGCGGGACGTTTTTTCCCGTCGCGCCGCTGGGGGGTGACGCGGGGATTGGCCAAACGATTTTGGGGCTGATCATGCGGGCCAACCCGTTGACCTACCCGATCGTCGAATTGCGTCGTTTGCTTTATCCGGGGGTCGATTTCGCGGCGAGCGGTTTCGCCCCCAGCCCGATCGTCTGTTGGGCCGTTTCGGTGGCGTTCATGATCGGCACGTCATTGATCGCATGGCGATTGATGCGAGGTAGCCGTCGGGCCGACTTGGTCGCTTAACAAGTGCGTTGCGAGGAATCGAGATGAAGACCGCGGTGCATGTCGCTACGATTTTATTGCTCGGGGTTGTGCTCGGCTTGACGGTTCGATCGCTGCGACAGCGGGATGCGAGTCCGCCGGCCGACGCGGAGGTTTACAGCAACGACGGGCCGCTCGATCCCGCTTCGGTGACCGAGGACGAACCGGCGATGGCGCCGGACGGCTGGATGACGAATTTCAATTTGACCGAGCGGTCGGGTCAGTCGGTCGGCAGCGCAGAGCTGAAGGGGCAGCCCTATGTGGTGAGTTTCTTCTTCAGCACCTGCCCGAGCGTTTGCATCCAGCAGAACCAGAAGGTCCAGGAGCTGCAGAAGGAATTCGAGGGGAAGGGGGTGCGGTTCGTATCGATTTCGGTCGATCCCGTCACCGACACCCCGGAGGCGCTTCGGGAGTACGCCGCCCGGTTCGGGGCCGACCCGCAGCAGTGGCTCTTCATGACCGGTGATTTGACTTACATCCGCCGAGTCGGGGCGGAGGTCTTCCGGTTGGCGGTCGACGAAAAATTCCACACGGAAAAGTTCGTCCTCGTCGATCGCGAAGGCGAGATCGTCGGCTATTACAGTTGGCCCGAGAAGAAGCAGTTCGAAAAACTCAAGGCCGACATTCGCAACCTGATCCAACCCGCGGCCTGATCGATATGTGGGAATTCCTCGCCAAGACCTTGCCGCACGCCACCGCCTCGTTGAATGGTGTGGCGATCATCCTGCTCGGGATGGGGCTCTACAAGATCAAGTCGGGCCAAGCGAGGACGCATCGCAAGTTGATGACGGCGGCGCTTTGCGTCAGCATCCTGTTTTTGCTCCTGTACCTGCTCCATAAGGGGGCGCTCTATCAGACCACGGGGGAATTCAACAAGCGTTTTCCGCCGGTGGGGCCAGGCGTCAGCCAAGCGGCGAGGACGACTTATTTCGCGATCCTGTTGACCCACTTGCCGTTGGCGATTTTCGTCCCGGTCCTGGCGCTGCGGGCCGTCTATCTCGCGTCGAAAGGTCGGATCGTCGCCCACAAGAAGCTTGTCCGTTACGCCTACCCGATTTGGATGTACGTGTCGGTCACCGGGGTGTTGGTCTACTTGATGTTGTATCAGCTCTATGCGGTTTGAGCGGGCGGTCGAGGTGCGGCCCTGTGTTTTGGTGCGGCGGGTGTTGGGTACCTGATTGGGGTAGCTCAATGCGGCTTGGGTTCAAGCGACGACCAGGAGGCGACGATGGCGACGAAGCGGTTGCAGGTTGGTGATCGGGCCCCGGATTATGAGGGGATCGATCAGAACGGGAAGTCGGTCCGATCGTCCGATTTCGTCGGCTCGCGTCCGGTGGTGATCTTTTTTTATCCCAAGGACAACACGCCGGTTTGCACGAAGGAGGCGTGTGCTTTTCGCGATTCGTACGCGAAGTTTTCGCAGATCGGTGCGGAGGTGATTGGCGTCAGTGGTGACGGGGAGGCGAGCCACCGCGGGTTCGCGGAGCGATATCGGTTGCCCTTTTCGCTCTTGAGCGACACTGACGGGACTTTGCGTGCCGCGTTCGGGGTTCCGAAGACTTTGGGGATTTTCCCGGGGCGTGTCACCTATGTGATCGACCGGGAGGGGGTCATCCGGCTGGTCTTCTCGGCACAGCTCGCATCGGACGGGCATGTGAAAGCGGCTCTGGAAGCGCTCATTCGCTAGCTGCCCCATTCGCAACCGGCCCCGTTCGCAACCGGCCCCGTTCGCTAGCGTCGCTGCTGAAGAGCGGGCGGCCTGGCTCAGGCCTCGAGGTAGCTGTCGCAGACCCGGACCCCTTTCCAATGGGGCTTTTGCTCGTTGATGAAGTCGATGTGCCGGGGGGCCGTTTGGTAGCGGTCGTGCGCCGCCCGGTCGGCGAAGATCACATGGAGCGAGACGTGGTATTCGGTATCGTTGACCGGGCGGGCTAGGTCTTGGACGCGGACGCCGACGCTGAAATCGACCACCCCCTCGTGATCGTCGAGATATTTTTTGCAGGCCGCCACCAGATCGTCGATCCTCGCGGGCGTTGGGTCCGACAGGGTGAAAAAGACGTGGTGGGCAAGGCGAGGCATGCTGGCTCCGGGGGGTCAGTCTTCGTCGAAATTACGATTTTTCGTCGGGTCCATCATGCTCCGCCGGCTGATACCCGCCCGTTCGGTGAGCGAGCGTCGCATCAGCTCCTCGATATGGTCATCGTCGGGAGGTGGCGGGCCGAAGGCCCCGAGCTCTTGCGGGTCGTATTCTATGCGATACTCGTGTTTCGCAAAGGAGATGCGGCAATTCGGGTCGAGCCGTTTGCGGACGATCGCCTTGCCATCGACCTTGGTCCCGTTGCGGCTGCCGAGGTCTTTGGCGAACCAATACCCGTTTTCCAATGACAACCGGCAATGCTGGCCGGACACGTTGGGGAACTGGAGCGAGATGTCACAACTCTCCCGGCGACCGATCAGCAGTCGTTCCCTCAGCAGGGGGATTGGGTCCCCGCCACCGATCGGGTTAAGGATGCCATACTTGGGGCGGCCTTTGGATTCAGCTTCCGAGTGCATGATCGGGGGTTTGCTATGGGGATGGCTGCGCGAAATGGGGTTTGGGAACGAATAACGGGCTGGCAACGCGGTGGTCGGGCTCTGTGGTCTTTGAGGTTGATTCCGGTCTGAAGTGATCCGTCCTATCTTACGGCCCTGCCCCTCCGGTTTGCCCTCCCTGAATTGCTCCTGGCCGGCTTCCTGGGCAGGATCCCCGGTCAGGGGCTTGCACCAGCGCTGATCCTACATGGCGATGATCCTACATCGGCCCCGAGCCTGAATCGGTTGTGGGCGATCGGGCACTGGAGGATTTTCGGGGGAGCACCAACATCTGTTATTCTAGACATCACCCCATTTGGTCAACGGACCGGGGGTCGAATTGAACCCAGAAAAACGATCGGATAGGACCTTTCACCCCCCTAGCGGAGGAGTGGCTAGGCCCGCTAAGGAGACGATGACAAACCCTCATTCGACAGCAGCGGCCAGCGGCCCTGGCCCCAGGCCGCGATATCGCGCTTTTGGCGCCGCTTTGCGAAAACGATTTGGCGGCAGGGTCCAGCGGGTCAGCATCGACGCGGGGTTCACCTGCCCGAATGTCGACGGGGCGGTCGCGAGGGGGGGGTGCAACTTTTGTGATAACCGGTCGTTCAGTCCCAGCCGCCGGGTCCGGTTGGCGGCGGTCGCGGAGCAATTGGGGCGAGGGATCGAGTCGTTGCGAAAGCGGTATGGCCGAGTCGACGGCTTCATCGCCTACTTCCAGCCCGCCACGAACACCTATGCCCCCGTCGAACAGCTCGAAGAGGTCTACCGCTTAGCGCTTTCGCATTCGCCCGAGATCGTCGGCTTGGCGGTCGGCACCCGTCCGGACTGCGCCCCTGACGACGTCCTCGACCTGCTCGATGACTTGGCCGCGGGGAGCTACGTTTCGCTCGAGTTCGGGATGCAATCGCGGCACGACGCGACGCTCACTTGGATGAACCGGGCCCATCGCCACGGGCATATGGTCGACGCCATGAACCGTGCCCGCGGACGGCGGTTCGAGACGTGCGCGCACCTGATCCTCGGTGTGCCGGGAGAGACGTATTCGCAGATGATGCACACCGCCCGTGCGGTTGGGGTGTTGGGGGTGGAGGCGGTGAAGGTCCACAACCTGTACGCGGTCCGCGGGACGCCGCTGGGGGACCAGGTGTTGCGGGGCGAGATCGAGTTGATGGGGCGGCAAGATTATGTCCGCGCGGTGGTCGACTTGTTGCGGCTGATTCCTTCCGAAGTGATCGTCGAGCGGGTCAGTGGCGACGCCCCACCCGACTACCTGATCGCGCCGGCATGGTGCCTCGATAAGGCGGCGCTGCGTCGAGAGATCGAGCAAGAATTGGAGCGGTTGGATGCGTATCAGGGGGATCGGTATGACCCATCGTGGGTTGACGAACCGGTCGAACCCTTGGGGACCCCCGAGGCGATCGCCCAGCAGATCCGATCGCGGGGGCCGTTGCCATTGATCCGTATCCAAAAGGGACGGCAAGCGGGTGAAGCGTCCACCTGATCGGAGGGGCGGACCTCGCTGGGTGGGTCGAGGCGATTGATAGCTTTCGTCGGCTGTTCGTGATCGCATGGCAATCATCTTCTGGTGCAGGGCCTCTGTAAAATAGCACAAGCGGACTGCGGGGCGTGCGCTTTTTAGGGGTTCTTGGGTCATCCGTCGCGGAAGGGGATGCCGAATTGCCCTACCTCTGCGAGGGCGTGGTCTCGTATCCTTCCCGATGGCGGGATGCGCAAGGAGAGAACTCGGCAAGGAATCTGAGCTGTGAATTCGGGCGAAATGAATCGAGCCATTCCCTCGGAGGGAACGGCCCCTGAGCCGGACCGCTTTGACCCGACCTTGGCCCTCGAGCCGGTCCATGGGGCGCGAGGCCGACGGCGGCGGGGTCGTCGTCGGCATCTGTCGGAGACGCCGCAGCCGCCGGTGCGATCCCGGCGTGGGAAGTACCTGTTGGCGTTGCTGGCTTTGGGATTGGCCGCGGTTGCGATCGCGCCTTCCGTCTGGGTCCGGTCACCGCTGGCGCGGCCGTTCATCCAGCGGCAATTGTCGGCCCGCGGCTTTCAGGGGAACTATCAAACGCTGCGGTTCGGGTGGCTCGCGCCGGTCCGGGCGAGCGGGATCGAATTGGTCGGGGCCACCGCGGGGACGAAGCTGTTGGTCGAGCAGCTCGATTGTGACGTGTCGTTGCTGCAGGCTTTGACGGGGTTGGGCGACCCGATCCGCCTTTCGGTGCGAGGGGTGAAGCTGGAGCTTTCGGTTCGGGAGAACGCATCGAGCCTCGAGACCGACCTGTTGGCGGTATTGGGGGGCGGTCCTGCGGGTCAGCTCGGTTCGGGTGTCGGGGGCGGCGCGGCGCCGAACGTGAGTGTCGATTTTCAGAACCTCAGCGTCTTGGTCACCGACGTGGCGCAGCGCGAGACGTGGGGGATCGATCAAGGTCGCGGGAGTGCGAATTGGTTTGCCGGCAAATTGACGGCGGAGTGTTCGGGGATCCTGTCTGACCCTCGGTCGGGGAGCGGATCGATCGACGCGTCGGTCAAGATCGACCCGCGGGACTTGGCGAGCTCCGAAGTCGACATGAAGTTGAAAGGGTTGCCGCTGCGGGTCGCGTCGTTGGCGCGGTTGCGATTCGGCGAGTTGGCGGGGAAGGTCCCGCAATCATTGACGGGGGATGCGACGGGGGCGATCCGGCTGGTCGGTTCGAGTGGCGGGAATTGGTCGGTGGAGGCGGAGCGGTTCGAACTGCGAAACCTGGTGGCCTCCGATCCGATGCTCGGGCCGCAGGTATGGCGAAACGAGTTGGCGGTGGTCGATGGTGTGGCGACGTTGCAGCCGGCAGGGATGACGGGGCGAGGGTTTCGTTTGGCGACCGACTTCGCAGAGCTCACGTTGGACGGTACGTTCGTCGCCCCTTCGACGCGAAGGTCGGGGGTCGACCCGTTGGTGTGGCTCGGCAGCCTGGACGGGACGGCGGCCGCTTCGGTCGATCTGCCGCTATTGAACCAGCGGCTTCCTGGCTTTTTGCCATTACGCGAGGGGGCCGAGTTGATCGCGGGGAGGGTGATCGGCGAGATCTCGACGACGGTCGATCCGCGGCAACCTTCGGCAGGGCGTTTGGTCAGTGCCGCGGTCCGATCCGATCCGATTCGTGCGAGGCGCGAAGGGGCGATTTGGGTTGTCGAGCCGGCGAGTCTGGTCGCGACGCTTCGTATCGACCCGGCTGGCGGGCGTTGGCGGGCCGATCGGTGTGAGCTTACGAGCGCTTTCGGGACGGCCGCGTTGGAGGGAGAGTTGGCCCGAGGCCAGGGGAATGCGAATCTCGATTTGGGCCGTTTGGCGACCGCGATCGAGCCGTTGGTCGATCTCCCCGATTTCCGTTTGGGTGGTGTCGCCTCGGGTCAGGTCGCATGGGCTGCGGAGGCGGACGAACGTTGGACGTTGCATGCCGATGGCGAGGCGACCGATCTGACGTTGTTGTTGCCGGGCGGGATCCGTCTGCATCGGCCGACCCTGGCGGTGAAAGCCGATCTGGCCGGTCGCGTCGAGGCGGCCCAGTTGGCGGAGTTGAGCAATGCCGAGTTGAGCCTGCGGAGCACATCACTGGAAGCGGATGCGGTGCTGATGCGCGCCGTCGCCGATCCGTCGATGAAGTCGGCGCTGCCGCTGCGGATGAGCAGCCGTGGTCGGCTCGAAGTGTTGGCCGAATTCCTCGGTCCGTGGCTCCCCGAATCGTTGCACGGGGTGCAAGGCGGGTACGACGCGCGGATGGACGCCGAGGTCGGCCTCGCCGCGGCACAGCTCGCGACGGTCGCCCTGCGGTTGGAAGAGCCGCGTGGCGGTTGGAATGATCAGTACTTCGCCCAGCACCAGCTCGGCATCGACTTCGAGGGTCGTTTCGATTGGCCGTCGGCGAACCTGTTGGCCGATTCGTTGACGATCACCAGCGAATCGTTGTCGGCCGTCGCCAAGGGTGAGATCAGTGACGAGCAGGCCGACTTCGAATTCGCGTGGCGCGCGAGCTTGGAACCATTGACCGGATCGTTCCAGAGCCGATTGGCGAACCAGCCTTGGCCGACGGGGGGGCGATTGGCGAGCACGCGGCCGGCGACACCGCCCGGAGAGGGCCTCGCATGGCGAGGGTTTTGTGAGGGGAACGGGACGCTCCGTCGAAACCGCGGCGAGAACAAATTGGTGGTGACGAATGTCGCCCAAGGGAGCGGCATCGAAGTGCTCCAAGGGGGTGCCGGTGTCGGCAATCAAAACGCCACCCCGGGGTCGCTCCTGTGGGGAGAGCCGAACATCCAGTGCGAGGGGACGGTGACCTACGACCTCGTCTCGGGGGGTGTGGCCAGCGACAAGTTTCAGATCCGCTCGGAGTGGTTGGCCGGCACGCTGGCGGGGCAAGTTCGCTGGGACGCGGCAGAGGGTTCGGTCCGTGTCGGGGGGCCGACCCGGATCGACATGACGCAACTCGCCCGCCGATTAACGACGTTGTTGGGGACACCGATCCGGTTGGAAGGGATGCACGAAACGCCGCTCGATCTGAACGTCACCCGCATCGGGGCGGGGCCGGTGCGATTGAAGGCGATCAGCAGCATCGGTTGGGAAGGTGGCGAGATCGCCGGTTTGCGGCTGGGGCCTGCGTCGGTCCCGATCACGTTGTCGGAAGAGAGTCTGACGATCGAGCCGGCGACGATCCCGATCGAGCAAGGTCAGATCGATGTGGCGGCCGACTTGCGCTACAGCCCTGGCCCGCCGGTGCTCGATGTCCGTCCGGGGTCGAAGGCGAAGAACTTGCGATTGACCCGCGAGCTCTCCGATCGCTGGATGCAGTACCTGGCCCCGCTGATGGCCCGGGCGACGACCGTCGAGGGGAATTTCGGGATCGAGCTGGCCGAAGCGCGGGTCGACCTCAGCTACCCCGAGAGATCGAAGGTCCGCGGCCAATTGCAGGTCGGCGAGATCCGCTTTGACGCCGGCCCGGTCTCGCAGCAGGTCATCGGGGGCGTGCAGCAGATCCGGATGCTCAGTCGAGGCCGATCGGCGGCAGACATCCAGGCGGAGAACGTGGCCCGTGCGCAGCCGATCAACTTGGTGACGATCCCGACCCAGAGTGTCGACTTTGACATGACCGATGGGGTGATCACGCACCAGCGGATGTTCATGGACATCGATCGCGCGCGATTGGTCACCAGTGGCCAAGTCAGCGTCGATGGGCGTCTGAACCTGATCACCCAGGTGCCGCTGGACGCGTCGTGGTTGGGGAGCGACCTGAAGAGCCTCGCGGGGGCGACGGTCACGTTGCCGATTTCCGGTTCGTTGTCTCAGCCCCAGCTCGATCCCGCGGCGATCCGCAACATGGCGACTCAGCTCGGCGCCCAAGCGATCCAGAAGACGGCCGAGAGCTACCTCGAAGGGCAGCTCAATCGGGGGCTCGAAAAGTTGCTCGGGAAGTGACCTCTCGGTGCCGGCAACGGATCATGACCGGAAGGGAATCAACTGCCGCTAAGCTGTTCCTGGAACCGCCCGAAGAGGTAGTGGCTGTCGTGTGGGCCGGCGGCCGCTTCGGGGTGGTACTGGACGGCGAAGGCAGACGTCTCGCGGTGGCGAACCCCCGCGATCGTGTCGTCATTGAGGTTGCGATGGGTCACTTCCAGGCAATCGGGTAGCGACTCGTCGGCGACGCCGAAGCCGTGGTTCTGGGTGGTGATTTCGACCTTGCCCGTTTCTAGATCGAGGACCGGCTGGTTGGCGCCGCGGTGCCCGAACTTCAATTTGAACGTCTTCGCGCCGCAGGCCAGCGACAGGAGTTGGTGCCCCAAGCAGATCCCGAAGATCGGCTTTTTCCCCAAGAGGGACGCGATCGTGCGGTGGGCGAATTCGAGCGGCTCGGGGTCACCGGGGCCGTTCGACAAGAAGATCCCGTCCGGTTCCAAACGGAGGATTTCGTCGGCGGTCATATTTCCCGGGACGACGGTGACGCGGTTGCCCCGCGAAACGAAGTGCCTGGGGATGTTCCATTTCATCCCGAAGTCGAGGCAAACGACATGCGGCGTTTCGCCGGCAGGGGCGGAATCGGCGGCGGTGACTGGGGTCCACTCGTCGAGCCGTTGGTCCCATGACTTCGGTTGCTTGGGCATCACCTCGCGGACCAAATCGCGTCCCACCAGCCCTGGCGATGCCTTGGCCTTGGCGACGAGCGACGCGTCGCTGAGGTCGGTCGTCGAAAGGACCCCGCGCATCGCGCCGAAGTTCCGCAACCGGCGGACGAGGGCGCGGGTGTCGATCCCGGCGATCGCGACGACGCCATGTCGGACGAGGAACTGGGAGAGCGACGCGTCCGCACGGTAATTGCTATGGATGCGGCTCTCTTCACGCACGACGAAACCGGAAAGTGACGGCCGTTCGTGTTCGTTGTCGGCGTCGACGACCCCGTAATTGCCGATTTGGGGGTAGGTCATCGTCACGATTTGGCCACGATAACTGGGGTCGGTCAGGATCTCCTGATAACCCGTCATCGAGGTGTTGAAGCAGACTTCGCCGTCGACCTCTCCCTGTGCCCCGAAGGCCGTCCCTTGAAAAACGGAGCCGTCTTCGAGGGCGAGTTTTGCGATGCTTTCTGGCGAGGACATGGCGGCGACGGCGTGAGGGCCCGATCCCTAGATGGTGATGGTCGAATTGCGGGATTGCCGATGTTGCGTCGGCAAGGCCGCGAGACCGCCGCGACCCCAACCAGATTAAAGCCTGGATCAAAAACCGGCAACCCGCGGCCTAGGCAAGTTCCCGGGCAAATAACCTAAACCCATTGGCCGCAGTGACTTCCGCCAATTCTTCGGGGGCGACGCCGCGGGTTTCGGCCAGGCAGCGCAAGGTCAGTGCGACCCGCGCCGGGTCGTTCGGCCGTTTCCCCCGAAACGGTTCGGGGCTGAGGTACGGGGAATCGGTTTCGACCAGCAGCCGATCGGCAGGGACCTTCGCCGCGACTTGGCGGAGCTCGTCCGATTTTTTGAAGGTCAACATCCCGGCGAAACTGATCATCAGCCCCAGGTCGAGGCATTGGCGGCAGACGTCCCAATCGCCGCTGTAGGAATGCATCACGCCGCGGATCGGCCCCTTGGCGGCGTGCGGCCGGAGCTGGTCGACGATCTCCTGGCCGCA
>JBEIRZ010000257.1:0-6581 GCA_040375695.1 Planctomycetaceae bacterium
CGCCCTGGGGTGACGTGTTTGTCGGCGGGACAAGCCGCGGGTGGGGTTCGCGTGGGGGTAAGGATTTCGCCGTCGAACGGGTCGATTGGACCGGCAAGGTCCCGATGGAAATCAAAGAGATGCAAGCCCGTCCCGACGGCTTTGAGCTCGTCTTCACCCACCCGGTCGACCCCAAGGTCGCGGCCGACCCGGCCCGTTATTCGATGCAGACCTTCACGTACATCTATCAGGCCGATTATGGCAGCCCTGAGGTCGATCCGACCAAGGCGACCGTGAAAGCGGCCGCGGTCAGCGACGATGGGCTCCGGGTCCGGTTGACGATCGACGGTTTGCAGATCGGTCACGTGCACGAGTTGAAACTTGATGGCGTCGTGTCGGCCGAAGGGACACCGGTCCTGCACCCACTCGCCTACTACACGCTCAATTATCTACCCAAGCCGTGACCATCGAGCGAACCCGCGACCCGGTCGCTGCTTTCGAATCCGCCTTGCCCCAGGTAGTCGGTTGGGATGACGTGTCGCGGTGCGTGATGCTGCTCGATCAGACGAAGCTGCCGGGCCAAACGATTCAGCTCCGCTGTGACGAGGTCCGCGAAGTCTGGGAAGCGATCCGGCGATTGTCGGTCCGCGGCGCGCCGGCGATCGGCATCGCGGCGGCGTATGGGGTTTGCTTGGCCGCGCGAGGCGAGCCCGGTCCGGAACTGCGGGCCAAAACGTTCGAGGCGATCGAATCGCTCGCCACCAGCCGCCCGACCGCCGTGAATCTCTTTTGGGCCCTCGATCGGATGCGGGCTCGCGCCCAAGCGACCCCGGATGATCGGGAGCTCTTTTCCGCGTTGCTCGACGAGGCTCGTCGGATCCATCAACAGGATCGCGAATTGTGCAAGCGGATCGGCGAAGCTGGTGCCGACCTTTTTGATCGCTTGCTCGCCGCAAGTCCGCCCGAGCCACCTGAAGATGGCGCGATCGGGATTTTGACCCACTGCAACGCCGGCGCGCTGGCCACCGGCGGGATCGGTACGGCGCTGGCGCCGGTTTATGTCACCCATGCCCGCGGCCGATCGGTCAAGGTCTTTGCCGACGAGACTAGGCCGCTGTTGCAAGGTGCGCGGCTCACCGCTTGGGAGCTGCGGCAGGTCGGTCTGCCGGTCACCGTGATCACCGATTCGATGGCCGGGCCGTTGCTCCGCTCGGGCGTGATCCGCGCGGTGATCGTCGGCGCCGACCGGATCGCCGCGTCGGGCGACGTCGCCAACAAGATCGGCACCTACTCGTTGGCGGTCTTGGCCCGTCATCACGGCGTCCCATTTTTCGTCGCCGCGCCCCATTCGACCTTCGACATGACGCTGGCCGATGGTGACGGGATCCCGATCGAACATCGTCACGCCGCCGAGCTGGGCCAAGGGTTTGTCAGCGACCCGCTCCCGCACGATTGCCAAGTCTGGAACCCTGCCTTCGATGTCACGCCCGCGGGGCTGGTCACCGCGATCATTACCGACGCCGGGGTCATCGAATCGCCCGACACGGACAAGGTTGCCCAGTGGTATCGGCGGCTGATGGCGTAACGGTGGGTCGATCCCGTAAACTGTCGCAACGCGTGATCGCGGAGTCTGGCCCCGTCGGACAAACCGGTCACAATCCCACCCCGTTCTAATGCAACCCGACGCAGCACCATGCACCGCCGCGAAATGATCACCGCCACCGGAACCGCCCTTGCCATTGGCGGGATCGCCGCGACTTTTGGCGGGCCCGCGGTCGCCAGTGCGCAGGCCGCCACCGACCAACCTTCCCTCACCCCCAAGGACCGCACCATGACCGTCCGATTCGCGCTCAACACCAGCACCGTCCGTGGCCAGGGGCTCAGCGTCCCCGAGCAGGTGAAGCTCGCCGCCGCCGCGGGTTACGACGGGATCGAACCATGGATCCGCGACATCCAGCAGTATGTCGAAAAAGGGGGATCGCTCGATGATTTGCGAAAGCTGATTGCCGACTCGGGGCTGACGGTCGACAGCGCCATCGGCTTTGCGAAGTGGATCGTCGATGACCCGGCCGAGCGTGCCGCGGGGTTGGACGAGGCCCGCCGCGACATGGACATGGTCCGCAAGATCGGCGGGACGCGTATCGCCGCGCCACCGGTCGGGGCCCAAAACGCCCCCGGGCCCGCGCTCGATGTCATCGCCGAGCGTTATCGATCGCTGCTCGATTTGGGGAAAGAGACCGGGGTCGTCCCGCAGCTCGAACTGTGGGGCTTTTCGAAGACGCTCAGCCGTCTCGGCGAACTCGCCTACGTCGCCACGGCGGCCGAACATCCGTTGGCCTGCGTCCTCCCCGATTTCTACCACATCTACAAAGGGGGAAGCCGCTTCGATGGGCTGGGGATGATCGAGGCCTCGCGGATGCATGTCTTCCACATGAACGATTACCCCGCGACGCCCCCCCGCGAAACGATCGCTGATGCCGATCGCGTCTTTCCCGGTGACGGCGTGTGCCCCCTTCCCGAGACGATCGCGCTGCTGCTGCGCGGCGGCTTCGTCGGCACCTTCTCGTTGGAACTTTTCAACCCCGAGTACTGGAAACGTGACGCGGCCCAAGTCGCCAAAGAGGGTTTGGAAAAATCGAAAGCGGTCGTGGCCAAGGCACAAAAGCTGTTGGCATAAATCGAGCACTCGCGCTCCCCTCGCCGGTGATCGCTTCGACGATCGATCTGACGCAAGCCTGCCGACAATAGCGATTTTGACGACCGCTGCCGGATCGGAATCGTGACCCGCCGCGGTGGGTCATGCCGTCTGGCGAAGGTCGGCTGCAGTTCCCGCGGCCGTATCCCGATGACATAAGAAGTGGTGGGGCCGCGCCAATGCCGCGGTCCCACGTTTCGTTCGGTCGTCCAGGAGAATGCGGCAAGGATGTCGTTCGGGGTTGCTCACTTCGCGGTCGGGTTGTCGTTGATTTTTCTGGGGTCGGGATCCGTCTTCGCCCAGGCCCGGGCACCCCATGGCAAGTCGTCGCAGCGAATGTCGTCGCTGCAAAAAACGGCACCGCTAAAAACGACCCACGAGAAACCTCAGAGGGACCCATTTCCATCGCGAGCCGCGACCGCCGATCGTTCCGAATCGCATCGCCACACCACCGAGCGATCGCGAGTGACGGATCTCGCCGCAGAGGATCGCTCCGATCAGCAACCCCCCGATCCGAAGTCTGGCTCGCCCCTGTTCGCCTTTCCGGGGCGACCTTTCAAAACCGCCGTCGACAAGATGAACGACCGGGTCGCCGCGTTGTTGGCCAGTGGTCAGACGCTCGCTTCGACCAACACGCCCGATAAGGTCGACGGCGCGAAAAGGGATGCCGATCCCGATCGACCGACCGGATCCGTGCCATCAACCGATCATCGTGACCCGGCCATCGGCAAACGGCTTGCAGGAGCCAGCGCAACCGCGTCCCCTCAGTCGGGCTCGGGGGTCGCCAGCGGCTCCAAGCGGGTCAACAACCAACGGGTCGCGGCGTCGCCCTCGATGAGCCACGACATCATTTCGCAGGCCGAGTTCGAAACGCTCAAGTCGCACCTGCGAAAGCCGATCGGGCCGCTCCGTCGTGCCTGGGGCACCCTGCAAGCGACCCCCAAGGGTTCGGTCCCGCGTCAATCGATCGACCGAACGACCTCGCCACCCTGACGCGTCGCCATCGCTTGATAAATCGACAAATCGATCGTCGATGGGACCAAGCGGACGGAATTGTCGGCCATCACGAAATGGGCCCCCGTCGTGTGGTAGCTGCCGAAATCATCGAAGTGCGCGGCGGGCGAATTTGGGCTATGGTCGGTCGAGCCTACGATCCGGGCGAAGGCGGCGTTCGCTTCGGGGATCACGCCGTGCCATAGCGACCCGCCGAGCCGCGAACCCCGTTCGCCGATCACCATCGTGTTGCTCGTCCCGTCGGTGAAATCACGGATCCGGATGCGGCTGTTTCCGAAGAACGCGCCGTTCCCCGCGTAAGGGCTTTCGTCGACTTCGGTCGTCCCGTAAACGGCGACGTAATTGCTGCGGGCGATCGAGAAGAGTTTGTGTCCCTCGTCGACGTTATGCGGCTCGTGATCGTGATCGTCGCCTTCCCAATCATGATCGGCATGATCGTGGTGTTCTTCGGCTTCGCCGATTTCGAACGTCGGGGCGAACGGGTCCGAGGGGCAGATGAAGGTCGGGACGACCTGCATGATCATCGGCTGATTCGGGGCGGCGGTGATTTCGAGCCGCGAATCGAGACGGTCTTGCACCCCACCCTGTTCGATGAAAGGCAAAAGCGCCACGGCCCATCCCCAGCCGGGATGCCCTTCGGGTTCATTGGCGACCCATCCTGCGGGGAATCGCTTGTGGGTCGATTCGTAATTGTGCAGCGCCAAACCGATCTGACGCATGTTGTTGGAACATTGCATCCGGCGTGCGGCTTCGCGAGCCGCCTGGACCGCGGGTAACAGGAGTCCGACCATCACACCGATGATCGAAATGACAACGAGGAGCTCAACGAGCGTGAATGCGGAGCGCGAAGCGCTGGGACGAACGGCCATGGCGACTACCATCGGGGCGAAAGGGATGCGTGAATGAAGAACCGAAACGAACTGCCTTAGCAGCTCGGCGGTCCACGCAATCCCCAGGCACCATGCGGCTGCTGGTACGCGATCCGCGCCTCGCAACCGAACTCGGCAACCACCCCCGCATCGACCGCGACGACCAACGGATCCCAGTCCGCCGCGGCATGCGAATGCAAAAGAAAATCACAGACTTGGCATGAACTCGGGTCCGAGCCCTCATGATTGCCGGCCCCGTCGCCACTCCCTGACGAGCCGAAGCCCGCATGGCAACTGCTGTGGCAACGGTGGTTCGCGAGCAAGATCGCCCGCGCATCCTTCTCGCTCGAGCCGTCCTCGCCCGACACTTGGGCCAAACCGGCCTGGGAAGACGTCCCGCCAGAGTGGGCCAGGGCATGGTGCAGAAAGAGCGCAGCAGGTCCACAGGCGACCCACGCCGTCATCAACCAGACGAAGCTCTTTCGGAGGAAAAACATGACACAACCCGTCCTGATCAGGGACGGATAGCCCCAGTGAAAAAATCGGAGCGAATCACGACGCCATCAGAAGTGTCTTCGAAAAAGATGAACACTCCCGTGCACTCAGTCTACATGCTCTCCTCTACCAATGAAATGTCAATACGAATTGAAACGGCATTTCGGTCGTTCGAGGAGCCATTTTCTGACTCAGGCTACGTTGTCGGGTTCGGGCATGGACTTCTCACCATGCGGGCATGCGGCCTGCGACGCATTTGGCCCCCAGTCGCGATCTGCTTAAAAATCGTTGGCCAAATCGCCGTCGGATCTGCTGCCGATTGCTTGCCAAGTCCTCAAATCGACCGAATTAGCGACGAATTGGACATGCCCGTCACAAAAGAGGGCGTGAACACCCGCGGCATGACGGCTGCGAGCCGCGACGTTATGCGAGAGGGCTCGCCAAAGCGAGTCGGTCTTGTTGCTGTGCGGGATTCCACCTCGACAATCGACATCAAAATCGTTCGGGCCACGGATATGGTTGTACATCGAATGCCCCGGTGCCCCGTATAACCAACGGCTGCCACGGGTCTGTTGCAGGAGCAACCCGGAAGCGTGGCATTGCGACGCGTAATCGTTTAGCGGCGGGCCCGCATACAAGTTGTCATTCCCCGCCGTCAGCACGAAACCGTTTGTCTTGCTGACGCCGTCCCAGCGTGATGGCCCACCCTCCGACTTGATCGTCTCGCTGATGCAGACCGTTTGGCTCGAACCGTCGACGATGTCACGAAAACCGACTCGAGAGTTTTCGAAGAAGATCCCGGTCACGGCCGTACCGAATGAGTTACGTGGCGAGACG
Organism: Planctomycetaceae bacterium; assembly: GCA_040375695.1. Classification (GTDB taxonomy): domain Bacteria; phylum Planctomycetota; class Planctomycetia; order Pirellulales; family Pirellulaceae; genus UBA6163. The sequence goes on from JBEIRZ010000257.1 coordinate 5,890, forward strand.
GGGTAGGTCGTGCCGGTGTTCAGCGGATAATTGTGGACGGCGCTGTTCCCTTGAAGTTTCAAAAACTGGTCGCTCGGGCACAGGAAGAACGGGATCGTCTGTTCCAACACGGGGGCGTTGATCGGTTCTTCCGGGTTGGCGTTAAAGTCGATCTTGGCGAAGAGCGTTTCGGCTTCGAGGTAAGGCAATAGGTGCGCGTAAGCCGAGAAGCATCGTCCGCGGGTATCGACCGGATTGACGAACCGCCCAGGCGGAAAGGTGTTGTGGACGGAGTGGTAATTATGGATCGCCAGTCCGATCTGTTTCAGGTTGTTGCCACACTGCATCCGCCTGGCCGCCTCGCGGACGTTCTGAACGGCCGGCAGCGATATCGCCACCAAGGTCCCGATGATGGCGATGACGACGAGCAGTTCGGTCAGTGTGAATCCGGGTCGCACCTTCATGGACGGGGTCACCTCGAATCGTGAAGGCTCGCGATCGGTTGCTAGTTCGTTCAACGCAGCGGGCTCGATGGAGGGCGACGGTAACTGACGCGGACGTGTTTCTGTTGAACCAGCCACAATGTTTTAGCGGAGCGCCTTGGCCCGGTTGCGGCGGCTGGCCGATTCCTTCACCCGGCTCGGCTCGGCGTTCGTTTCGGGGAGCCTTTTCTGCAGCTCGGTCTTGACCCCCTGGTGCTCGGGGCGACCGGC
>JBEIRZ010000186.1:0-8749 GCA_040375695.1 Planctomycetaceae bacterium
ATGGCATCGCCACCCTTCGATCCCAACCCCGATTTCCCTGCCCCCCCGTTCGGTATCGACACCCCGAAATCCGAGCGGGCCGATGGCCAATCGCGCCGGATCATCAACCACTTCCAAGACCCCTACCACCTCGGCAGACTGACACGGCCCACCCACCGCGCCGTCCGTGAATTCCCGATCTGCGAAGCCCCCGAACGGGACGCCGTCCCGAATCGCCCGAGCCCCACAACCGACCCCAACACCGTCAATCCTTCCCAGACCCCTGCAGCCGAACCGGGGAGTGCCGCGGCCCGACCCGCTTCCAACAAACAACTTCCCGACCGGATCGATCGGGTCCAAATCGAACTGCTAGCCACCCCCGACGGTACGATCTCCGAGGCCTGGTTCCTCGCCGAAGGTTGCATCCTCAGCCAAGCCTCCGCGTCGATCCTCGTGGAAAAGATCGAAGGGATGACGATCGATGAGGCCAAGGCGATCTCGGCCGAAGAGATGCTCGAACTGGTCGGCGATTGCCCAGGCCTTTCCCGACAACGCTGCCTCTTGCTCCCCTGGCGGGCCCTCCAAACGGCACTGGACTGCCCACTCTCCTATGATGACGATGAGGGGACGCACCGTTTCGGCGGCCCTAGCCTCGAAGAAGAAGGGTGAGCCGTCGAATCGGATCTCACCCGAATCGCCGACTTTCGACACCATGAGCATTCTGTCAGGATCCCACCCCGAGCCGGTTGCCCCCAGCGGCCCGGCGAACTTCGCCACTCCCCTCCCACACCCGCTCGACCCCTACCGCTGGCGACCCGAATTCCCGATCCTCCAGCGGAAGCTCGACAACGGCAAACCGCTCGTCTACCTCGACAACGCCGCCAGCACCCAGCACCCCCAACGGGTGATCGATGCGATGTCGGATTGCTACCAGCGGTACTATGCCAACGTCCATCGCGGCAGCCACACCCTGAGCGGCGAATCGACCCTCGCCCTCGAATCGGCCCGCGAGACGTGCGCTCGCTTCGTTGGCGCCGCTTCAACCCACGAAGTGATCTTCGCCGCCGGGACCACCGCTGCGATCAACACCGTCGCTCGCGCCTGGGGCGATTGGCGGGTGACCGCAAACGATACGATCCTGCTGACCATCGCCGAACACCACGCGAACATCGTCCCCTGGCAACAGCTCGCACAGCGCACCGGTTGCAAGCTCGAATTCCTGCCGATCGATGACGCCGGCGAAATCGCCGATGACGTCGTCGAGGAACATTTACGTCGCACCCGCCCGAAGTTGATGGCGCTGACCGCGGTCAGCAACGTGCTGGGGACCGAATTCCCTGTCGAGCGTTGGACTCGCCTGGCCCACCAAGCCGGCGCGACCGTCCTGATCGATGCCGCCCAAGCCGCCCCCCACCAACCGCTCGATGTCAAAGCTTGGGATGCCGATTTCGTCGTCTTCAGCGGCCACAAACTTTGCGGCCCCACCGGGATCGGTATCCTCTACGGCAAACGCGAACTGCTCGAAGAAATGCCCCCGTTCCTAGGGGGCGGCGCGATGATCCGCACCGTCACCACCGAAGGCTTCACCACCTCCGAACTGCCGACCAAATTTGAAGCAGGGACCCCGCCGATCGTCGAAGCGATCGGACTGGCCGAAGCGATGCGGTTCGTCGATGACGTCGGCCTTGATGCGATCCATCGGCACGAACAACAACTCGCCGCCGCCGCCCTCCGCGGACTCACGCCGATCGAAGGACTCAAAATTTTTGGCCCCCCCGCCGACCGCCGCGGGGGGATCGTCAGCTTCGTCGTCGAAGGCGGACACACGCTCGACCTCGCCCACTGGCTCGATCGCCGCGGGATCGCCATCCGCGACGGTCACCACTGCGCGATGCCGCTCCACCAACGCCTCGGCGTCTCCGGCAGCTGCCGCGCGAGCTTCTACCTTTACAATACCCTTGATGAGGTCGAAGCCCTCTGCGCCGCCGTCGCCGAATTCCAACAGCGATTCATCGCCAAAAGCCGCAAGCGAAATCCGTCGTCCGTGTGACGCCAACACCGCGTCCGTGTGACGCCAACACCACGTCCGTGTGACGCCAACACCACGTCCGCGTGACGCCCGCCCTCACCAATGCCCGCTCAACCGGGACGCATAAAAATTCCCCTCCCGATCGTTACCCTAGGGCCACGCAGCCGCGGTAAGACAAGTCGCCCACTCCGGTTTTGCCAGATGAGTCGCTGCTCTGTGCCGGTTTCAACGCCCCGGCCCCAAAATCGCCCCTTTTTTTGCCCCCTTTTTTCACACCGACGCTAAAGACCAATCGGGCCCGACCGGTTATATTTTTCGATGGTCCAGGCGGGGCTGTCCGTTCCAAGCCCATTTCCGCATTGGGGGATTTCATCATGCCGCTGTTCGAAATCGAAACGACCTCCCACATCATCATCACCTGGGCGGATGATGAAAAAGCCGCCCGCGCCGTCGTCGCCGATGCCTACCCCGACGACCCCGTCGTCCGTCTCACCAAACGCCCCCGCGACACCTGGGTCATCAGCAAAGGGGCATTGGGTATCACCGAACGCTTGCTCGACCCCTGCGCGGTCGCACGCGAATGCCTCAGCAAATCGGCTGGCGACAAGGTCAACGCCATCCGGCTCTATCGCATGGAAACCGGCAGCGATCTCGAACACGCCCGCCGCGCGATCGAGTCGAACATGGTGATGGGTTGGTGAGGTGCCCCTTACCACCCCACCCGAAGCCGCACACGCCCCGACCAACAATCGCCCTCCCCAGCGGCGGGCAACGCCGCCCGTCCCGACACCGCCCCTCTGGATGGGTCCGCTTCTCATCGGCTTGCTCCTCTGGGGCGGCTGCGACGGCTGCCGACGCAAGCCCCCCGAGAAAGCGGGACCGGTCAAAGCACAAGAGCTGACCGAATACACCTTCCTCGGTGCCCAACCGATGCCCCACGGCAACACCCCCGTCCAAATGGGGATCAAACCGGGCCATTGGTTCACCCTCGACGAAACGCTGACGAGCAACTTCGCCGACCAGCGTGGTACCCTTCGCCATCAGGTCGGCGTCTCCAACCGCGCCATCGCCCCGACCGATGAAGAGCCTGTCGAATCCTCACCGGATGGCTCGACCGGTAACGTCCTCGGCCCGCGCGGCGAAGGGACCGTTCGCTTCCTCCCCCTGACCAGCGAACGCCCCGCCGTCCTCCCGAAACTCCGCAGCCGCCGATTCGACAGCCGACTGCTCGCCTCCGCCGACGTGCTCCTCGATTCCGGCCGCCAAGCCGTCGTGATGGGACAATACGCCAGCGGCTCCGCCTCGACCCTCGTCGAGACCGGTCGCAAACCGGTCAACTTCATGGGGACCGAAGAATACTTCTTCGTCGTCCTCACCCGTCGCCCCGAAAAACTCATCCAACTCCAGCAAGCCGATTGGGTCCGCGGCACGATCGAAGACGCCGCCTTCGAACGCTCGGCACGCCGCAATTACCGCCCCGTCTTCATCGACCCCCAAGGGGCGCTGACCCTCCCCGACACGATGCTCGATTGGACCAGCACCGCCGCCGTGCTCTGGGATGACCTCGAACCGAAAAGCCTCACCCCCCAGCAATGGCAGGCGCTCCTCGATTGGCTCCACTTCGGCGGCCGACTCCTAATCAACGGCCCCGCCGCGGGGATCGAACTGAGCCGCGATCGCCTCGGGCCGCTGATGCCACAACAGGTCTCGGCCAACGAAGAACTCGACACCGCAGCGATCGAAAAACTGATCCGCGCCTGGAGCGTCCCCGGGGACGATACCGTCGATCGCCAAATCGGAATCGCCGCTGCCATCACGTCACGCCCCGCCACCGCCGGCACGATCGACCCCGCAGCCGCCGAAGTCCCCGATTCCGGCGGACTCGTCCTCCGCCGCCAAATCGGCCGTGGCCAAATCGTGATGACCCGCTTCGACCTCACCGCCGATTGGTTGAAAAACTGGCGGAGCCACGACAGCTTCTTCAACGCCGCGCTGATGGGTCGACCCAAACGCCAATACCGCATCGCCGCAAGCTCCTCCACCATCGGGATCGAATCCTGGGAAGCGATCTACCCCGACCTCCTGATGGCGACCTTCGCCCCCCCATGGCACAACACCGGCCTGCGGATCCTGTCACGCGACGCAAGGCTCACGGTCGATCGCGGCGATGACGAATCGGCACCGCCCCAGCGCCCGGGTCGCCGCCGCACCAGTGACCGCATCCCGGCGATCATCAACATGATCACCGGTTCGCAAAGCAACGCCGCACCACCCCTCCCACCCCCACCCGCCACCGTCAACTCGCAAACCCGACCAACCCCCGCACAGCGATCGGTCAACCCCGGCGACCCGTCCCTCCCGCCGCTCTCTTCCGAACTCGTTGCCACCGGCCCCCACGCGGCGGCGACTTCGTCTCCCACACCTAACCCCGCCCCCGATGGCAACGCCAACCGCGGCATGTCGCTCAAGTCCGATGAATTCGCGGCCCACCCCGTCCAAGGGCTCGCGGGGTGGCGCGACGACAGCGACTTCGCCTCCGCCACACTCACGACGCTCAAACGCGAATCAGGGATCACCATCCCATCCCGAGGTTTCATCCTCCGCGGCTTAGCGATCTACCTCGCGGCTCTCGTCCCCCTCAACTTCCTGATCTTCCGCATCCTGGGCCGCGTCGAATGGGCTTGGTTCGCCGTCCCCATCATCGGGCTGATCGGCGCCGCCTTGATCGCCCGCAACGCGAACCTCGACATCGGCTTCGCCCGCAGCCAAACCGAAATCGCGCTGATCGAAGCCCACGCCGGTTACCCCCGCGCCCACGCGACCCGCTTCGTCTCGATCTACAACTCGCTGTCGCGCGAATACGATTTCGCCTTCGATTCGGGCGATGCCGCCGCCGCCCCCGTCGGGGTCCTCTTCCCGATCTCCGACGCCGACGAAAACGACGAGATCGTCTTCCGCCAAGGTTATGGCGACGGACCGGTGATGGCAGGAGCCGGCGTCGCGTCCAACCGCACCCGCGTCTTTCACGTCGAACAAATGATCGACCTCGGCGGCCCGATCACCCTCGACGACCAACGCAACGCTTTGACCAATGCCAGCTCCTTCCCCCTGACCGATGCCGTCGTTATCGAAAAAGCGACCGACGGGACGATCCGCCACGCCATGATCGGCAACCTCACCCCGGGCGCCCGCGTCAACCTGCAGTGGTCCACCGGCGACCCGCCTCCTCTCGCCGATCGGGGCGCAACCGCCGAATCGGGTCCCAGCGAGATCTCGCTCCAACCGCTGATCCAACCGCTCGCCTCCTCGCGGCGATTCCCCGCCGGCTCGATCCGCCTCGTCGCCCGCACCCCCCAAACGATCCCGGGGATGACGATCACCCCCGCCGCGCCCCAGCAAAAACGCTCGGCAGCCATCGTCGTCCACCTCGCCCTCCCAACCCCCGCACCAACGACCAAAGACGTCAACCTGCCCCCGCCCCGCAAAGCCGAATCCCAAGACGATCCCTGACCCTGCGAAACAGGGGACCGATCCCTAAAAAGTGCTCGCACCCCTTTTTCGAGTTCCCTGCTTGATTCATCCGGCCCGTCTGGGGTCGTACCCGGGATTCGGGATTCAACCACGCTCTCGCCTACGAGCCAAACTGGGGACGGGGCCAAACCGGGTACCTAAATCTTTATACCCCTAAAAATGGTACGGACCCAAACCGACGCGACTCGCTACCTTGTGATTGCCCAAGAATGTTAAGGCAGGCGCTGGAGATCGATCTGGTCCTGAGGGCGGTTCGACACTTGCTTAAGCCGCTTTAGCCACTCAAGGCTCGCGAATGGCAAGCCATTGCTCGTCACGACCTCCTTTAAAAAGTCATCGAACGATACGTCCGGAAGCCCTGGCAGGAAATCGAAAAGGTCAACGTAACCGAACGTTGTACCGAGCATCAGCAGCGGATGGCTACGAAGGTGGTCCATCGTGATCGGATAGGTGTGTTCCAACCCCGTCGCCGGATCGATATCGTCGCCGATCCAAAATGCCTCAAACTCTTCCAGCGTACGCAACAACTTCTCTTCGCTTGCCGCATCGCGTCGGAAGACGATGTCCACGTCCTCAGTCGCGCGTAGATACCCGTGGAAGTTCACGGCATGACCACCGATGATGGCAAACCGGACGTGACGCGACGAAAGCCTTGCGGCAAAATCGAGCCAGCTTTGACTATTGCCGTACGCGTTCATGGGATCGGAGTTCCGCCAGTAACGATTGCACCTGTGACTCTCTGCGGCGATGATGATTCCGCTTGTGAAAAGCGGCCAGCGCGGCGGGGTTCGACTCGAGCAGCCGCATCGCGGTCGCTTGAAGCGCCTCGAAGCGAGCCATCCTCTCGTCCAACGGCAAGGCCACGGACCGCCGCGCACGTTTCTCCTCGACCGTATGCGTCAAACCAGCGATTTGTTCTGGGGTTAGCATTTTGAAGGATCGTGGAAAGGGTGCGGTAGCCCCTGAAGCGAGCGTTCCGCTCCGAGGTTGACCAAGTATAACCCAGATACCTCGCTCCGCGACCACAAACGAAATGCGGCCACCCCTGCGGCATGAACCCGAAAACGACTAGCCTCACAGTCCCCGCTTTGGGGCGAGGTTCAAGTGCGAGAAAGGGAAGCAAGACGACATCGCCTCCGAACTCGGCGATTTGCCAGCGGTCGCGATTCCATCAATGAAAAACCCTCGCTTGCGACCGGGCGTTACCCGCAGCCCGCGTCTGTTACACTGATTGCCGAGCGTTTCCATCCCGCCGGCCCACGCGACCCATTCCAGCCCATGATCACCCTGCAAGGTTTCGGTAAGGACTACGGCGATTTCCGCGCCGTCGATTCGCTCGATCTCAAAATCGAAGCCGGCGAAACCTTCGGCTTCATCGGCCCCAACGGGGCGGGCAAGAGCACCACGATCCGCTTCCTCGCGACGCTCCTGCGGCCCAGTCGCGGCCGCGGCGAAGTCGCCGGCTGCGACGTCGTCACCGACCCGATGGGGGTCCGCCAAGCGATCGGTTACATGCCCGACAACTTCGGCGTCTACGACGGGATGCGGGTCTGGGAATTTCTCGACTTCTTCGCCGTCGCCTACCGCATCGGCCGCGACCAACGCAAACGGATCATCGCCCACGTCCTAGAACTGCTCGACCTCGTCCACAAACGGAACGACTTCGTCAACGGCCTCTCACGCGGGATGAAACAACGTCTCTGCCTCGCCAAGACGCTGCTGCATGACCCGCCCGTCCTGATCCTCGACGAACCCGCCAGCGGGCTCGACCCTCGCGCCCGCATCGAGGTCAAGGCGCTCCTCAAAGAGCTCCGCAAGATGGGGAAGACGATCATGATCAGCAGCCACATCCTGACCGAACTCGCCGATTGCTGCACCTCGATCGGGATCATCGAACGGGGCAAACTGCTGATGCACGGCCCCATCGATCAGGTCAATAAACGGATCCACCGCGAACGCTTCGTCGAGATCGAATTCATCTCGCACGCCGAAGCCGGCCTGTCGATCCTCCGCTCCCACCCCGCCCTCCGGTCGCTCGAAATCCTCCCCTCCTCAGGCCCCTCCCAAGCGGTCACCGCCGAACTCGAAACCGATGACCAGGGGCTCGCAGAGCTGATGGAAACTCTGATCCGCGAAGGGGTCAGGATGCGTAAATTCAACGACAAGGACCCGACCCTCGAAGACGTCTTCATGAGCGTCACCAAAGGGCTCGTCACCTAACGCTCAACACGCGCCATGCCGCGACACCAACCCCACGCGTCAACACCGCTCCGATCGCCCGCACCACGCCGGCGAGCGGTCCCGGTCATCCTCGCACTCGCCATTTTTCTCGCACCCGTCACGTCCCTCGCACAGGGACCAGCCGCAACTTCCATGCGTCCCACCCATCGCGACCTCGTCTTCGCCGCCACCGACGGCCACGAACTGAAGCTTGACCTTTACCTGCCGAGCAACCGCAACGAATCGTCACGCCCGCCCCTCCTCGTTTGGATCCATGGCGGCGGCTGGCGTGGCGGTTCGAAATCGAATTGCCCCTTGCGCGGCTTCGCCTCCGAAGGGTGGGCCGTGGCGAGCATCAGCTATCGATTCTCCGACGTCGCGATCTTTCCGGCCCAATTGCACGAATGCAAAGCCGCCATCCGCTGGCTCCGGGCCCACGCCGACCAATACGGCTATGACCCCGACCACATCGTCGCCTCGGGCGGCTCGGCCGGCGGGACGCTGGCCCTCCTCCTGGGCGTCGTCCAAGGGGACATGGAGCTCGAAGGGAAACTCGGCGACCACCTCGACCGGTCCTCCGAAGTCCAAGCGGTCATCAATTACTTCGGCCCCAGCGACTTCGTCCTCCGTGCCAAGACGCAAGCCGATATCGCCTACACCGAAAAGGTCGGCAGCTTCGCCTGGCTGGGGGGGCTGAAGTACGGCCATGTCGACCGCCGCCTCGAAAAACTCGCCAGCAGCACCGAGCACGTCTCGGCGGACTCCCCCCCGCTGCTCGTCTTTCACGGGACCGACGACCGCCTAGTGCTGATGGATCAAGCCGAACGGATCATCGACGTTTATCGCGAGCATGGCCTGGATGCGAAACTGATCCGCGTCGACGGGGGCGCGCACGGCGGTGCCAAATTCTTCACCCCCGAAAATCTCCAACACGCCCTCGACTTCCTGACCCGAACCGCCCCCACCAAAAACTGACCCCAACCGCCTAAG
>JBEIRZ010000398.1:0-4061 GCA_040375695.1 Planctomycetaceae bacterium
CCCACCCGAAATCGCGGCGACCGGCATCGAGGCGGGACAGGCCGACTTCAACCGCGACGGGCTGGTCGACACGAACGAATTGGCCACGCATCTCGGCAAAGAGATGGAGGTCCTCGGTTCGGACCTCTCGGAAGTCCTCCCGACCTGGTTCTACGAACGCGACCTCAACAACGATGGCCAGGTCGAAATGTCCGAATTCACCGACGAGTGGTCCGATGCCAAGATCGACGAATTCAAGGGCTTCGATGCCGACCAGGATGGCGTGATCACGTCGCGTGAATTGCTCGAGTCGAAAAGCATCGCCGGCGGCGGCTATTCGAACAACACCGCCATGATCCTGCTGCCCCGATCGGTCGTCGTTTCCGAGATCCAAGTCGACGACGATGTCCCGGTCGGGGACCTCAACGTTCAGGTTTCGATCACCCACACCTACGCCTCGCAACTCGACGGTTACCTGATCGGCCCCGAAGGACAAAAGATCGAGCTGTTTAGCGGGGTCGGGGCGAACGAAGACCATTTCGATCGGACGATCTTCAGCGACGAATCGGGTGCCGAGATCGTCCGCAGCCAACCCCCGTTCCGAGGCGAATTCAAACCGAGCGGCCTGTCGAAACGTCAGCCGGGATTGAGCACTTTTTATGGCAAGAGCCTCAAGGGCGTCTGGCAATTGATGATCCGTTCGAGCCGCTCGGATCGCGCGGGGATCCTGCACGGCTGGTCGCTCCTGGTCCGCCCCAATCGCGAAGCGACCGACCAGTTAAAACCGGATGGGACCGTCGCGGCAGCAGCCGATGCCTCCGGCCAACCCCCGGCGTCGGGCCAGCCGCCAACACCGGGACAACCCACGCCGAACGCATCAGCCACGCCACCAAGCACGCCGGGTGGGCCATCCGATGGCGATCGTGGCGGGCGGTGGCGTGACGGCCGCGGCGGGGACGGCCGCGGTGATGACGGCTCGTTCGATCGCGAACGCTTCCGCCGTGGTTTTTCTGGCACATCACCATAACCCCTCCGCTTTTTGACGGTGGGATTCGGACTCGGGACCGGGGCCGGCGGAGCGGACCGGATCGGGTATGATGGTCGGCGTCGTCATCGCCTTCGCCGGAATTCGCCATGAGCCCTCCCGCCGGGTCACACCACCGCTTCCCGCTCTATCAACAGATGATCGCCGCGATGCTCCTCGGGGCGATCATCGGCATCACGCTCAATGCGACGCTCGGTTCCAACCGTGTCACCCTGACCGAGGGTTTGCCCAAGGGGTGGTCAGAGGTGACGATCGACGAAGACACCAACCGCGCGACGATGTCGATCCGGCGCGCCGAACCTACTTCGGCCGCGCAAGGCCTCAGCGAGCAGACGCTGATCGTCGAGGCGAACCGTTCGGGTGATGGGGTCTACCCGTCTTGGGAGGCGTTGCAAGTCGCACACCCCGAGGCGGCCGCGATCTATCGCCAGCATGGCGGGACGACCTCGGCCACGATCGGGAACTTTTGCAAGCGGCTCGGGAACCTCTTCCTGCGAATGTTGCAAATGGTTTCCGTGCCGCTGATCATCACGTCGCTGATCACGGGCGTGATGGGGTTGTCGGGGCATGAGGTCGGGCGGATGTTCCGCGTCACCTTGACCTATTACCTGGTAACCAGCGCCTTGGCGATCGTCACGGGGTTGGTCCTGGTCAACCTGATCCGCCCGGGGCTCGGCGACACCGGTTTGGCGATGGTAGGGGGCGGTACGGTCAAAGAATCACCGCCGATCCTGAACGTGATCCTGGAACAGATCGAAAACGTGATCCCCGCCAATCCGCTGGGGGCGATCGTCGAGCCGAACTTCCTGTCGATCATCGCCTTTTCGATCATGCTCGCCGTCTTCGCCATGAAGGTCGGTGGCGAGCACGCGGCGAGGTTACGAACCGCCGCCGAGACCGGTTTCGCGATCATCATGGAACTGACCCATGCGATCATCCGCTACATGCCGATCGGGGTCTTTTTGCTAATGATCTACGTCACGGCGACCCAGGGTTCCACCGTCTTCAAAAGCCTCGGCTGGTACATGTTGACCGTCGCCTTGGGGCTGATCGTCCACGGCTGTTTCACCCTGCCGCTGATCGTGAGAACCTTCGGCGGTCGGGACCCGTTCCAATTCACCCGGGACATGAGCCCCGCGCTATTAACCGCGTTCAGCACCGCCAGCAGCAACGGTACCCTCCCGGTGACGATGAACTGTGTCGAGGAGCGGGCCGGGATCAGCAACCGGACGGGGTCGTTCGTCCTGCCGCTGGGGGCGACGATCAACATGGACGGGACGGCGCTGTACGAGGCGGTCGCGGTGATGTTCATCGCGCAGCTCCATTTCGGCGAGACGCTCCCTTTGGCCCAACAGGTCGTCGTCGCGCTGACGGCACTGGTCGCCAGCGTCGGGGCGGCGGGGATCCCGCACGCCGGGCTGGTGATGATGGTGATCGTGTTGCAAGCGGTCGGCCTGCCGCTCGAATTGCAAGGGATCATCCTCGCCGTCGACCGCGTCCTCGACATGGCACGCACCACCGTCAACGTTTGGAGCGATGCCTGTGGTTGTGCGGTCGTCGAAAAGATCGAAAATCGGAAGACCAAGCGGGCCCTCCCCGCCGTCGATTGAGACCACTTACCCACCCCCCCGATCCGATTCCACTTCATGACACCGATCCCAGAACCGTCGCTCGATTTTTTCCACACAGCGATCTTGACCCCCAGCCCCTCGGGTTACGAACAGCCGCTGCAAAGGGTCGTCCGTGATTTCATCAAGTCACATGCCGACAACGTGCGGACCGACGTGCACGGGAACGTGATCGCCTCGACCGGTGATGCGAGCGGCCCTCGGCTCCTGCTGGCAGGGCACTGCGACCAGATCGGCATGCTGGTGACGCACATCGATGACAACGGCTTCGTCTACGCGCAGACGATCGGCGGCTGGGACCCTCAGCAACTGATCGGCCAAGCGATGACACTCTGGTCCGATAGCGGGCCGATCGCCGCGGTGATCAGCCGCAAGCCGATCCATCTGCTCAAGGACAGCGAACGGAACCAAGTGGTGCAGCTCGAACAGTTGTGGCTCGACATCGGGGCCAAGACGAAGGCCGATGCCGCGGCGAAGGTTCGCGTCGGCGATTGCGTGACGCTGGAATTGCACTACCGCCCGCTCTTGGAAAACCTCGTCAGCGGCCCGGGGATGGACAACAAGTCGGGGATGTGGACCGTGATCGAAGCGCTGCGTCGCTGCGTCCAATACCAGCGGTCGGGTGGCGGGAAATTGCGCTGCCACCTGCACAGCGTCAGCACGGTCCAGGAAGAGATCGGGCTGCGGGGTGCCAAGACGGCCGCCGGCAGCATCGACCCGCAGGTCGCCATCGCCGTCGACGTGACCCACGCCTCCGATTGCCCCACGATCGACAAGAACCAGCAGGGGGACATCAAGATCGGTGGCGGGCCGGTGATCTTTCGCGGCCCGAACATGAACCCGATCGTTTCGGCGCGTCTGGTCGCGCTCGCCAAAGAGCATTCGATCCCTTACCAATTAGCCGCCAGTGGTCGTGCGACTCCCAACGACGCGAACGTCCTGCAGATCCATGGCGGCGGCGTCGCGACGGGGCTGGTCGCGATCCCGAACCGGTACATGCATTCGGCGGTCGAGGTCATTTCGCTCGACGACCTGAACCATGTCGCGGAGCTCCTGTTCCGCTTCGCCGCCAGCCTGACCCCAGATTGCGACTTCACCCCGAGCTGAACCGGTCCGCGATGAAGCGGTGACACTTCGACGCTGGTGATGATGCCACCAGCGGTCGCGGCATGGCTGGCCGAGTAATTGGATGCGACATGCGTGGGTAGCAAACGCATCGTCCGGAAGTCGATCGACTTGAGGACGATGATCGATCAACGCGTTTCGGCGGGGTCGACCCAACTGACGTTACGATCCCAGACCCCTTCGACACCTTGCGGCTTTTCAGGCTCGGCGTCATCCGACCAGAGTTCGACCGGGTCTTCCTCGTACCAGTTCCAACCGATAGTCTCGCGGAGTTCTTCGACCTC
>JBEIRZ010000467.1:0-3266 GCA_040375695.1 Planctomycetaceae bacterium
CGGATGGGTCGCTCCCCTTCACCGAGACGGCGACCCGCTTGGCTACCACCTTAACCACGCTGGAAAAACTCCTTGCGGCGAAGATTGTCGAGCTGCTGAGAGGCCCCGATTCGGGGGCCGCGATGCTCTCGATGCGGCTGGTGATGGACCTCCCGTGGCTCGATTGGGAAGAGCGTCGGGACCTTCGCACGAAGCACAACAACATCCTCAAGACGCTGACCCTGGGCGACAACACCTCGGCCGATACGACCGGCCGGGAATCGCTCGCGGCGGCGGCGCGGCGGACGATCGTTCGCACGTTCAGCTCGCCGGGGGATCCGTCCGCTGGGCCAACTTCGCAACTCCCTGAGGGGGATGCCGCGTCGCAGGGATCGGCTGGCGGGCCCACAGCCGAAGACCGCCGTTATTTGACGACGCTCGAACAGCTCCTTAGCTGGCCCGTTCACCCGATGGTGCTGCTGAGCCGGTCCGGTTTGTCGGCCGACGACGCGGCGGGTGACGGGAATGTCGATCAGGGGCTCCGATCGATCGAGTCGGGGCTCTCGCGCGTCGAAAAGTTGGGGGCGACGGTCCGCCAGTCGCTCGCCTATTGGACCGGCGACGCGAGATCGAACCCGTGGGACGACCCGGCATTCGATATCAAAAGTTGGCGGACGGCGGCGCGATGGCAACGCCGCATGTTGCCTTTCGTCGCGCCCCACATTTCGAACACGCCGACCGATGTCGCCTGGCGCGACGCGGTGCAGAGGCTGCTCCTTTGCCATGCCCAGCGGAGCCTCGAATCGTTCATCGGTTCGCCGATCGCGGGGGCGGACCGCTCTTCCGCCCCGCTCTTTTTCGATCTGGCATGCGACCAATCGATCTCGCTGATCGAGCTCTTGGGGGCCCCGTCGGAAGAATTGCGAGCGGTGCTGGGTGACCTCCGTGGCCGCCAAGCCGCCCGGCGTTTGGCCGCGCGGTCCGGGGTCGTCACCGACACGAAGCTGTTGCCGCTGATGCCGGAAGGGACGGCGGCCTTCGAGGTGATCGTTTCCCCGTCGCGACCCGCCAACACCCCGCCGATCCCCGACATGTTCCCCGGTGGCAAACCGAGCGTTTGGGTCACCAACGAACAAAACCAATTGGCGACCGGCGTGACGCTGCTCGATTTCCCGCTCGATAAGCGGGCCGAGCTCAAATTGACGACCGCGACCGATTCGCCGCGGCTGATGGCGATGACGATGTTCCGCGGGCATGAATTCCCGCATCGCTTCACCGTCAACCGGCTGGGCGGAACGATCGTCGATTACCAACCTTATGCCTATGGCCCCAGCAGCATCACGCTGATCGGCCAGCGTCGCAAACGCGTCTCGATCATGTTCGTCCTCGATTGCTCCCAGAGCATGGACCAACCGCTGAAGGACGAATCGGGGAGCTCGTCCGGACCGTCGAAGCTCGACGTGGCGAAGTCCACGCTGGTGACGATGCTCGATGACCTGTCGCGTCAAGAAGGGGCACGCGTCGGTGTCATCCTGCTGGGGCACCGCATCGCTTGGACCCGGTCCGACCCGCCGCAACTCAGCAAGTCGCCCGGCAACGTCAATCCGGTCCCCGCCGACCTCTCCCCCAGCCAGGACGTCGAGACGATCCTGCCGCTGGGCCGCTTCGATGCCGGCGCGGTGCTCAAACGTTTGGACACCGTCCGCGCCTGGGGCCAGACGCCGCTGAACCTCGCGCTCGTCGAGGCGATGAAAGCCTTTCGCAAGGATGACCCCGATACCGAAAAGAACATCATCGTGATCAGCGACGGTCGCGATTACCAATTCACCCCCAGCCGCAGCGACATCCCGCAACCCCCGAAGACGACGCAGTCCGACGTCGTTCGCGCCGCATCGGGGGCCAAGATCCCGATCTTCGTCGTCGGGTTCGGCCTCCCGGCAGACGAGCGTGACCAGGCCGAAGCCGAATACCGACAACTCGCCCAATTGACCGGTGGCGAAACCGTATCGGTCAACGATTCCCAGTCGCTCCTCCGCGAAATCCGCGAGCAGTTGGCGTCCGGTTCCTTCACCGTCGACGAACCGATCCTCGCGTCGCCGACCGGCGAGACGAAATCGGTCAACGCGTCGTTGAACGGGACGATCGCCGTCGACCCGCGGACGCTCGCCGATAAACCGGTCACCCTCGTTTTCGAATCGGCCAGCGAACCGATCCGGCTGGTCGGTGGCGAAGCGATCAAGGTCCAACTTTCGCCCAACGGCCAAAACTTCCTCCCCGTCCCGTTCACCTGGCAATTGCCCCAGACCTACCCGATGGTCAGCGGGACGATGGATCGCAACCAGGGGGAGACGACGACCGATTACCTGTTGCGGGCCCATCGCCCCGAGCTCCGCGGCGACAGCGTCACCTTTCCGGTCTCGGTCCAGTCATCGATCTTGCCGGTCACCGCGCGGCCGTCCGACGCGTGGCTGGTCGTGACGCCGCTGGTCAACGGTGTCACTCGCCCGGGCAGCCGGTATTGGTTTTATGACGCCAATTACGAACCGAACCAGCCGGTGCCGCTGCTCAAGTGGGAAGCCCGTGCATGGCCCAAAGAGGCCCGCTCGGCGCGGTTGGAATTTTGGTGTCGCTTTGACCCGACGCCGTCGCTGCAAGAATTCACGCTCCGCGACATCCTCGACCACCCCGAGCGATACGTCGACATGAAGCTTGCCGATTTCCCCTCGATCGCCCTGCAATTCACGATCAGCGACCGGCGTGAAGATAACGCCGATTACGTCTTGAACGTGATCCAGCGGCACGAAGACGCGTCACCCGATTTGGGGCAACTGCGGATCGAGTTTCGCAACGCGAAGGATTACCGACCGTTGCGAGTGACGCATCAATTCGACGCCGCCAATCGGATCGTCTCGCACACGTACCGGTTCGCGGCCGCCGATGCGGCGGCGCTGGAGCGTTCACCGCAATCACGCTTCGCGATCACCACGCGGTCACAATCGCAGAGCGGCGCGATCCGTCCTGCCAGCGGCCCGCCGATCGACGTCGAGATCTACACCGCCAGCGACCTGATCTCGACCGATACCCCCCGCTGAACGAGACCGCCGTCTCTTGAAGCTCCGGCGGTAGTTGGGGCCACCTCCGCGCGCCATTCCCCGTCCGTGGACTTCAGTGTCATTCCGTGGCCCAAATCGACTGCCGTTTTTCAGCTTGCCGATTTGATCGTTGGCTGGGCGAGGGAGCGGAGGCGGCGGCCGGCTTCGCGCATCGCCGCCATGTCGATGGTGTGC
>JBEIRZ010000338.1:0-4997 GCA_040375695.1 Planctomycetaceae bacterium
CCCATCGGGCCAGGTGTAGGTCGCTTTGTTTCGGGGTAGCGGTTCGTCTGCGGTTGTGGTGTCGGGTGCGAACGGGGCGAGGAGGATCAGCAGCGCGGTCGGGACGAGGCCGATGCGTCGCAGAATCGCGGCGGTTGGTGCGGCTAAGAGGAGGGGTTTGGAAATCGTTGCGATTCGGGGCATGGATATTTTTAAGTGGTTAGGCGTTTGGCAGTCATTGTAGACGGCGTGACGCGGATGGGGACGCTGGCGGGGTGATGGGGGCGGTTGCGGCGGGTCATTGGGCGGCTGATCGGTTATACTGGCGTGGACGGTAAGCCGGTCACGGACCGTTCCCGCCGAGCGGCTCGCGTCTGTTTTGTGTGCCCTCCCCCGCCCTTCCCTGCCCCATATTTGCTTTGGTTCGCTTGTTTTATGAGCCGTCATTTGCCAGCCGCAGCGATGATGTCGCGTTTGCGACCGGGTTATTCCGGGGGCATTTGCCGTTGGGGTGTCATGGCATTTCTGTGCGGCGTGGTGCTTGTTAGGGGGGATGTCGCGGCGAATGATTTTTTCGAGACGCGGATCCGGCCGGTGTTGGTGCGACATTGTTATGAGTGTCATGCCGCGTCGCTCGACGAGCCTCAGGGGGGCTTGGTGCTCGATCACCGCGAAGGGTTGCTTCGAGGAGGCCAGTCGGGGTCGGCGATCGTTGCTGGCGACCCGGCGGCGAGTTTGTTGCTCCGTGCGATGCGGCACGACGGGTTGGAGATGCCACCGGATGGGGCGGAGCGCCTATCCGACGAAGTGATCCGCGATTTCGAGACGTGGATTCGTGAGGGGGCGATCGACCCGCGGGACCAACCGCCAACGGCGACCGAATTGGCGGAGGCGGCGTGGAAAGAAAAATTGGCCGAGCGGAGGGGTTGGTGGAGTTTGCAGCCCCCTCGGTTGACGCCGATCCCCGAGGTCGCCGAACAAACGTGGGGTGCGGATGCGATCGATCGGTATGTACGCGCGGCGCTCGATGCGAAGGGGCTTAGCCCGGCGCCGCCGGCCGATGCGGTGACGTTGCTGCGGCGGATGTCGCTCGTCTTGACGGGGTTGCCACCGGAGCCGGATCAGATCGACGCGTTCGTGATCGAGCATGCCCGCGACCCGGACGGTGCGGTGGGGGCTTGGGCCGACAGGTTGATGAATTCGCCCCATTTCGGCGAGCGCTTCGCAAGACACTGGATGGATGTGGTGCGGTACACCGACACGTGGGGGTACGAATGGGACAACCCGGTGAAGGGGTCGTGGGAGTATCGCGATTATTTGACGCGGGCGTTTAACGACGATGTGGGGTTTGACCAATTGGTCCGTGAACAGATCGCGGGGGATCTGTTGCCCAGGCCGAGGATCGATCGTCGGAGCGGGTTGAACGAGAGTTTGATCGGGCCGCTCTTTTTTCACATGGGGGAACACCGGCACGGGAGCAGCCTCGATTTCAACGGCATCCATCAGGAGATGATCGACAACAAGATCGATGCCTTTTCGAAAGCTTTCCTCGGGATGACGGTAGGGTGTGCGCGGTGTCACGACCACAAGTTGGATGCGATCTCGCAAGCCGATTATTACGCGTTGGCTGGGGTTTTCATGACCCCGCGTTGGACGCCCCGCGATATCGACGCGTCGGCGCGACATGCCGAGGCGATCGAAGCGCTGAGGGGGTTGCGAGACGAGATCCGTAACGCGATCGCGCGGGCCTGGCAGCGTCCGGAATCGCTTGTCGCGCTGCGTCCCGAGCGGCTGAGGGAATGGGCTCGCGCGAACCACGGGTCGCTGAGCAAGTTGAAGCTGGATGACATCGGATACCCGATCGCCAAATTGGCATCGAAGACCGTGTGGGGGCGATCGCGGGCGATCGACGCACGGGCGGAATCGGCGGGGACGCGGTTATCGATCAGCGACGACGACAGCGTCATCGCCACGGGGGATGCGGTCCCGGACAAGGATGTTTACACGGTGCGGCTGTTGGTCGGCCCGGGACGGATTGATCGGATCCGGTTGGAAGCGCTCAGCGACCCGCACCTGCCCAGCGGCGGACCGGGGCGGACGGGGCATGGCAATTTCGTGTTGACGCAGATCGGGGTGACGGTGCGGGCGGTCCCCGCGGGGGAAGAGGCGATCGACGGTCAGCGCGGGTTGACGATGGCGGAGGTTGAGCCGGAGCGGTCGATCAAGTTGGTCGGGGCGTCGGCCGATTTTTCGCAAGCCGGTTATCCGGTCGAAGGGGCGATCGATGATTCGCCGGCGACGGGTTGGGGGATCGGCGGGATCGCGGGGATGAACGTCGATCGCGTCGCGACGTTCGAGTGCGGCGAACCGATCGAGTTGGCACGGGGAGGGGTGCTGACGGTGACGCTGCGTCATGATTACGGCAGCGGTCATGTGCTCGGTCGGCTCCGGGTTTCGGTCGGGGCGAGTCAGGTCATCGGGCCAGAGGTTCCGGGTGGGCCAGAGGTTCCGGGTGGGTCGCTGGGGGTTGAGGGATCGGTCGAGGTCGCGCGGGTGTTTCGGGAGTTGTCGCGAGTTTGGTTGGCGGAGCGGCAGCGGCGGATGAAAGCGAACGAGGCGTTCGAGGTGTTGACCGATTTCGGTGTCGAGGGGTTTCCTGAAGGCTGGGCGGTGGAGGGGTTGGGCTTTCGTCACGGGTACGTGGGGGACGGGACGCCGCTGGTAGCGCTCGATGGGGAGCGGCTGGTCGATCGGTTGTTGCGGCGCGGTTATCACACGCATGCGTTGTCGTCGAAGTTATCGGGGGCGATCCGGCCGCCGCGGCCCGAGGCTTTGACGCGGCCACGGGTGGCGATTCAGGTTGCGGGTGGCGATTGGGCGGGGCGGATCGATGTCCCGCAAAACGCGTTCAATGACGAGGCGGTCAGCTTCTTTGACCCTGCGGCGGGGGCGACTTGGCAGGGGATCGGCGCGAAGCCGCTGAAGAATGGGGTGACGCGGGTTTTGACCGAATTCGCGACGGCGACGTTGCACCCGAATTTTCCTCCGCGGACGGGTGTGGCGAGGGCGGGTGCGACGCGGCTTCCCGATAACGATTTGGGGCGTGACAAGCGGAGTTGGCTGAGCGTCACCGCGATCGTGGCCCATGAGACGGGTGGTGCCCCGCAAGAGACGCTCGATCCTTTCGTAACGCTCTTTGCGGATCACGACGCATCGGGCCTTGACCCGTGGCAGCGGGTGTCGGAGTGGCTTGTGGGTGCGGTCGATCGGTGGTGTCGATCGGAGCTGCGGGCGGGAGATGTCGAGCTGGTCAATTGGATGCTCGGCAACGGGATGTTGCCCGCCGAGCGCGGGTCGCTAGGCGAGGTAGCGGGGTTGGTGGCGCGGTACCGCGAGATCGAATCGGGGATCGGTTATGCCCGCAGCGCGATGAGCATGGACGAGCGGCATGTCGAGCCGGTCGACTATCGGATCAACATTCGCGGCAACGTCGATGACGAAGGTGCGGCGGTCCCGCGACGGTTTTTGGAAGTCTTTTCGCAAGGCCGGCCGACGCCGCGTGGGGACGGGAGCGGGCGATCGGAGTTGGCCGAGATGCTTTCGAGTGGCGCGAACCCGCAGGTCGCGCGGGTCTTCGTCAATCGGCTTTGGGGTTGGGTTTTTGGGACGGGGCTGGTCGCGACCCCGAGCGACTTTGGCAAGTTGGGTGATCCCCCTTCGCACCCGGAGTTGCTCGATCGGTTAGCGATCGAATTTCAGCAGGAGGGTTGGTCGACGCGGCGGATGTTGCGGCGGATGGTCACCAGTCGGGCGTTTAGGCAATCGGGGGTGGTCGACCCGAAGGGAGCGGAGCTCGATCCGGGGAATCGGCTGTTGCATCATTACCCGACGCGGAGGTTGGAGGCGGAGGCGATTCGCGACAGCCTGTTGGCGGTTTCGGGGCGGCTCGATCGGCGATTGTATGGCCCACCGATCAACCCGTATCGGGTCGCGGAGGATGCGGCGAAGCGGCTTTATTCGGGGCCGCTCGACGGTGACGGCCGGCGGTCGATTTACATGACGATGTCGATCATGGAACCGCCGAAATTTTTGGTCGGCTTCAACTTACCGGATCTCAAATTGCCGACAGGTCGGCGTGACGTCACGAACGTCCCGGCCCAGGCCTTGATCATGCTCAACGATCCCTTCGTCGCTGCGATGGCTGGGCATTGGGGCGAGCGATTGGTTGGCGACGGTTCGGCCGATCCGGCGGAGCGAATCGAGCGGATGTTTCGGGCGGGGCTGGGGCGAAAGCCTGATGCGGACGAGTTGGCCGCATGGGTCGAGGCGGCGACTAACATCGCTGACTCGGGGAGCGATCCGATGACGCAGCCCGTGGTATGGACGGAGCTCGCGCACGCGATGTTCAACACCAAGGAGTTCATATACTACCGATGAGCGGAAGAGAAACGGGAGATCGCGCGGGGCAGCGGGCCACGCGCCGCGAGGTATTGCGAAACGCTTCGACCGGGTTCGGGTGGCTCGCCTTTTCGGCGCTCGCCGGACGGGTGGGTGCGACGGAGCAGCCGAGTGGTGAGGCTTCGGACAAGCCCGTACGGCGTGGGGCGGATTTTCAGCCGCGGGTTCGTAGCGTCATTTTTTGTTTCATGGATGGCGGGCCGTCGCATGTCGACACCTTTGACCCCAAGCCGAAGCTGAAAGAGTTCGAAGGGAAGGCGATCGGCGACGGGGCGGTATCGAAATTGTCACAATCATCCGCCAATCGCGTCTGGCTCGGGTCGCCCTGGGAGTTTCGTCAGCGTGGGGAGAGCGGGCTGTGGGTCAGCGATCTCTTCCCGAACATCGCGGGGGTCGCGGACAAGCTGTGCGTCGTGCGATCGATGGTCGGGCAATTGCCATTGCATGGCCAGCAGAATCTGTTGCTGCACACCGGCCGCATTTTGGGGCAAGCCCCTAGCCTTGGGGCGTGGGTGTCGTACGGGTTGGGGACGGAGAACGAGAATTTGCCCGGGTATGTC
>JBEIRZ010000576.1:0-2238 GCA_040375695.1 Planctomycetaceae bacterium
ACGACAACCGCGATCGGCTCGTTATGCCCGCCCGCGATCAATTCCCACAGCACATTCCCCTCGGTCACGCGCGGCGGTAACGACTCACGCTGGGCCTGCGGCGCGAATCGCAATCGCAACTCCGATTCGATCGCCGGCCAGGTTTTGCGATCGGCGACCAAAACGATCAGCCCCGCGGCGTTGTTCCCCTCTTGTGACTCGATCAAAAAGGCCGGCAGCCTCACCTCCGGCTCGCTGTCGAATTCCAACCGCCGCAGCGTCAGTGTCCCGTCGTCGCTCTTGATCGCGTCCCCGGTCGTCACCGCAAGCGGCAACATGCCGACTTCGGAGGGCCAGCCGCCATACGTTTTGGCGATGAGCTGCCGCGTCACGTCCTCAAGCATTTCGCGCGATTGGGAGATCGAACCGGGGAGCTCCATCGCGTCCTTCGCCGGGACGAAGGTCTCGTGAATCGTCGTCACCCGCTCGTCTTCAGGGAGCTTGTCAAAGACCCGCAATGCCTTCGGTTCGAAGACCTTTTCGGCGGGGATCCGGATCAGCTCATCCGTGTCGCGAAGGAAGCGATTGAACCAGCGGAAGGCATGCAGGTGCAATTCCTGCGTGTCCTTGTGCGGCCCTTCGGTGATCTGCAGCCCCAACCGATCGTCGGCACCGAGCAACCGATAGATGCGGCGTGCCTTGGCGTGGACGTCGATGACCCCTTCGAGCGGGAAGATGTTGTCCTTGTCGGTGTTCGAAATCAACAACGGCCTGGGGGCGACGAGCGCCGCGACCATCGGGAAGTCCCAACGATAGGTGTTGACCATGTACATGCAATCGCAATGCCCTTCGACACAGCCGTCGATGACGTGGTTGTTCAGCGACGTGATCCCGGCGACGGGGACGGCCGCCGCGATCCGTTCATCGAGCGCCGCGACCCACCACGAATAGGCCCCACCGCCGCTGCGGCCGGTGATCCCGAACCGTTTCGCGTCGACCTCGGGGCGTGTCTCGAGGTAATCGAGGGCCCGGATGCCGTTCCACGCCTCGACCCCCGCCGGGGTGTAGCCGCGACTGTTCCACCACCACATCCCGTATTGGTAGGTCCCGTGGTGTTTCCCTTCGATCTCACCGAGCTGGATCGTGTCGATCACCATGCAGACGTAACCGTTGCGGGCGAACCAAACGCCGTGATGGTGGTACGAGGTTTTGCCACCCAAGCTGACCCCATCGGCCACCGCGCGGGCATGGCCGCAAACATACAGGATCGTCGGCAACGGCTTGTCGACCTTCGGGGGGCGATAGAGGTTCGCCGTGACGTACAGACCCGGCATCGATTGGAAGTGGATCTTCTCGACGACAACGCCGTGGTCTTCGATCGTCCCGGTCACCTGGGCCTGGAGCGGCGTCCGCGGGGGCATCGGATCGAGCCCCAGCATTTCGGCCAATTGGCGTCGGTATTCCCCCCGCCTCGCTTCCCAGTCCTGGGCCGTGATGACATCGGCGAGCGACCTTTGCGTCAACCTTTCGCTTGAGGAGCGGAAATACTCGTCCAGCCGTTGGCGGTTCGCGGCCTTGTCCGGAACCAACCCGAGCGAATCGGCAACGACCTTTTCACCCGACTCGCGGGCTGCTTCTGCGGCCGTTACCTCAGCCGCGGCGGGGCTAGGCGGTTGGCCCCAAGATACCCCAGGCCCCAGCCCCCAACCTGTCACGTACGTCGCGATCGCCAGGATCACGCCGAGCGTCAGCGTGACCGCGGCCGGCCGTTTCGCGGATAAAGTTCGCTTCATGAGGGGCTCCGAAGTGGGATGAGATTTTGTAAGGCGGGGCTGTCGTTTGGCTGGGCTTGGCGGGGATTATTCGAGGAATCTGCATGCGTTCTGCGGGGGTTCTGCAAGGGTTCTTGAGGGGTTCTGCGGCTTCTTCATCCGACCCTGCCCAGATCGGGCCCGAATGTTTAGAATGCGGTGACACGACACGATCGGGGAAGCTGGCAGGGAGCCGAAGCCCGTAGACAAAGCCGTTCGGGAATTCCGTTATACCCGCTACCGATCGTCGCCGCACACCTTTCATTCGAACCCGCCTTCCCTTGACCCCTTGATGTCTGCAGCCGCCGCCGCGAACTCCAGCCCGCGAACGATGCTGGAAAAGATCTGGGACTCGCACGTCGTCCACGCCGAGCCGGGACATGCCGCGATCCTCTACATCGACCTCCATTTGGTCCATGAAGTCACGAGCCCCCAAGCGTTCGATGGG
>JBEIRZ010000352.1:0-4732 GCA_040375695.1 Planctomycetaceae bacterium
GTTGCCGTTGATGGTGACGTTGATCATAAGGCGTGATGGCCCGGGCTCGACGGGTGACGTGAAAAACGGTTGACGGTGAAAAAACGGTTGACGGTGAGAAAACGTAGGGGGCGACGGGGAAAGGCCCGGGATCGGGCGTCAACCCGTAAGTTTACGCGTCTCGCCCCGAAACGTACAGAACGAGGCCAAAGGGAATCCGCTCCGGCGGCTGTGCACTTGCGCGGCGCAAAAGATCGGATGGTGGGCGTCGTGGGACCGCGAAATAGACGAAATTCACGGAACGGGGGGCGGTGTTTCGCGGCCACGGAATGACACGGAAGGTCACGGAAATGGGGAAGGAATGATGGGGGGCTTGCGCGCGGGGGTTTTACCACGAAGGACACCGAGGCACGAAGTTTTACTAGCGGCTTTGGCGCTAGCCGCCGGCCTTGAACTTCCGCGTCGTTGAATAGTGACGCCCGGGTTTCTCGCAAAGACGCAAAGACGCAAAGGGAGTTCGGCGCGCGTCGGGTGATCTCACGGAGGCGCAGAGACACGGAGGGTAAGGTAATCAAGTACGAGTGATTGTCTGGTTAATCGATGACTACAAATGTAGTAACAAGAGCTTTGGTCGTTCAATCGGTCGTGAGTGGCTGATTTTCGTTGGCGTGTGATTAATGACGTTGGCCATAACAGCGATCTTCATTTCGAATTTTTTTCATTTCCGTTAACCAATAATCATTACTCAGCACCTAAACTTCGTTCCCTTCGGTCTTCGTGTTAAAACCGTCTTGCGCCAGTCCCCCTTTGCGAGCTTGGCGACTTTGCGTGAAACCCCCGCGCGCCAATATTTCCGAAGTCATCGTCTTTGCATTCGCGATATTCGCGTGATTCGCGGGCAAACCGTCTTGCGCCAGTCCCCCTTTGCGAACTTGGCGCCTTTGCGTGAAACCCCCGCGCGCCAATCGCGGACGTTGGCAGAGAGAGTGGTGTTGGCTAGGGTCGGCGCTCGCCGATAGGGGTTTAGCCGCTGCTCTCGGGTTAGGCGAGGCACCACTGGGTGAGGGCGCGGTGATAGAGCTCGATCCCTTTTGCGAGTTGATCGCGATCGATCCATTCGTCGCTCGTGTGGGCTTGCGCGATGTCGCCGGGGCCCCAGACGACGCGGTTGGCGAGCTCGGTGAATTCGCCGCCGTCGGTCGCGTAGCCGACGGTGATCGGGCGGTCGCAGCCGGCCAATTGGCAGAGGGCCTGAATCGCGGCGTTGTCGGGGTCGACCCACAGCGGTGCCCCGCCCGTCTTGCGGGTGAAGGTCAGGCCGAGCTCGTTGGCCTTGCGCTGGGCCGCCGACACCAGGTGTTCGATATCGACCCCGGGCATCGTGCGGTACGAAGCCCACGCGTCGCTGCGGCCGGGGGTGATGTTGAGCGCCGTGCAGTGGTCAGAGACGCCGAAGGTCCAGGTGATCGTCGGGGGATCGAAACGGAAATCGCGGAGCGCCGGATCGGACTCGGAGAGTTCGTAAAGCCGCAGGAGTTCGACCAGCATCGGGACCATCGCGAGGTTCGCGTTGATCCCTTCGCGTGAGCTGCTGTGCGCCGCCCTCCCGTGGCTCGAAATCCGAAAGGCGCCGATCCCTTTGTGGGCATGGACGACGCGGCAGCGGGTCGGTTCGCCGATGATCGACAGCGGTTGTTCGCGAACGATTTGGCGGTAATCGGGGCTGTTGGCCACGAAGTGTTTGGCCCCCGCGAAGCCGACTTCTTCGTCGGCGGTGCAGACAATGCGGATCGGGGCGATTTGGTCTTGGGGGTCGATGCGGCTGGCGGCGACGATCATCGCCACGAGCGACCCTTTCATGTCGCAGCTCCCGCGGCCATAGATCCGGTCACCTTCGATCACGGGGTCGAAGGGGCCGCCGGGGCCATGCCATTGTTCGACCGGGACGACGTCGGTGTGGGCGAAGTAGGCGACGCCGCCCTTGTCGTGGGGGTGGCGAGGGGTGTGGGGGTGGCGGGGTGCGTCGGCCGGGGCGGAAGTGCTGGGGGGCCAGCCGGGGCCGGGGTAGCGGGTCGCGATCAGGTTCGCCTTGGGGGTCCCTGCCGCGTCGACGTAATCGCAGCGGGTCAGGTCGAAACCGAGCCGCACGAGCAGTTCGCTGATGTGTTCCGTGATGGCGACGTTGCTGCGTGAGGAGACCGAATCGAAGCGGAGCAGCGAAAAGAGGAGCGATTCGGGGTCGAGTGTCGGGGGCATGGGGTGGTGGGTCAATCGGCTTTCAATTCGCGGATCGCGGCGACGAGATCGCTCGGGCGGATCCCTTCGACTTCTTCGGGGAACGATTCGAGCTTCTTGATCGCTTGGTCGCGGTATTGCGGCGTCGAGACGGGGGCGATCGCTTGGTACGCTTCGGCGGCGATCTGGGTGGTGGGGGCGTCGGGCGGGATCGACATCCGCGCGACTTTGTGCGCGATCACCAAGGGGATGTCGCGGCGGGGGTATTCCTTGTTGCGACCGTTGAAACGGACGATCAGTTTTTCGGGGGTCACTTCGACGACGGCGACGGTGAGCTGTTCGGTCAGTTCGAAGGTTTGGCCCGCACCGAGCTTGTTCACCGCCATGTCGATCGCCCCGTGATAGTATTCGGCGAGTTCGGCGAGTTTGGCGAGCCTAGCGGCCGATTCTTTCTGCGGGTCGCTGATGGCGGCAGAGGCGGCATCGCTGGAGGCCTTGATCATGTTCGCCCAATCGGCCGAGGCGATCGCCTTGCGTGCCGCGGCGAGCGCCATGTCGGCGGCGGCGACCTTTGCGGGGTCCTCTGCCGGGGGCGGGGGCGGTGTTGGTGGCGTCGCGGGCGGTTCGGGGGTGGTCGGCGTTGGCGGTGGGGTATCGGGTTTGGGTGGCTCAGGAGTTGGGATGTTGGGGGCGGGTTGATCGGGGGTGGGCATCGCCGGCATGGGCATTGCGGGCGTGGGCATCGCCGGCGTGGGCATCGCCGGCGTGGGCATTTGCGCGGCGGCGTCTTTAGCGGCGGCGTCGGCCTTGTCACCGATCGATTGCAACCACTTCTCCGATTCGGCCATCTTTTCTTTGAGCTGCGGGTCGCGCTGTCGGGCTTCGATGTCGCGGGCCAGCGATTGGCTGGCGGCTCGGGGTCGAGGCCGAGGTTCGGCGGATGGCATGACGCGATCTTGGGCCGGGTTCGATTGGCCTTGGTTGGCCCCATTCGGGTTGTCAGGCCCCATCGAGATGACGATCCCTTGCCCGTTGCGCGTCAGGGCGTAAACGAGCCCGAGGACAGCGGCGAGGCATGAGACGGCGAAGGCGGCCATCGCGACGTTGAGCCATGGGATCCCGCGTTTCTTTTTGCGGGAGCTGCGCGAGGGTGGGGCGACCGAGACGGTTTGGATCAGCGGCGGATCGGCAGGTTGGCCCGGGTAGGCGGCGCCAGCGCCGTAGGGGCCCGGCGCGGGATCGCCGTAGGGTGCATGTCCGGCAGCGCCGTAGGGTGCAGGCGCGCCAGTGCCGTAGGGTGCAGGCGTTGGATCGCCGTAGGTTGCATGTCCGGCAGCGCCGAAGGGTGCAGGCGCGGCTTGCGGGTATTGGGGCCCGGGGTATGGCATTTGGCCCGGAGAAGGCTGCCCCGGAGAAGGCTGCCCCGGATAAGGCTGCCCCGGAGAAGGCTGGCCCGGGTAGGGCGCTGCGGCGGGGTAAGGGTTCGCTGCCGCCTGTTCTGGCGATGCGAAGTCGCGGTTTGTCGCTTGTGGGTAAGGGGCGTTTTGGGGGTAGGGGTTCGGTTGGGTGAACGCTGCTTCTTGTGGGTGGGGTGCTTGTTGTGGGTGGGGTACGGGCTGTGGGGTTTGCGTGTCGTTCGGTGTGGTCCGAGGGGCTTGCGGCGAAAATGGTTGTGACGCTCGCGCCTGTGGTGCTGGTGTTTGTGTCGCGGGAGCCCGCGGTGTTTGTGTCGCGGGCGCCCGCGGTGTCGTTGGGTTTCGTGTCGCCGGGTTCTGTGGCGTCGGTGACCCGGCCGACGGGTTTGCCGCGTATGCCGCTACGGCTTGGGCGTATTCTTCGGGGGTGATCGGGAAAACGAGCGGCGGGGGTGGAGGAGGTGGTTCGGGCCCGAGCCCTGCGGCTTGCCAGGAGCCGCGGAAGATCGGCATCACGGTGTGGCCGGGGCGAAATTCGATGAAGGGGCGTTTGATTTCCGGCGGGGGTTCTTGATCGGCCCCTGCCCCGTCGATGCGCAGCGCTCGAGGTAATGGGTCCGCCGTGGGTTGGGCGACTCTCTTGGCCCCCGTGGTCCCATTGGTGTTGGCGTTCGGATTGGCGTGGGTGGGGCCGCTGGTCTTAACGGGCCCGCCGGTGCTCGCGGGTGGGCGGGCTGGGGGCTTTGTCGCGGCGGCTGGGGGCGATGGCTGGGGGCGGGTTGGGGCTGGCGAGGCGGCGGTGGGCGGTTGGGTTGCCGGGGTCGCCGTCGTCGGCCGGGTGATTACCCCGAGCTTGAGGTCAAGCTGTTGTTTGAGGACGGCGTTGTTGAGGTTGGCTCGCGCGGAATTGACCCAGCTTGCGGCCTGTTTCCAGGCGACGGGGTCGGAGTTCGCTTTGGCTTCGTTCAACTGCTGGATCTTCGCGCGGATCGCCGCGGCGATGACTTGCGGGTCGGGCTCGCCCGGTTGCAAGCCGAGCACCTCATACGGATGAGGCTGGATCGCGTCGGCCGGCAGCGACAGCAGCGACTGGGCAGTGGTGA
>JBEIRZ010000306.1:0-5551 GCA_040375695.1 Planctomycetaceae bacterium
CTGAATTCGGGGATGGCGGTCCGCATCCCGGCGAGGCGCGCCGATGGGGGTGCGAAGCGGAGCAGCGTGATGCTGCTGGCGATCTTGTCGGCGTCGGCGAGGCTGAGGACTTTGGTCAGGCGTTGGCCGTCGATTTCGATCCCGCGAAGGCGTCCTTCGAGATCGCGGACCTGGTCCATGTAACGGCCGGAAAGGGAGTCGGGCGCGTCGAGGACGATGTCCCAAACCCCCGCGCCGCTGAATTCGCTTTCGACCATTTGATAGGCCGCGACCAACGGGCTTGATTGGCGGAAATTGCGGAGGAAGCTCGATTCGATTTCGAGCCGGTTGACCCCCAAAAAGACGATCCCCAGAAGGACTGCTGTCAGCGCGATCATCGCGCGGCGGTGGCGGACCATCACGACGGCCAATCGCAGCGCCCCTTTGCGGATTCGGTAACCGATCCCGCCGACGGTTTTAGGATCGAACCGTTGTCCGAAACGTTGGAGTGCGTCGAACCGTTGCGACCCGCCGGTGATCATCAACGGCGTGAACAGCAGGATCGCGACGAAGACCGCCATCGACGCGATCGCCATCATCACGCCGAATTCGCGGACGGGGGCGATCCCGGAGAGCGACAGCGAGATGAAGCCTGCGGCGTCGGTGGCGCAGGCCCAGAAGATCGGCGGCATGATCCAAGCGATCGCGCGGGTCGTCGCCGTTTTGATGCGATAACCGCGTTGGCGGAAGGCGCGCTGGGCGCTGCCGAGGTGGATCACCGAGGTCACGGCGATGACCGTCACGAGCGCCGTGAGGATCGAAGAGACGAGCGACAATTCGAAGCCGAGCAGTTGTAAAAGGGCGCGGGTCACTGCGACCGACCAGAGGATCACGATCGCTTGGAGGACGACGAACCGGAGCGAGCGGATCAGGAGCAGAACGCAGGGCGAAAGTAGCGCTACGGTCAGCCAAGCGAGTCGTTCGCCGTCGCGTTGGATCAGGTCGAACCCTTGTTCGAGCAAGACCGGTTCGCCGACGAGGACGGCGTCGGTCGTCCCTGGGGGCATGTCGCGGGTGATTTCGCCGAGCCCGCGGACGGCATCGGCGAAGCCGCGTTGTTGGTCGGAGACATCGAGGAGGGCGACGATCGAACCGAGCTTGTGGTCGGAGGAGTGGGTGTAGCCGACGAAGAGGCGGTCAAATTCACGAGCCACGGGGTCGCGGTCACGCAGGAGCGGGGCTGCTTGGGCGTTGGCGGCGCGGCCCAGACCTGCGGGGCGGATGACCCCCAGGACGTCGTTCAGCTCGTCGATCGAAAGGACGCCGCGGACACCGGGGACCGATTGGACACGCTCGGATAGCGCTTTGGCGCGTTCGATCCCGGCGGGGGTGAAGAGTTCGTTGTCGCGATAAACCAGCATCACCACGGCATTGCCGCCGAAGGATTCGCGGAGCTCTTGGTAGGCCAACAGCCCCGGGTCATCGGGAGCGAACATTTGGTCGATCGTGCGATTCATCCGCAGCCCCGCCGACAGGGGCCAAGCGGCGGCTAGAATGACCAGCCCCAGCAGCGCCAGCGGGAGACGCCAAGCGACCAACCGATCGGCCGCCAACGCGACCGACTCGGAGTCGAGCTTCGGGCCGCTCGC
The DNA here is from genome assembly GCA_040375695.1 of Planctomycetaceae bacterium. Lineage (GTDB taxonomy): Bacteria > Planctomycetota > Planctomycetia > Pirellulales > Pirellulaceae > UBA6163. The sequence goes on from JBEIRZ010000306.1 coordinate 1,629, forward strand.
GATTCGGTTCGAGCGCTCGGGCGGGAGACCGCCGCGGTCGGATCCGGGATCAGCCGGTTGGTCGGGAGGTTGCACGTCGATCAATCTTTAACCGTTGTCCATTCCATGTCACAAATCGAACCGCACGTCATCGAGTCGTCTCGTACCGAAGCGTGGGGGTCGAGACGTCCGTTGTCGGGGTTGGGCATGCCGCTGGTATTGTTGCTCTTGATCGCGGCCGCGATCCGGTCGCTGTTTTTTGTGATCGATTTTGACGGGCTTCGTTCTGACCCGGACGCTTATGACCGGATCGCCGTGACGCTCGCCCAAACCGGGACGCTGGGTTTGACCGGCGACGATGGGCGGCCGGTTGCCACGGCGTTCCGACCGCCGCTTTATCCGGCGGTGCTAAGTCTAGTACGCAAGCTCATCATAAGCTTTAGCGGCGACTTTTTGGACCCGTCCGGGGCGAAAAGCGTCTTCTGGTCGCGGGTGGCGTACGGGGTGTTGAACCTGGGGTTGGGGGTGGCGACGGTAGGGTTCACGTACCTCGCGGCGATGCGTTGGTTGGCGCGGTCGCCGAGGGGCTGGCCATCGGGCGTTAGGGAGGGCGAGCCGCAGGGTGTTGCCGCGACGCAAGTTTTTTCCGTAGCGCCGTGGCATTCCGCTTGGCCAGTCGCGTTTGCCGCGGGCGGGTTGGTCGCGATCGACCCGATCCTGATGCAATCGTCGACGCGGGTGATGACCGAAACGCTCGCCACGGCCCTGGCCGCGGCGGCGGTTTGGTTGTGGGCCCGCTGCACCGATGCGCTCGACGTTTCGGGATTGGTAAGTGGGCGTAACGCAGCGGGTGAGGCGACACAAAATCGTCCGACGGGTCTGTGGCGTGACGGGGTGATTTTGGGGGTGGTGTTGGGTTTGGCCTACCTTTGTCGGCCGACGTTTTTGGTGTGGGCGGTGCTGTTGATCGGGTACCTGACGTTGTTGTCGACCGGCTTGCCGTTGCGTTTGGCCGTGGTGCTTGCGATCGTGTGTGGCGTTTTTGTGGGGGGGTGGACGCTGAGGAATTGGCGTGTGATCGGGCACCCGATTTGGGCCACTTCGCATGGGGGTTACACGTTGTTGCTAGCCAACAACCCGCCGCTGCTCGATTACGTTCGCGACGGGGCGTATGGCGAGGCGTTTGACCCGGAGCCGTTTTTCGCGGCGTGGCGACGGTGGGAAGAATCGGACCCGAGGACGGAAGCGTTTTGGGAGATTGGGCCGGGTTCGGCGGAAGCGATCGCGGCATCACCCGATTGGAAAGTTCGAAGGCCGCGTCGAGGGGATGAGGTGGCGGAAGACCGCTTGGCACAGGAGGCGGCCAAGGGTGCGATCGCGCGGGACCCGACGGGATTCCTGCGGGCTTGCCTCTTTCGCTGGACCAGGCTTTTGGGACCGATGCCCCAGCAACCGACGCCGGTGGCGAATGTTGGTGATGATGCTCGTAGCGATTCGGGCAAAAACGCAACGCTGGGGGGCAAAAGCGACGACAAGGGGAAGGGGTTTGTCGGAGCGGGACGATTGCCGACGTTGGCCGTTGTCGCGGTGACGCTTTATTACGTCGCGATCACGCTGTTGATCCTGTGCGGGTTATGGCGGATCGGGAGGGAGATCATCACGCCGCGTTATGCCGCGGCGGCAGCGCTGGTGTTGTCGCTGTTGGCGGTGCACACGTTTTATTGGTGCAACTTACGGATGCGAGCGCCGGCGATCCCCGTGTTATCGATCGTCGCGGCGATCGGGCTGGCGGATCGGGTACGCGCGGTTCGGTTCAGGGGTTCGGTTCAGGGGGTCGACGGCTTGGGGAGGTTCGGCCAGCGATCGGGATCGGCATGACCGCTGACGACGACCCCTTTCTGGTTCCAACCGAGATAGGCGTGGACATCGGCGGGGCAATAACGGAGCGTCAACCCGCAGCGGCGTCGGGTGCTGTTGTTGGGGAGTGACCCGTGCAACAGGAGGTCGCTGTGGAGTGACATTTGGCCGGCGATCAGGGGCGTGGCTCGCATCGTGCCGAAGCGCTGCGGGTTTTTGACCGATTGGTCGAGGACGTTCGCGGAGCCGGAGTCGCTCGTCTCGAACGGGATCAGCCCTTGGTTGTGGGAACCGACGGCGACTTCCATGCAGCCGTTTTCGAGGTCGGCGTCGTCGATCGCCAACCATGCGGTGATCGCTTTGGTCGGGGTCAACGGCCAGTAGCTACAATCCTGGTGCCAATCGACGCTCTTGCCGTCGCCGGGCATCTTGCAGAAAAAGTGCGCGCCCCAGCCGATGACGTTTTCGCCGAGGATGTCGCGGATTGGCCCGACGATGTTGGGGTGATTCAGCAGGTCCCAGACGCGGCCATGTTTCATGTGGGCGCTGCTGATCGAATAGCTGTCTCTCCCCGCCGCGAGGGCTTGGGCGAGGAGGTCGTCGAAATAGAGGCGATAATCGATCGCCTCGTCGGGGGTCAGCACGTCGAGGGGGGCGAGGTAGCCGTCGGTGTTCCAGGAGGCGAGTTGCTCTCGGGACAGCATCCGCGGTGAGGTCGTTGTCGAGGGAAAGAATCGGATCTCACGTTCGACGGAAGCGATCTCGTCGCGGGTCGGGATGATCGCGAAATCGGTCTGGGTCGTAGGCTTCATGGCTCAGGATGCGAAAGGGATGGGGAGCGATTAAAAGATTATAGCGGCCGGACGCGGGAAAGATCATCGCGTCAAAAATTGATCCCGCCGCGGATCATGAACGTGTCGTCCATCTTGATGTTGTTGTAGGTGCTGGTGCTGTAGTAGAGCTCGCGGTCGAAGACGTAACCGAGCTCGACGAATCCGGTGTGAACGCCGGAGCGGAGGAGGTCGTTGCGGCCCCATTCCAGGCCGAGGACGACGCGAATGTCATTGATATCGACGCTCTCTTGTTTACCGCTGGCCCGGCGGATTTCCCAATTACCGCCGCCGTATTCACCGCCGATGTACCACCACACGTCGCTGGTACCGAAGGTCGTCAGATAATTCGAGATCTTCGGTTCGGGGAAGAAGATATCGGCTCGGGTTGTCGCCGAAGGGACGTAGAGGACTCCGATGGCGGGGAGCCAATCGACGTCGTTGCGATCGAGGTAATAGACACCGGCCTTGAAGGTCGTGTAGGGAGACAATCGGAAGTTACCGACGGCGCGGGCAGGGATACGGAAGCCGTCGAAAAAATCGACGTCGAAATCGTTGAACACCCCCAACCTGACGCCAAGGTCGACGCTGAAGATCTGGTTCGGGTCGCTCGACCATTGGAGGTCGGTGTAGGCCGAGTAGACTTCGCCCGGGAGGTCGGCGCCGGTCGAGCTGTTGGGGCCGTTTAAAAAATTAATCCCGAAGCCGGGCGAGATCACGAGCGGTTGGCCCGAGCGGAAAAAGTCGGGAAGGGCGAAGCCGACCGTGGCATCGAATTCGGTCATCTCGACCGCGTTGGCATCGTTGTCGTCATAGATCCAAGCCGCTTCGAGCCGTGGGCCGCGCCGGAACGAAATCGCCGAAGGGATCAGCCCTGTCGGCCCCCAAACCGAACCGCTGGGGACGATCCCGGTCGGGTAGAGGCTGTTGGGTGCGGAGGAAGGGTAGGCGGTCGGCGGGTAGCCGGGTGCGCCATAGGGTTGGTTGTAGGGGGACGGAGCGGTGCCAAACCCGGGATTCCCCATCCCGAAGCTTGGGGTTGGCCCGCCGCCGAAAGTGCTCGTCGGGGCCTGACCGGCCGGGGATTGGTACGGGTCGAATGTGGCCGGTGGAGGCGTGGTGTATTGGCTCGGGGGGAGCGTCGGTGGCAAGCCGCTGTAGCCACCCGCGGTCGGTGGCGGGCCGTACGCGCCGCCGGAATAGGTCGATGCTGGCGGGGCGGCGTAACCGGTCGGTGGGAGGACACCGCCGGGAGCC
>JBEIRZ010000240.1:0-6820 GCA_040375695.1 Planctomycetaceae bacterium
CCGAATCGCCTGCGGTTTGGCGCTGCGGCGTGCCCGCGGCCGCGAGCCCCGGCAGGGTTGGTGGGGAGCCCTGTCGCGGGGGGTGGCGCGGACGCTGCTGTTCCCCATCGTTGTGACCTACCTCGCCTTCGTCGCCCTTTCGCAAATCGTCAGTTGGGACGGGCTGCCGACCTGGGTCCAGCAGCACGCGGTGCTCGTCCCCGTTCCCTTTGTCGGCGGCTGATCTCGGAGCTCGGCCCGAACGATCGAGCTTCCTGTTCGACAGGCCAACCGTTGTTCGACAGGCCAACCGTTGCTCGACAGGCCAACCGTCGTTCGACAGGCCAATCGGGGATCGAAGCCCTGGCATTCCACTTGGAGTCCGGGGCGGCCACAATAGCGGGTGTGGATCGCGCGATCCGTTTCGAAACCGCCATGGAGCGTTGAGATGTCCCTCGTTTGTTCGTCGCCTTGTTCGTCGGGATGGTCGTCGGGTGCCTCGCCGCTTTGGTCTGTCGTCCGATCGCATGTCGCGGGCCTCTGCTTCGTCTTTTGCGGAGTCAACTCAGCGGCCTTGGGCGAGGATGGCCCGGTCGTCGATGCGGGTTGGCGAAAACAGACGATCAACGACCGCTCGCCGTTCGAAGCGGCCGGGGTCGCCGATTTCAACGGCGATGGGTTGCTCGATGTCTTCTGCGGTGACGCCTGGTACCAAGCGCCGAAATGGACTTGGCATCAGGTCCGAGAAGTCTCGAAGGGGACGAACCCGCATTACTACGAAGACTTTGCCGACTCGCCGTTGGATGTTAACGGGGACGGCCGCACCGACATCGTCACGTGCGCCTACTTCAGCCGTAAGGTCGCCTGGGTCGAACAGCCCAGCGACCCGACGAAGCCTTGGACCGAACACCTGATCGACAACCCTGGGTCGATGGAAACCGCTTACCTCCTTGATCTCTACGGCGATGGCAAACCGGTCTTCTTTCCCAACGTCGGGAATCGGGTCGGCTTCTATGAATTGATCGCCAGCAAGCCGACCGTCCAGTGGAAGTATCGCGAATTGTCGCCGGCCGGCGCGGGTCACGGGATGGGGCACGGCGATATCAACGGTGATGGCCGGATCGACCTGATCGTCCCCAAGGGGTGGTACGAACAACCCGCCGGCCGTGATGGCGAGTGGCAATTCCACCCGGAATGGGACCTCGGGGCGGCCAGCATCGAGATCCTGGGTCACGATTTCGACGGCGACGGCGATACCGACATCGCTTGGGGGACCGGTCACAACTTCGGGCTGTTCTGGTCGAAGCAATCGGTCGATGCCCAGGGGCAACGGGTTTGGACCCAAGAGTCGATCGATGATTCGTTCTCGCAGGTCCACGTCCTTCACCTCACCGATTTCGACGGCGATGGGACGAAAGAATTCCTCACCGGCAAACGGATCTATGCCCATGCCAGCGAACCGGGGGCGACCGATGCCCCCTGCCTGTACCATTACCGTTTTGACCGCGGGGCGTCGAAGTGGGTCAAGACGGTCATCTATCGCGGCGAGCCCGCCCCTGCCGCGCCGGCCAACCCGGAACAACGCGACGCGATGGTCGATTTCCGTCGCGGCTCCGCGGGGACCGGTTTGCAAATGGTGATCCGTGACCTCGACCAGGACGGCGATGAAGACATCGTCGCGCCAGGGAAGTCCGGGCTGTACTGGTTCGAGAACCTGCGGCTCAACAAGGCCGCTGGGGGCTGACCCGCGGCGTCAACGATTTCATTTCGCGGCGGTCGATTCGAGCAGTGAACCCCGACGAGGCGTCCGCCGGAGGCTTGGTAATTGGTATACTCATTGAGCCGGTTGACGGAGCGTCGCGACTTAGTAACGGAGCTTCGCGACTGGGTAACGGAGCGTCGGCGAGGGGACGAGCGAGGAGTGGTGGTGATGAAAAGATTCGCTTCGGTGGGTTGGTTGGCAGCGGCATCGGTCGTCGGCTTGGTCGCGGCGTTGGGGTGGGGCGTGCGGTGCGAATCGGGCGATTGGCCACAGATCCTCGGTCCGGGGCGCGACGGCCAGGCGGCGGGGGAATCGATCGAACCTTGGGCGGGTGAGCCGAAGGTCAAATGGCGGGTGGCATGCGGCGCGGGATACGCCGGGGTCGCGGTCTCGGATGGCAAGGTGCTGCTTTGGCATCGGGTGGGGGACGAGGAGTGCCTCGATTGTCTCGATACCGCCGATGGCAAACGTCTTTGGCGGGCCGCCTTTCCGGCGAGTTATCGTGGCGGGGTCGATCCGGACAAAGGGCCGCGCTGCGTGCCGGTCGTCACGGCGGATCGCGTCATCGTTTATGGCGCCGCGGGAAATATGCACGCCGTGAAGATGGCCGACGGCAAACCGATTTGGTCGAGGGGCTTGCGCGATGATTACGACGCGGAGGACGGTTATTTCGGGTTCGGCAGCACCCCGATCGTGGTGGGGGATGTGGTGATCGCCGCGGTGGGTGGTCGCGATGGGGCAGGGGTCGTCGGGCTGAACCTCGCCGATGGCAAGACACTTTGGAAAGGGACCGACGAAAAGGCGAATTATTCCTCGCCGGTCTTGATCCGCGACGGTAACGAAGATCGGGTGCTGGTCGTGATGAGCCTGCGCGGCGTGATGCTCCGGCCCGAAACGGGTGAACTCGTAGGGCGTTTCGATTTCGGACGGCGTGGCCCGGTCGTTAATGCGGCGACGCCACTGGTCGATGGGTCGCGCGTCTTCGTCACTTCGTCTTATGGGATCGGTTGCCGAATGGTCGACATGTCGAGCGACCCGCCTCGCGACCTGTGGAAATCCCAAGAAGTGATCAGCAGCCAATACGCGACCCCCGTCCGCGTCGGCGATCACCTGTACGCGATCACCGGGCGTGAAGACATCGGCGACGCGGGGTTGCTATGCGTCCGCTTCGATGACGGCGAAGTCGCTTGGGAGCAGCCCGGTTATGGCACGGCCCACCTGATCGCGGCGGGTGATCGCATCATCGCCCAAAAGACCGATGGGAAAATCGAACTGTTTGCGGCCGAGCCGAAAGCGTTCCGATCCTTGGCCGTCGGCGCACTCCCCGAAGGGACTTACAAGGCGTTGCCCGCACTCTCCAATCGCGTCCTCTTCTGCCGCCGAGGCACCTCTTCACGCGAAGGCGAATTGCTCGCCATCGGGCTTTGACCCGCGCGGATTTGGGTTTTGCCACGCGCAAAGTTGGGCTTTGCCCCGCGCAAATTTGGGTTTTGACCCGCGCGGATTTGGGTCACGTCTCGCAGAAAATGCCCATCGCGGCTGACCGGCATTTTATCAGAACCACCCAGCTTAACGCATTCGATGCCTAGGTACTTGCGGGTCGCACGGTTAGCCATCACAACTCACTTCATAAAGTCGCCGTGGCTAACCCAATTCTCCCAGATGCCCTAATTCAGATCAGCCGTGTTCAAACGACTTGTACATCGTCTTTTCGGATCTTTCGCCGAGCCCTCCGCGTCCAAAACGGCCTTGCCAAAGCGGCGTGAAGGATGGCGTAGATCGCGGCGTCGATTGTTGCTCGAGCGGCTTGAGACCCGATTGCCATTCGCGGCACCGACCGACCTGTCGTCGATCGAAGGTCGCATTTACCGCGACCTCAACGGCAACGGTTTCAACCCCGGCGAGGAGGTCGCAGGGGCGACGGTGAATTTGTACCGGGACAATGGCGACGGGACGTTCAACGCCGGAAGCGACACGTTGGTCACCAGCGTCACATCGGCCTCGGACGGCAAGTACGCTTTCCAGCGTGTCGCGGCGGGGAGCTATTTCTTGCAGCAGCCCCAGCAGCAAGCAGGTGGCAAACCGCTGAGCCAATCGGTCAGCCCTTTGATCCGGATCACGGCGGACGAAGGGGCGGGTGAGCTCTTCACGGTGATCGATTCATTCAACGCATCGCCACAGCTCGTCTTTGACGACACCAACGACGGCGTCCCCGCCAAATCATCGGTCCCCGGTCCGGTGGCAGAGATCATCGGGGGCGAACGCGACGTGTTGGTCAACAAGACATCGGTCAACGGCCGGGTGCAAATCAGCGTCAACGACCCGTTGCTGCCAGGGTTCCTCAGTTTCGATTCGCTGCAAACCGGCCAAGGGAGACGGCTCGTGTCATGGGACGGTGCCGATGGTGATGCCGCGGTGATCCAGGACAATGGCTTGAACGCGGTCGACTTGACCAACGGCGGCAAGGCGACGGGGTTGCGATTGGCGGTCGGTGCCGATTCCCCCAACGGCACGGCGACGATCCGTATTTACACCAATGACAACGTCTCCGGGACGGCGAACCGGTTATCGACCGGCGTCCTCGCGATCCCCGATACGGGTGGCGAAGCATCGAGCCTCGAATACATCCCGTTCAGCGCCTTCACGGCAAGCGGCGGCGGGGCGGCCGATTTCAGCCGCGTCGGGGCGATCGAAATGGAGATCACCGGCGCTGCCAACGTCAACGGCGCGACGAACCTCGTCGGGGCGATCGGCCCGACGGTCAAGACGTACGATTTCAGCAATTTCCAATCGGCCGATTTGTCACTTTCGATCGCGCCGGCGAACCAATCGGTCGGCCTGAACTCGAATGGCACCTTCACCTTGACCGTCCGCAATTCCGGCCCAGACGGCGCGACCGGGGTCGAAGTCACCGTCCCCATCCCGACCGGCTTGACCTTCCAAAACTCGACCCCCAGCACCGGATCGTACAATGCGTCGACCGGCATCTGGACCGTCGGGGCGATCCCCAACGGCGGTACGGCGACCCTCGCCTTGGTCACGCAAGTCGTCGCGATCGGGCCGACGACGTTGACGGCAGAAATCTCGAAATCGGACCAGTTCGATCCCGACAGCACACCCGGCAACGGCGTTTCGACCGAAGACGACCAGGCCTCGGCAACGGTCTCCGCCCAGGCCGCCGATTTGTCCTTGACGATGACGGCCAGCAACCTCAAACCGGGGATCAACCAAGAGATCTTCTTGACGTTGACGATCAACAACGCGGGCCCATCGACGGCGACGGGCGTCCGTGTCGGTCTGCCGCTCCCCGCAGGTGTCTCCTTCGTCTCGGCTGCGCCAGGTCAAGGGTCCTTTAGCAACAACGTCTGGACCGTCGGATCGCTCGCTGCCGGCGCGTCTTCTAACCTGACCGTCCGCGTCAAAATGAACGCCTTCGGGCCGCAGCAATTCGTCGCCGAAGTGATCGCTTCGGATCAGCCCGACCCGAATTCGACGCCGGGGAACAACAACCCGAACGAGAACGACCAGGCGAGCGTTTCCGTCGCGGTCGAGGCGGCCGACCTCTCTTTGGCGATGGCAGTCGATAACAACAAACCGGGGCTGAATGCCGACACGACATTCACCATCACCGTTCGCAACGCCGGGCCGAACGACGCCACAGGGGTGACGGTACTGGCCCGCCTGCCGGTCGGACTCCAATACGTCTCGGCGACGCAAGACCCCGGTGGCAACGCCGCTTCTTACGACGCTTCGACCGGCATCTGGACGATCGGCACGATCGCTAACGGGAACCAAGTCAGCCTCCGTTTGACCGCCACGCCGACCGTGGGCGGGACGTTAACGATGGTCGCACAAGTCCAAACGAGCGACCAGCCTGACCCGAACTCGACCCCCGGTAACAACAACACCAGCGAGGACGATTACGCGAGCCTCTCGATCACGCCACAACTCGCCGACCTGTCGTTGACCTTAACGGCCAACAACCAGTTGCCGAACCTTCGCGAACAGGTGACGTTGACGACGACGCTCTCCAACGCGGGCCCCAGCACCGCGACGGGTGTCCAAGTCAAAATCCCGGTCCCCTCGGGCTTACGCCTGCAAAGCAACAGCTTCACCGGCGGGACCTACAACGCCTCGACCGGCATTTGGACCGTCCCCACCCTCGCGGCAGGTGCCAGCGTCCGACTGACTTTGGTAACGTCGATCGAAACGGTCAGCCCCGTCACGGTGACGGCCGAGGTGATCGCTTCGGATCAGCCCGATCCCGATTCGACACCGGGGAACAACGTCCCGACCGAAGACGACCAAGCGAGCGTCACGATCCGCGTCCGATCGGCCGACCTGTCGCTCTCGAATTCAGCCAGCAACCTCGAACCGAACGTCGATGAAGTCGTCACCTTCACGATCGTTGTCAACAACGCGGGGCCCGACACCGCGACCGGTGTTGTCGTCGGGGCGCTCCTCCCGACAGGCCTGACCTTCACCGCGGCCAACCCCAGCCAAGGGACGTACCAGCAAGGGACCGGGCGCTGGACCGTCGGTTCGATCAACGCGGGCTCTTCCGCGACGCTGTTGCTCTCCGCTCGCGTCGATTCACGCGGGCCCAAGAGCCTCACGGCGCAGGTGCTCCAATCCGACCAAGCCGACCCGAACAGCACCCCAGGGAACGGCATCGAGGGTGAAGACGATCAAGAGACGGTGACCGTGACCCCTCCCGTGATCGACCTGTCGCTGACGATGACGGCTGACCCGACCAAGGCGCTGATCAACAAGCCGATCAAGTTCTCGCTGAGACTCGCCAACGCCGGCCCCTCCAACGCGACGAACATCAGCGTCAAGGTGCCGTTACCCCCCGGGCTGACTTACGATTCACAAGTCCCTTCGGTCGGTTCCTACAACCCGGGCTCGTCGCTCTGGAGCCTCCCCGGGCTCGCCAAGGGGGCCAACGCGACGCTCGACCTGATCGCGATTTACGACGCCCCCAATTCGATCACCGTCACCGCCGAAGTCTTCGCCGTCGATCAGTTCGACAGCAACTCGACCCCCAACAACAACGTCCCGACCGAAAACGATCAAGCC
>JBEIRZ010000418.1:0-3876 GCA_040375695.1 Planctomycetaceae bacterium
ACGAGCCAAGTCCCTTGCATTGCCGCGGGCAATGCCTGGTCGTCTGCTTGGCAGAGGGTGGGCATGACGCAGAGGAGTAGACCGAAGCAGCAGATCAGCCGGGTCATCGCGCGTTCCAGTGGCGAATGTGAAAAGTGGCAGTGCTTGGGATTTGCGTTGACATACCGCGGCGGGGATTCGATCCCGGTGTAAAACGGTATGGACCGTTTTCCGCATTGCGGTGCGTGCCACGCTACCGGCCTCCCACGGGGAACAAATGCCATGTTCCGTTATAAGAAAAACTAAGATTTTGAACAAATACGCCCGGCGGGATTCGAACCCACAACCTTCGGCTTCGGAGGCCGACGCGCTATCCAATTGTGCCACGGGCGCGGGGGGGTCCGGATGGGCGAGCCACCGCTGAGAGAAGGTTACCGCACGCCACACCCACTGGCTAGGGCTTTCGGGGTCGTTTCGCGGGGAAGCGGTCGCTTGGGAGGGTGGGAGACGGGGACGGGGTGGCCTTGCAAATTGGGGGCTAAATGACCACACTGCGGCTTCCGTTGCGACGTGCATCGTCGCCGGAAAGCTGAAAGAAACCTGGAAATCGGGTGCGACCGACGGCGGAGCGTTTCCGCCGCCTAATTCGGATCGTGCCAAGCTGAGCCGGCTCGCGACCTTCCGTGATGGGGTGTTGTGGCAGGTTCCGGTCTGAAGCTGACGCATTTTGCGGACGGTTTTGGCCGAAACACCATAGAGGACTGAGAGAGAATGGGACGTTACACAGGGCCGAAGGCCCGCGTGAATCGCCGTTTTGGGGCGATGCTGTTTGAAAATGCCGGAGCGACCCGTGCCAGCGACCGTCGTGCGACCCCCCCGGGGATGCACAACCGAGCCGGGCGGCGACCGAGCCAGTACGGTGCCGGTTTGGCGGAGAAGCAAAAGATCAAGTATTACTATGGGCTGGGCGAGCGGCAGCTTCGGCATTACTTCGAGATGGTCCGCCATCGTCCGGGGAACACCGGCGAGCAGTTGTTGTTGACCTGCGAGCGGCGGTTAGACAACGTCGTGCGGCGGGCCGGGTTCACCAAGACGCGGCCACAAGCGCGGCAGGGTGTGTCTCACGGGCATTTCCGCGTCAACGGTGTCAAGGTCACCAAGGCCGGGTATTTGCTGCGACCTGGCGATGTGATCGAAGTTGTCGGCCGGGACAACGTCCGCGATTTGTATCGTGGCGTGATCGCGAATCAGCCGCCGGACGGTTTGGACTGGGTTTCGATGGACAGCGAAAACCTGCGGGTCACGATGCTCGGGGCACCTGGTCCCAGTGACATCAGTTTGCCGGTGGACGCGAACAGCGTTGTCGAATTCCTCAGCCGATAGGTCGATCTTCATGCATTGTCCGGTTGTCGTATTGGGTGGCGGTCCGGGCGGATACGCGGCTGCTTTTTTGGCGGCCGACGAGGGGTTGGAGGTGACGATTGTCGAAGCCGATCCGCGGCTCGGCGGCACCTGTTTGCTCCGAGGTTGTATCCCCAGCAAAGCGCTCCTGCATGTTGCCAAAGTGATCGGCGAGGTCGACGAGTTGGCGCATGAGTGGGGGGTTCAGTACGGCGACCGGCCGAAGGTCGATGTCGACAAGTTGAGGGCCCGCAAGGATCAGGTGATCAGCAACCTGACCGGAGGCTTGGCGGGGTTGGCGAAGCGGCGTGGGGTCAAGGTGATCCGCGCCCGCGGCTCGTTCTTGAGCAGCAACTCGCTGAAGCTGGATCCGGTCGACACGGGTGCCGAATCGGGGATCCCGGAAGGCGGGGTGCTGACCTTCGATTACTGTGTGATCGCGACGGGGAGCGTTCCCGCGATCCCGCCGGGTTTTGATGTCGGGTCGGACCGGGTGATGGACAGCACCGGGGCGTTGGCGATGAAAGACATCCCCGGGACGTTGCTCGTGATCGGCGGCGGTTACATCGGCTTGGAGCTCGGTTCGGTCTATGCGCGGCTGGGGAGCAAGGTGTCGGTCGTCGAGCTTTCGGAAGGGTTGTTGCCGGGGGCTGATCGCGACCTGGTGAAGCCGTTGGCGAAGCGGATCGAAGCGCTCTTCGAGGGGCGGATTTATCTGAACACGAAAGTCGGGTCGCTCGCCGAGGTCGACAACCAGGTGGAAGTGACTTTTGAGGGGCCGGGTCGATACGACCATGCGCGTTACGACCGGGTATTGGTATCGGTCGGGCGTCGTCCGGTGACTCGCGGGTTGGGGTTAGAGAACACCAAGGTGGTCGTCAACCAGCGGGGGTTCGTGGAGGTCGACCGTCAGCAGCGGACGGCCGACCCGCATATCTTCGCGATCGGCGATGTCGCGGGCGATCCGATGCTCGCACACAAGGCGGCGCACGAGGGTCGGGTGGCGGCGGAAGTGATCTCTGGGAAGGCGGCGTCGTTCGACAAGTTGGCGATCCCGGCGGTCGTCTTTACCGACCCCGAGATCGCGTGGGCCGGCTTAACGGAAGATCAGGCGAAGCGAGAAGGTCGCAGCGTCGACGTCGAAGTTTATCCGTGGGCGGCGAGCGGCAGGGCGCAGGCTTTGGGCCGTACCGACGGGTTGACCAAATGGCTTGTCGATCCCGAGACGAGTCGTGTTTTGGGTTGCGGGATTGTCGGGTCTGGGGCTGGCGAATTGATCGCCGAAGCGGTGCTGGCGATCGAGATGGGGTGTGAGGTGCAGGACATCACCGAGACCGTCCACCCGCACCCGACGTTAAGCGAAACGTTGATGAATGCCGGCGAGGTCCACTTCGGGACCGCGACCGAGATCTACAAGCCGAAGAAGCGACATTGATTTGCCGCTAGGGTGTTCGCCAGCAGATGCGGTGGGCGGTATGAGCGCTGTTGAGGGTTAGAGTCCGTGCGGGTAGCCGATCGCCTGTTGGTGGGACTGTGTTGCCACGATTAACGACAGGCTTTATTGATCGGCCCTGTCATTGCCCCTTCGCGAGCCGAAGGTACCCGCGATGTGGGCGGCTGCGGCCCGGGGCGGTTGAGGCCGGCCGAAAAGTCATTATGTACGATTGATTTCGTACGAGTGATCTCGTACGGTTCATTCCATGCGGGTGATGTCGAAGGCGAAGATCAGTTCTTGGTCCCGGAGGAAGAGGGTGCCATCGGCGATGACGGGGTGGGCCCAGATCGCGCCGCTGCCACGATCGGTCTTTGTCGTGGCGGGGAGTTTGAGCTGGCCGACCTTTTTGAATTCGGTTTTGTTCGGTTCGACCAGCATCACGGTGGCATCTTCGTCGTTGTAGCAATAGAGCCGACCGTCGGCGAAGGCGATCGAGCCGCTGCGGTTGGGGCGGATCCGTTCTTCCCACAGCGTCTTGCCCGATTGGAGTTCTTGGGCCATCCAGACGCCGCCGTTGGCTTTGCTGGCACCGAAGATGGTGCCATCGACGAGGACCACGCCGCCGTGGTGGTTTTGCATCGACTTTTCTTTGATGGCGTAGAGTTTTTCGACCTTCACCTTGCCGGCTTCGTCCGGTTTGTCAGCGGCGCCGGGAGCGAGTTTTAGGAGGACGTTGCCTGCGCCGTAATCGCTGGTGTGGTAGAGGAGGTCGCCGTGTGGGATGGGGGTGGGGATGACGGCGGTGGGGTTACCGGTCGAATTATCGCTGAAAAGGAGTTCGCCCGACTTGGCGTCGAAGGCGACGATTCCTGCTTTGCTGGCGGTGACATAGAAGGCGGTTTCGCCGATCGTCTGTTTCATGATCGAGACGTATTGGGCCTGTTCGGCGTGCCCTTTGGAAGCGAAGGTTTGTTCGCCGGAAGTTTTATTGAATCCGACGAGGAACGATTCGCCGCCGGGGGTAGCGACGACACGATCGCCATCGATGAGGACCGATTCGG
>JBEIRZ010000266.1:0-6368 GCA_040375695.1 Planctomycetaceae bacterium
GCTCGAATCGACCCCGACCACCGGCGTGACAAACTCACGTGCGACGTTGTCGCAAAACACCAGCAGCCGTCGGACCGGCCGCAAGGAAATCGAACCCCTCTTGCCAACCCCCGGCAACGTCCCCAAGTCCGAGCCCGCCGAACCGACCAAGGTCGCCGCCGCGCCAAACTCCAGGCCTCGCATCCCCGTGCCGCCACCGCCGCTCCCCGTGAGCGAACGGATCGCCGACGCCTCCGCCCCCGCACCGGCGTCGCGGCCCAAAGCGACCGCAACGCCTAAGGCGCCTGCACCGACGCAGGTCGCCGCCAACCCGCCGCGTCCTTCCGTCCCCAGCGCCCCACCCTCGCTGCAGGACCTCCCCGAGTCCGAGCCGATCGCATCGCCGGACGAATCGGTCGCCGCGGTCCCCGTGCCACTGACCCCCGCCCAAAACGCGTCGCTGACGAAGGTCCCGGTCGACAAGACGATCGCATCGCCCGCGGCCCCCTCGGACGCGCCGTCCCTAAACATGCCAAAGCTCGAGCCGGCCGATGCCCCATCGGCCCAGTCGATCGCCGCCGCTCCCACCCCCGCCGCTGATTCACTCGGCGCCCCTGCGGCCCAACGCGACTCGACCGACCAAGACGTCGCGATGGAACTGGGTAGCCCTTCCAACGCGGGACTGGATAGCGCCGAACCGAGCGATCTGGCCGCCGCCGACCCGATCACCGGTACCGCCGTCCCCCTGGCCGCCGACGACACCACATCCGACACCACCTCGGAGGGCGCGCAAGCCGACCAACCGCTGGGGAGCGGCCTGATTTCCGAACAGATCGCCAGCCGCCCCGTCTCGCGCCCACCCGGCGTGATCGCGAGCCCCTCGAACTTGGGACAAGTCCTCGACGCCTCCCAACCCCGCACCCAATCGCCCAAACAACTCGCCGTCTCGGAGAGCCCCGGCATCCGCGTCGTGACCGAAGGCCCCTCCGAAATCCTCCTTCGCCAAGACATCCAATACGAGGTTCGCGTCGAAAACCGCGGCCCCGCCGATGCCTCCGGGATCGTCGTCCGCACGACCCTCCCGCCATGGGCCGAGGTCAAAGGTCACAACGCCTCCTCGGGTAACGTCGAACCGCTGGGCGTCGGCAGCGAAAAAGAACTCCAGTGGAAGGTCGACTCGCTCAAGGCCGGTGCCTCCGAACGACTGTCGATCCGCGTCCAAGCTTCCAAGGCGGGTAAGTTCGATGTCGCCACCCGCTGGACCATGACGCCCCAAGACCAGGTCGCCGCCGTCACCGTCCGCGAACCGAAACTCGCCGTCCAAATCGAAGGACCCGACGAAATCGTCTTCGGCAAATCGCAACGCTACCGCATCCGCGTACTCAACCCCGGTGACGGCACCGCGTCGAACGTCGTCTTCACACTCAAGCCCGAAAATGCCGCACCCGTCGACCAAAAACTCGGCGTCATCCCGGCCGGCAAAGAATCGAGCTTCGAGATCGAACTGACCGCCCGCGACCGCGGCAAACTCGCGATCAACGGCGACGTCAAAGGTGACCTCGACCTGACCGCCGTCGCCGCCAAATCGGTGAGCGTCATCGCCGCCGACCTCGAAGCGAGCCTCTCCGGCCAACCGCTTTACTTCCAGAACACCGAAGCCCAATTCGGGCTCGACCTGGTCAACTCCGGCCGCGTCGCCAGCGAATCGGTCCAAGCCGAACTCCGCATCCCCAGCGGCATGAAATACCTCGGCGGGATCACCGGCGCCCGCGTCGTCGATGCCAACAAACTCCTCTGGACGATCCCGTCGATCCCACCCGGCGAATCAAGGCCTTACGCCTTCACTTGCCGCGTCGAAAAGACCGGCACCCACCGCCTCGCGTTCGCTTGCAAAGGCTCCGCCGGCGGCACCGCCGATGTCCAACTCGATACTAACGTCGAAGCGATCGTTGACCTCAAGCTGGCCGTCCAAGACCCGCCCGCTCCCGCCCCGGTCGGCTCCGAAGTCGTCTACGAATTGGTGATCCATAACCACGGCAGCATGGCGGCCGAAAACGTCCGCGTCGTCGGCCAATTCGGTAACGGCATCGAACCGATCCGCACCGAAGGACAAACGGGCGAAATCACCACCGGCCAAGTCCAATTCGCACCGATCCCGCGGATCGAACCGGGGGCCCAAGCCAAACTGAAGATCGTCGCCAAGGCCGATGCCGCCGGCGATCATCGCTTCCGCGCCGAAGTCCACAGCGGCGAAACGGTCCTCGTCGCCGAAGAAGCCACGATCTTCGTCGACATGTCCCGCCAACGGGTCAGCCGCAGCAGCACCGCGCCCGCCGGCATCCAAGCGCCTCGTTGATCCCGGGTTCCCTCGACACATCGATCACAAGGCGATCAACGTCTCCCACTCGCGACCGGGCCCGAACCCAATTCGGGCCCGGTTGTTTTATTCACCCCACCTCACTTCGACGCATCCACTTCGGCCCCCACCCCCCACAACAGCGCGTTGTGCAGCAATTGCCGAAATGCCGGGTGCTCGAAATCGGCGGGCGCTCCCAGCGACGTGTAGAACGATCGCCCACCATCCGCTCGGACAAAGGTCCACGCGATCGGCTCCGCCGGATGCCCCGCGACGCTCCCTGTTAACAACACCTCCGCCTTCGGGTTCAGCGGCGAGACTTGGTACAACGACCCGCCCGCGACGAACGCCTCCCGCTCGATCCCGCTCAAAATCGGGTGCGAATTCGCCTTCTCTAAAAACTCGACAATCGTCTTGAGCTCGTTGCCGTAATGGTTGGTGTAATGCCCGCCAAAAACCTCGGCGTCCAAATTCGGCCAATCTGCCGCACCCGCCGGCGCCGGCTTCCCGCGCAAATGGAAGGCATGGTTGGCCGTCCGGATCCCGATCACCGGCTTACCCGATGCGACGAAATCACGGACCACCGCCAACTGATCCGCGGGCAACGTCCGGCGCCGTACCGATATCAACAACACATCCGCCTCGCGTAGCAATTCGATCCCCGGCATCAGGTCGCCATTCTTCGCGTCGCCATAAATCAGGCTGACGCGAAAATCCTTCCGCAAGGGTTCGGTCGCATACGGGGGCAACGTCTTGTGCGTCTCGTACTCCGGCTCGTTGATCAACATCGCCACGTGCGGCCGCCGATCCCCCGCGAACCGAAACGGCTTCCCCCCACCCACAACCTGGTCGCTGCTGATCGTCGGACAGACATGCCGCTCGATGTGGTCGACGATCAGATCGTTCCCCGAAAAATGATTGACATACGGCCAAGAAGCCGGGTTGTACATCGTGTCGGTCAAATCACGCACCAACACCACCCGCTTCCCCCCCTGCGCCATCCGCCGTAGCCCGAACGGCCTCCCCAACACACACATGTTGGTGTGCACCCCGGTCAAAATCACCTGCTCGATCCCACGCGACTGCAAGATGTTCCAAATCTCCGTCCCCGAATCGGAAACGTAATCCCGCTCGTTGTCGATCACGATCGCCCCATGCTGCCGCAACCACGGCGCCTTGGGGTTCCGACCTTGCTTCACAAGCTCCTGCTCCCAATCCTTATGCTCCTGCGGCGTGTCGTCTTCCCCGCCGTCCGACTGGTCGATCGGGTACTTCGCCTTCTCCTCCGCCGGGATCTTGTAACACCATTTCGCGATGTCCTCGGGATACTTCTCGACCCCCGGCACCGACATCGCCCGCAACCGCCCCGGATGGTCCGCGTACCCCTTCATGCAATCGCTCGGCGCATGAATGATCGTCGCCCCACGACCCCGCGCCTCGACGATCAAATCGTTGACCTTCGGTGCCAACTCTCCCGTCCGCATCGCCGCCCGATAACCGTGATGCGAATCCCACATGTCACAGACGATCACCGCCGTCTTCGCCCCATCCCAAACCTCCGCCCGCTCGACCCGGTGATACCGCTCCGACCCGTCAGGCTCGACCGGCGTCTGCTGCCGCAACCGCACCTCGAACGTCCCCGCCCCCGCGACCGAAGATGCCAACACCACGCCGATCACCGCCCCGATCAGCGGCGACCACCTTCGGAACGGTCGCGACCAATCCCGGGACACCCGCTGCTCTTGCGGGCATACCAACTGCTCTTGCGGGCATACCCGCTGCTCTTGGCGGGACAGCCGCTGGCCTCGCCGACCTTCGCTTGCCGTTTGATGGACGTGACGCTGCATCGCTACTTCTCCTGATCTAAGGTCGCTTGGGGCCGCGGCTCTCGGGCACGATCGCTAAAAAACAGTTTCACCAGCCGACCCGTTGCCCACGCGCCAGCCGCCAAGGCCAATCGGGCGTTTTGCAATCCGGGCGGCTGACGCTTAAGATAACGCTTCCGACGTTCGTGGGTGCGGCTCCTCCCCCTTCCTCATTAACTTCCCTCCCCAAAAAAACGCCCCATAATCCCCGCCCGCCACGAAACTCGTCCCCGATCCTCCGTCCCCGATCCTCCGTCCCCGATCCTCCGTCCCCGATCCGCCGTCCCCGATCCTCCGTCCCCGATCCTCCGTCCCCGATCCTCCGTCCCCAAATCCGATCCGTCGTCAACGACCACACCAACTCCCCGTCCCTCCCGACCAACCCCCCAAGCCGCACCTCGATGAATCTCTCTAGCGCCAAACTTTTCGCCGTCGGCCTCGTCTCCATCCTCGCCGCCGGTGCCCTCGCGGCGATGCGCGTCGGGGATGACCCCGCCGGCCAAATGTTGACCTACGCCTCCGCCTGGGCCGAAACCCTCGACGAAGCCCAACAGAAAAAAGCCCTCCTCCCTTACGACAGCCCCGAACGGACGAACTGGAACTTCATCCCACTCCCGACCCGCAAAGGGTTGCCGATGTTCGAGATGTCCAAGGACCAACAGGCCAGCGCCCTGCGGACCGTCAAAGCCGCCCTCAGCGAATCGGGCTACGCCAAGTCGCAACTGATCATGCAGTTCGAAGGGCTGCTGCGCAAAATGGAAGGTGCCGACAAGGCCGAAGTCGTCGAACGCCGTAACCCCGAAAAATACTACATGACGATCTACGGCAAACCCTCCCCCACCGAAGCCTGGGGCCTCTCGTTCGAAGGCCACCACCTCTCGCTGAACTTCGTCTGCCGCGACGGCCAAGTGGTCGCGACCACCCCCCAATTCATGGCGGCCAACCCCGCGGTCGTGATGAGCGAACAAGATGCCCCCTACGCCAAAGGGACCCGCATCCTCCGCGACGAAGAAGACTTCGCCTTCCAAATCATCAACGGCCTGTCCGCTGACCTTCGCAAAGCGGCAACCATCGACGCCCAAGCCCCCAAAGAAATCCGCTTCGTCGGCCAACCCCACGCCACCCCCACCGCCCCCGAAGGGATCAAAATCGCTGCCATGGACGCCGCCTCGCGCGACCTGACGATGAAACTGATCCAGGTCTACGCCAACGTCCTCCCCGAACCGATCGCCAAACAACGCCTCAAGGAAATCGACGAAGCCGGCCCCGACGCCATCCACTTCGCCTGGGCCGGTGCGACCCAACCGGGTATCGGTCACTACTACCGCATCCAAGGGCCCTCGTTCCTGATCGAACTGGTCAACGTCCAACCCGACGCCGAAGGGAACCCCGCGAACCACATCCACGCCGTCTGGCGCGATGTCCGTGGCGACTTCGCCCTCCCGGCCAAGTAACCCATCCGTCCCCCGGTGCACCCTCCCGATGACCAACCTCGCCACGGCGGATCCCGATTCCCCCGCCGATGATTCGCGGCCGCGTCGGGTTGGTGCCATCATCGCCTGCCTCGCGATCTCGCTCGCCCTGCTGGGCATCGACTTCGCCGTCCGCAGGCTCGGTGGCTTTTCAAACGTCCGCGCCCTCACCAATTACACCCTCGGCTCCGATCGCGTCGTCCCCCGCCGATCCGACTCGGGGCTCGTCGTGCAAGGCGACCCCGTCTTCTTCCAAAGCCCCGACGGCTCTTGGGCCCAAGTCGGTTACGTCGAATCGGCCACCCCCACACCCCAATCGTCGCGATCTCCCAACCCGACCGACGACGTCACCCTCCGCTGGCACGATCGCCGCCTCGACCCCACCACGTGCGACCTGACGGCCTACGCCTACAACGGCTCCCTCGCCGAAACCGCCCAAGTCCTCTTCCCCGAAGCCAAACGCCAACAAGTCCGCAAACTCCTCGCCGATGCCTTCGCCCAGTCGGGCAACGATCTCGCCAACCGCTTCCTGCCGCTGCTGCAACAATCGATCGCGCGTTCCCTCCCGGTCATCGAACACGACCTCCTCGCCTCCCTCCGCCGCAACGCCCCGCTCTGGAAAGAGATCAGCGAAACCTGGAAGGACGAACTGCTCCGCCAACGCCTCGTCCCCCTCGCCAACGACCCGCTCCTCCC
>JBEIRZ010000061.1:0-19143 GCA_040375695.1 Planctomycetaceae bacterium
AAGACGCCCGGCTCGGTGAGGGCGATTTCTCGCAGGACGAAATTCGCTTTCCGGATTTGGGGATAAGCCGCGACCCGGGACTCGGTCGGGGTGATTTCCACGATCAGCACCGGGGCATCGGGTTGGTGTTTTTTCGAGACGTCGACGATGTGTCGCACGAGCCGATCGAGTTCCTCCAAGGGGGTGTCGGCCGGTTTGCCGACGACATCGTTGGCGACAAAGACAACGGCGGCGGCGTACTCGTGCGGGGTGATCAGCCGCTGGGCAAAAACGGCCAGATCGCTGTACCTAGCCCCGCCATAACCGCGATTGATCCCGTGGTAGGGTGCGATGTCTTCGTCGAGCCCTTTCCACATCCGGATGCTGCTGCTGCCGATGAACAGGATCGCGTCATCAGGGTACGACTCGGACTTGTCGCGCGCTTCGAGCTTGGCGATCTCTTCGGCCCACTTCTTGTTCGCCTGATCGATCCTGGTTTGGGAAACGGCGGGTGGCTGGTACGCGGCGGCGATGAGCTGTCTCAGTTCGACGCGCGCATCCGCCGCGGCACGGTCCGCCTCGTCCAGCGGCGGTGCGTTCGCGGTCATCGGCGCGGGGACGCCGATCGCTTTACGGTATGCCGCCGAACGCTGGTTGAAACGGTCCAACAGTTTGCGGGCCATCGCACCCTGTGGCTCTGTCGGCGCAACCGTCTTGTCCGCCGGGGCCAATCCGGTGAGCTGAGTCAGGATCGTCTCCGCCTCGGCCGGCGATTGCCCGAGCCCTTCCAGGATGCCGATCGCCATCGCCAAATGGCCATCCGCGGGTGGGTGAACGCCATCGCCATAGGTGTAATCGGGCTTGGCCGCTTTCACGCGTTTCAAATAGGCATCGGTCGTGGCATGCAGGTCGATCACTTGTTGGACCCCTTCTTCCTTAGCGAACGATTTGACGACATCGCCGAGGGCGACGAGCGTTTGGTCGTAATCGGGGTGCGGGTTGAGGTACCCGAAGGGCTCGTCCTTGGCGACGTTCTTCAACCGGTTTTGGATCGGCGGTGCCTTGAAGTCGAACAATGGCGGGGTGAGCAGGATCAATTTGGCCCCGCCTGCTCTGACACGTTCGATCACTTGCCGCAACCCGTCGCGATACTTGTCGATGATCTCGGGGGACGTCGGGTGATAAATCCCGTCGTTCATCCCATAGCAGACGAAGACCCAATCGGGCCGGGCCAATTCGAGCGCACGCCCCAACCGCGAGTGAACGTTCGGCCGCGGGAAGGGGTGGATCGGCTCGGTGATCCCCGACACCGTTTCGCTGCTCAGCCCCGCGTTGACGATGTCGAGTTCGAGTTCCGGGCGGCTCGCCCATAAGTAGGCTTCGATCAACGCCGCGTATTGGCCGGCCTGGGTGATGCTGTCGCCGATAAAGAGGATCCGCTCGCCGCTGCGAAATGGGAGTTCGCCTCGCGCGGGGCCAGCCGCCAACGGATTGCACAGCGTGACGAGCACGAGCAAGCGGAAAGAGAATCGCATCAAAGTTTCAAGACGCATCGTGACAAACCTTGCGGGACGGGGCGGGGGTGGGAATGTGAGGAGTCGAAAAGTGGTCGCGGGCTCGACGCGATTTCAATGATCAAAGGCCTCGATTAGTTGCCCGTCGGGGCCGAACCGCAACGGCTCCAAAGGGCCGGCGATCTCCAGGTCGTCGCGTCCCTTCGCCTCGTGCAAGTACGCTTCGCTGCACAGGAGCTCCGAAACGTGCAGCGTGTCGTAGATCCACATCCAACGGAGCAAATCGGCGGTCGCCCTCCCCGATTGCCCTGCGGCGATGTCCAAGATCTCGCGGTCGGTCTCCCAATTCGCCGGGATCGCGGCGCCGCTGATGTGCAGCGCGGTCAAGCAGTTGACTCGAGTCTTTTCGAGATCGATCTGGCGAACGAGGTCCGAGCGGCAATACTCGGCGATACCGATCCCCGAAGCGTTCCCGGCGGTCTGGTTCGTCAATCCCCGGACGTAAAGCTGCAACACCTTCGGGTATTCGTCAGGCCCCGCGGCGCGGTCGTTGAATTTGCGGCCGACGACGTTGGTGTCCATCCCCGTACCGGAAATGTTCTTGCCGATCTTGTCGATGATCACCAAGTCGGCATCGTCGAAAGGAAGCCTGGGCATCCGTTTGCGGGCGACATCGAGCAGTTCGGTTTCGCGTCGCATGATGTCGCCAGGTTCGATCGCCGCGATGATCGCCGCCTTGTCATACGCGTTCTCGACGATCGCCAAGCCGAGCGAGACCGGTGCCTTGCTCAGCACGATCGGGATCGCTTTTTGGGCGAGCGATTCGAACGTTTGGCGGGTCATCGCCTGGTGGTATTCCGCGGCGCCGCGATGTTTCCCCAAGCCGATCAGCATCATCTTCACCAGCCCGCTTTCGTGCGGCCCGGCGATCCGGGTATGCGGCTTGATCCGGTTCAAGACGATCACGTGATCGGCGCGTGACGCATGGAGGTCGAAATAAACGCCGAAGTCACAATCGGTGCGACCGACCTCCAGCACCTCCATCGAAGAACGGATTTCGCAACCCATCGATTCGGGGGTGATGCCATATTCGGCCAAGACGCCGAGCTGACCGGTTGGGGTCGCGCCGCCGTGGCTCCCCATCGCCGGGACGATGAAAGGGACGCCCTGCAGCCCCTGCACCGCGCGGACGGTCGCCGCGGCGATCTCGGCGATCCGATCGATCCCCCGGCTGCCGACGGTGATCGCGACCGATTGGCCCGGTATCAGCCGTTGCCGCAGGGTCGACGAAGCGATTTGCGTCGCCACTTCGCGCCCCACGTCGCCGATCGCGTCGGTCGGAAAATGCTGACGCAACCTGAAAAACTTTGGCAAATCTTTATTCATGGGGGTGTTACCAATTCCAACGGGTCGAGCGCGACGTCGGGTCGGGCGGCCCGAAAACGCTGGCGGCCGCCCTCCGTGACCTTTGTCCTTTGCAGGTCGAGTCGTCGCAACGTTTTAATCGATGCGATCCTCGGAAGCGACTCGTCAGTCACCTTGGTTCCGGTCAACCAGAGCGTCGCCAGCGGGGCCGACACCGGTAACGCCGCGATCACGCCGTCATCGACAGGGGCCCAGGTCAGATCGAGCTCTTCCAGACGCTGACAACGGGCCAGCCAGCGGGTCAGCCCTGCGTCGATCGCGGTCGCCTCGAGGCTCAACTGTTTTAACCGAGACGGGTCGGGGCAGAGCCGCTCGACACCTTCGTTCCCGACCGCGATCCCGCTCAGGTCGAGCCATGTCAATTCGCGTTGCGGCGGGATCGTCGCGAGCGAGCTGTCATCGAGCTTGCACCGCGACAGACAAAGGTGGACCAAATCGGTCCTGGCGATCGGTGTTAGCCTCACCGCGTCGATCAGCAGATAATCGCGAAGCTCGTGCGAGTCACGCTCGGGATCGACCTTTGCCAGCGGCGGCGCATCGGGCAGCGGTACCGTGACTCGGGACTGATAAAGCCTCGCGACCCGCGACAGGAGCTGCTCCCAATCGCGGTCGGCGATGCGATGGGCGTGTGCCGCGGCGAAGGCATAGGTTCGCGTCACTTCGCCCGCGCGGACGAATTGCGAGCGGCTCATCGCCTCGAGCCCCCTGATGTCGAGGCCATCGCCCGAAGCGAGCACCCGGTGCCTGGCGAATTGCAACCTGGAAGATTCCCAACCCCCGACCGTCGCCGATCGCTCGCCGATCGAAGTCGACTCCATCAGGCAGGCGATCCCTTCGGCCAGCCAAAACCCGCCCCGCGAACCGCCCGCCGCGAGGGGACGGCTATCGGTCGCCTCGGCGAGCAATTGGTGCGTCAATTCGTGATACCGCGTCGCGACCGCTTCGGCCGCTTGCGCCGGATCGTCCCGCGCGTCGGGTGGCAATTCACGCAGGAAGATCGTTCGAGTCGTGTCGGAATAGAACCCGGTCGATCGCTTGATCGCCGCGTCGCGCGATGGCAACGCCGCGGCGTATTGGTCGGGGTCGCGAAAGACGACAACGCGATGCCGCGATACGCCGCGATTCGCTGGTGGTGATGCCGTTTCACCGGATCCCGCGGGTGACTCGCCGCGGGGGTCGTCCCATGCCGCTCGGCCGCGCCACAGCGGAAAAAAGAGCTGCGTCCAGATCGCGTGGAAGGCTTCGACATCGATCGCGATCGAAGTCGCCGTCTCCTGTTCGACATCGGCCAAGATCGCGAAGTGTGCGGTGTCGACGCGGATCGGTTGCGACCAACGGATCGGCTTCCCTTTAGCGAAATCGCGGGCGATTATGCTCCCGTCCGAAACCCGTGTCTCACACGCGACCGATGTGGGGAGCCCCAGCCTTTGCCGCAGCGTCGCGTCCGCCGGGTCGCGCTGGTGCGCACGCCACGCGTCGAGGTAACTCGCCCAGCCGGGGTCGCGCGCCGGATCGGCTAGGGGTGAGCGGTTGCCGTTGTTTGCGTTGTTCGCGTCGTTACTTGTGCCGTCGCTCGGGTTGGCATCGGCGGCCAATGGGACCGGGAGGACGAACCGTTCGGCACGTGCTGTGGCCGAGCAGCACAAGATCAACAGGATCGCCGCCGCGCTGCGCATCCCGCTGCGGGCCGCGATCATCAAGCCACACCCCAGGGCGACCAGCACCATCGTCCCGAGGTTAAGCATCCCCTTGTCGGCGGTCCAAACGATCGCGTAACCCAGCGCCCCCGCGAAGGTGACGTAATAGGCGAAAACGATCAGCGTCTTGCGGATGATTTCGCTTTCGCGTCCCACCATCCCGACGACCGCCGAGGCCGCAACGACGTTGTGAACGCAAATCATGTTCCCCGCCGCGCCACCGACACCTTGCAGCGCGACGATCCAGCGGGGGTCGACGCCGAGCTTCGTCCCGACTTCGAATTGGAAGAGCGAAAACATCATGTTGCTCAGGGTGTTGCTCCCGGCGACCGATGCCCCGATCCCGCCGATCAGCGGCGCGAAGAGGGGCCAGGTCGAACCGGCGATCCGCTCGACCCCTTGGGCCAGCACCAATGGCATCTTGTCGTAACCGGCGGCCCCACCGTCGCTGTTGATGAAGACCTGAACCATCGGGGTCGCGAAGAGCAACGCCACCGATGCGGCCGCGATCGTCTTGAACGCTTCGTTCGCGGCCGCCACCCATTGCCGACGGTCGATCCCGTGAAGCAACAGCGTCGCCCCCGATGCGATCAGGAAGACGATCCCGGGCGAATAGAGCGGCTGGACGACATGCGAGATCGAGGTCCCGAGGATCCCATCGACCGACAAACGGAACCCTTTCAAAAAGTCGGCGACCGTCGACCCATGCCACGTTAGCCACGGCTGTCGGGTCAAGACAAGCAGCCCGCCGACGATCAGGTACGGCAGGAGCGAAGCGAAGACACCGACCTCGGCGACGCTTCGCCCTTCTCCGTCATTCTCATTCTGCTTAGCGATGATCGCGGTCGGATTTGCTGCGGCGTCGAAGTCCCAAGGCGTGGCCTGTGCGTTAAGGAACCACCCTCGCTTGGCCGCTGGGATCACGATCGCCAGCCCGATCAGCCCGCCCGCGATCGAAGGGAACTCGGGCCCCAACAGGATCGCTACCGCGAGGTACGGGAGCGTCATCGACAGGGCCGCGAAGATCGCGAATCGCCACATCGCCAGGCCATCCGACCAGCTTCTGTCCTTGCCATAAAAACGGGTCATCACCGAAACGACGAAGAGCGGGATCAGCGTCCCGATCACCGTGTGCAGCGTCGCGACGCGGATCCCGATCGACGCGAGCAAGGCGCTGCCGGTGGGGTGCCCCAGCGTCGCGGCGATCGCATCGACCTGGGCAGGTCCGCCCAACCCCGTCGCCATCCCGACGAGGATCGGTGTGCCGACCGAACCGAACGAGACGGGGGTCGATTGGATGATCATCCCCGCGGTGATCGCGGGGAGGGCTGGAAAACCGAGCCCCACCAAAAGCGGCACGGCGACGGCGGCCGGTGTCCCGAACCCCGCGGCCCCTTCGATGAATGAACCGAAGAGCCACGCGACGATGATCACTTGCACCCGGCGGTCGGGTGACACGTCGCGAAAGACCCGCCGGATCGTCACGATCCCCCCGCCGCGGGTCATCGTCGCCAACAGGAGGATCGCGCAAAAAATGATGAACAGCAATTCGCCGCCGATGATCACCCCTTTGACGCTGGCCGCGGCGACGTTTGCCGCCGGTACTTTCCAGACCACCAACGCCAAGAAAACGCTGACGAGGTACGCCATCGGCATCGCCCGCCCGGCCGGCCATCGCAGGATGACCAAAAAGAGTGCCACCGAGAGGATCGGCAGCATCGCCAGTACGAACAGCGATTCAATCGACATGGTAAAGGGCCACCCGTTCAATCCTCCGCTTCGGCGCGATCGCCGCTCGAGACCGGTTGGCCGGCCTTGAGGTGGGCCATGACGAGCGAAATGTCGGCCGGTGTGATCCCGCTGATCCGCTGTGCCTGGTCCAAAGTCAACGGCCTGATCTTACTCAATTTTTGCTTCGCCTCGGTCCGTAGCGGCCGGATCAGCGCATAGTCAAAGCCGCTGGGGATTTTTTTGTCGGCCAGCCTGCGGTGCCGATCGATCTCTTCCTGTTGGCGATCGACGTACCCCGCGTACTTGATGTCATAAACCAATTGCTCTCCGGCCCGCGGGTCGATCGCTGCCAAACGGGGTTCGACCGCCGCGAGCGTTGACCAATCGACCTCGGGGCGTCGCAGGTAAATGTCGCCACGGACCTGATCGACTTTCATTTCACGCAGCCATCCGCGGGCCTCTTCCATCGCCGCGAGCTTGTCACAAAGCCGCTGGTGCCTCGCCTCGTCGACCAGGCCGACCTCGAAACCTCGCGCCGTCAAACGTCGGTCGGCGTTGTCCTGGCGTAAGACCAAGCGGTACTCGGCGCGGCTGGTAAACATCCGATACGGTTCGTCCGTCCCGCGGGTCACCAGGTCATCGATCAGCACCCCGAGATATGCCTCTTCGCGACCGGGGACGTAAGGGGATTGGCCACGCAGTTTCAGCGCCGCGTTGGCCCCCGCGATCAGCCCTTGGCCACCCGCCTCTTCGTACCCGGTCGTGCCGTTGATCTGTCCGGCGAAAAAGAGCCCCTCGACCGACTTGCTCTCCAGGTGCGGCCAAAGCTGTGTCGGCGGGCAGTAGTCATATTCCACCGCATAGCCGTATCGCATGATCGACGCCCGCTCGCAGCCGCGGATGTTGCGAAAGATCACGTCTTGCACGTCCCTGGGCAGGCTCGTCGAAACGCCGTTGACGTAGATCTCTTCGGTGTTGCGGCCCTCGGGCTCGAGGAAGATCTGGTGCTGCGGCTTGTCCGCGAATCGCACCACCTTGTCCTCGATCGACGGGCAATACCGCGGCCCGCGCGAGTTGATCTGGCCGCTGTACATCGGCGCGCGATGGAGGTTTTGGCGGATCAGCTCATGGACCTTCTCGTTCGTGTGGGTGATGAAACAGGGGAGCTGTTCCGAGGTGATCCTGTCGGTCATGAACGAGAAGGGCTGGGGGTTCTCGTCTCCCGGTTGCGGTTCGAGCGCCAAGAAATCGATCCCCCGCGCCGAAAGCCTCGCCGGCGTCCCGGTTTTGAACCGATCGATCTCGAACCCGAGCCGTGCCAGTGCCCCACTGATCCCGCTCGTCGTCCCTTCACCGGCGCGACCGCCTGAGCTCTTCGCGTCGCCGATGTGCATCACCGCTTGCAGGAAGGTACCGGTCGTCAAGACCACGGCGCGGGCGCGATAGATCGCGTCGCCCCGCACGCGGACGCCGACGATCCGGGTCACTTCATCGGTGGGCGAGACGCGGACCGTTTCGGTGATCAGATCCTCGACCGTCTCCTGCCTCAGGTCGAGCCCGCTTTGGCGTTCGATGCGATGCTTGATGTAACTCTGATAACCCCGCTTGTCGGCTTGTGCACGTGGGCTGTGCATCGCCGGTCCCTTGCGGACATTCAGCATCCGGAACTGGATCCCCGTCGCGTCGATCGCTTCACCCATCAACCCGCCGAGCGCGTCGATCTCGCGAACGATCTGACCCTTGGCGACGCCACCGATCGCCGGGTTGCAGCTCATCTGTCCGACCGTATCGAGGTTCGTCGTCAACAGCGCCGTTCGGGCCCCCATCCGCGCCGCCGCCGCGGCCGCTTCGGTGCCGGCGTGCCCTGCCCCGATCACGACGACGTCGTATTCGTAAACCGTATCGATCCCAAGCATCACTTCGCCAACCTCAATCGCTGTTCCCGAAAAACGCCCTTGCGAGGCCATCGCCCCTGCTCGACACCGAAAATTTTTCTTGCGGGGTAGGCGCCGCGACAGGCCCCGCGTCGCGACCCATTCGGTCCCGTTTTGAACTTTTTCCTCAAGTCACACGGTACCCCCTGCCGATCCCCCTTCCAAGGGCTGCGCCGACCAGGAATCCGTCGATCGTAAACTTTGCGCGACCGTCAGGGTCGACCGCCGCCTGACCCGCGAGGCCCTTGATCAATGAATCCCTGACCGGCGGATCCCGATCAGCGATTACACGTGCCGACCTCCCCCGGCAACGGTCGCGTCTCCCGAAACCGCCAACCCGCACCCCTCCCATGGCATCCGGCAAAGCTCCCACGACGACCCGACGTCTGGCGGGCATGAACCGCAGCACACACCAACTTACGGTCCGGATCGTCAACCGTTTCCGGCCGATGCGAGTCTCCCTGGCCGCCCTTTGCTTCGTGCCATTCGCTTTCGTTTGCCCGCTACCGCTGCAGCATTCCCGATCGGTAATCGCCGCAGATACCGAGCCTTCCGCGAAGCCGGCACCCGCCGCCGATGAGGCCAAGACAACCCCTGACGGGACGACGCGTCCTACCGCCGCAAAGGCCCAGCCGCGGACCGTTTTTCTCAATTTGAAGCGGTTCGAAATCCCGTTCAACATCGACACCACGGGTCAGCGTCCCGTCGAAGTCCAATTGCACGTTTCGCGTGACAGCGGCGAGACTTGGCAAGTTTCCGCGTCGCAACCCGCGACCGCCAAACAATTCCTTTTCACCGCACCCGCTGATGGCGACTACTGGTTCGCGACCCGCACGGTCGACAAGTCGGGCCAGGTCTACCCGTCGGGCGCGATCTCGCCCCAGCTTGCCGTCCGCGTCGACACCGCCGTGCCGGAAATCGAATGGGAGACGGAGGTTTCCGCCGAAGGGGAGATTTCGGTTTCGATTTGGTACGTCGACAAGACGCCGATCGGCGAATCGATCCGGTTGGAATATTCGATCGATGGCGGTCGTCCTTGGATCCCCGTGACCGACCTCGAAACCCGACCGACTTCGGCGAGCGAACATGGCGTCGTCGCTTCGACCCAGATCGCCCCGTCTGTCGCGTGGCGTCAGATCGCGCTGCGGGCCCTCGTCAGCGACCAGGCCGGGAACAAGACGCTCGTCACCCGCGACGTCGACCTGCCGAGGGTCGCGGTCGGTCAGCTCCGCTTGGCAACGACCAAAAGTGGGCCGATGGTCAAACCGGTTAGCGCCCCCGTCGATGCGGCCGGCGAAGAGATCCTGCCGTTGATGGGCCCGCCGCAACCGAGCTTGTCCGCGACACCGTCGGCCCCTGCGAGCCCGTTCGCCGCCAATCCCTATGCCCCGGCACCCGGCGCCTTCGCGCCGCAAGCGATCGCGTCGATGCCCCCCGGGACCGTCCCCGCCGGAGTCATCCCGCCAGGGACCAACCCGTTAGTGCCACCGAACATGGCCCCGGGCGCCCCTTCGATCCCGCCATCCGGATACGGTCTCCCCCCGGAAAGCTTTGCCGGACAGGGTGGGCTGCCCGCAGGGGGCTTTGACCCAGGACTCGGTTTGAACTCGCCACAACCGCAAGCCGCTACCCGCCCATCGACCCCGGCCGAAGCGATGCGTCCTTTGGAACCAGGGACCCCGACCGGTGACCCCGCCGCTTCGAACGCGATCAACGTCAATTCGCCCAATGCCTTACCAAACGTTGTCGCCGGCCAAACCACGGTGGGACCGCAAGGCCAAGCCTTGGTGGGAACCCAAGGCCAATTCGGCGCGAGCCCCCAAAACCAAAACGGCTTTCCGGCTCAAGGTAGCATCGAAGCCCGCACGGTCAGCCGATCGTCCGGTGGCCCTGTCGCCGATTTCGGTGGCGTCCCGGTGCGGCACAGCAACAGCCGGATGTTCAGCCTCGAATACGAAATCGAATCGGCGGGGATGGCGGGGGTCAATGACGTCGAACTGTGGGGGACGACCGACCAAGGGACAACTTGGAAACGCTGGGGCTCTGACCCGGACCGCCAAAGCCCCTTCGACATCGAAACGAATCATGACGGCCCCTACGGCTATCGCATCGTCGTCGTCTCGAACACCGGGCTGGCGACCCCCAGGCCGCTGGCAGGCGATCCCGCCGACATGGTCGTCGTCGTCGATACGGTCCAGCCTAAGGTTCGGATCACCGGTGCCGCGTATGGCCAAGGGGATCAGACCGGGGCGTTGATCATCCGTTATCGCATCGAAGACGCGAACCTCGGCCCGCGGCCGGTGACGTTGGCATTCGGCGAAAGCGTCGAGGGTCCATGGTCGACGATCGCGGCGGGGCTGGCCAATGACGGGATTTACGCGTGGCCGGCCGACCCACATTTGCCCAGGCAGATTTTTTTGCGGATCGACATCACCGACGCCGCGGGGAATCGTTCGCACTACATCCTCGACACGCCGATCGACGTGCAAGGGCTCGCCCCTCGGGCCCGGATCCGCGGCTTCAACCCGGTCACCGGTTCGCCCAGCGACAACGGGCAAGGTGCCGTTTCCGAAGGGCTCAAATCGGCCGAACAGCCGACCGAACAGCGGATCGAATAGTCTGAACCCCGCCTCGAGTGGACCCTTCTACACGGCGCCGCATCCGCGCAAATGCTGGTACGTTCCTAGCATGAGCCAATGCCAATCCATTTGCCGACGCGAGATCGTGATACCGCTGCGCAACCTCGCCCTGGCAATCCTTGAACCAAGCCTGTTGCGTGTCACTGGGTCAATCGTCTGATCGACAGGTTGGTCGACGACAGGGGATTTGCGGATAAGTCGCTGTTGGTGGATAGATTCAGTAGCGTGTTGGTTCCCAGCCCGCCGTCCAGCACCAATTTGTTGCCCAGCGAGTTGTTCTTCAGGTTCAGGGTGTCGTTCTTTTTGCCCATCGTCACCGTGAAGAGTCCTCTGAAGACGCTGTCGATGACATCAAACCGCGTGTCGCCATCGGTCGAAATCAGCATCGTCGTTCCGGTGACATCGACCTTGCCAGGGACGATCTCAAAATCAGGGATCTGATCCGTGAGCCACGTCAGGTTCGAGTTCTGAAGGATCTGATCGAGCGTGGTTTCGTCCAGCCCACCCAGTCCGAGTCGGTCGTTGCCCGTCCCGGTGCGGACATCGAGATTGCGGGCGATCGACGACCGGGTGATGACGACGCGGTCAGAGCTTGTCGCGTTCCCCGAGTTCACCTTCAAATCGCGATCGACGTCCAAGTCATCGAGGATCAAATGATCGTCGCCGGCACCGGTCGTCCAGGTCGCGTCGGTGATGACGTTCACGTTCGAGCCGATGAATTGGTGGTTGCCCGTCCCGCCAACGACCGAAAGTGATTTATCGACCGTCACGTCGATAATCGCGACCTTGCTGCCGCCGTTGCCTGTCGATACGGACAGGTTGTTCAGCGTGCTCGTGTTGCGTAACAGGACGCTGTCGCCGCCGCCGCCCGTATTCACGGTAGCGATCCCGGTCGCCTTGATCCCTTCCATCGTCACGTCATCGACACCAAGCCCCAGGTTCAGCGTGACGGTCGCTTTCAATTCGAGCGTGTTGAGGGAATTCACCAGCTCGACGTCATCATTGCCGCTGCCGGAATTGATCGTCAGGCTTTTGCCGACGCTAACGATCTCTTCGAGGACGATCGTGTCATCGGTATCGCCGGTCGTCACCGCAAGGGTACCGAGGAAAGTCGATGTTTGAAGATCGACCGTGACTTCGCCGCTGGCGACTCCCTTGGGCTTGTTCCTTCCGGTGAACGTAGCGTTCCCATTGATTTGGCTCGCCGACAATTCTGCTGAACCTTGGCTGCCGATCGTGATCGCAAGGTTCCCGTTGACCGTCAGCGAAGCGAGTTCGATGCCGTTGCCGCCCTCCCCCAAATCGACGGTCAAGGCCTTGGGGAATGTCCCCGATTCGAAGGTGACGGTGTCGTCACCCGCGGCCATCGAGAGGACCACATCGCTGGTGATTGCGGATGCGATGAAGCTGCTCGCCCCTTGGACCGTGGTGAGGCCTTCACCGGTGATGACCCATTGGCCAGTAACCAAGCCGGGTGTGATCTTGATCGAATTCGCGTACTTGTCACCCGTGATCGTCAGCTTTCCGCGTGCGACACTTACCTTGACGTCCCCTGCACCGGTGGCGATCGGCAGCTTGACGGTACCTGCCTTGGTGCCGTTGCTCCGCCACAGATCTTGGGCGGAAACCCCGTCGCCGACGTTGAAGAAGATGCTGCTTCCGATATTCGCCACGTGCAGAGGGAGGTCGTAGACGAACCCGTCGGAGTTCAAGGTTTGCGGGGGGAAAGAAGTGACCAACAACGTCCCGGACGACGTACCGTTGCTCTTCCAAAGCTGCCTGCTGGTCGCGGTATCGATCGTGAAATAGAGGACCCCCGCGGCCTGGAAGAGATGGCTCGGTCCGAAGCCGCTGGTGCCATAGGTGATCTTTCGCAGCATCGTCGTCCCGGCGGCCGTCCCGTTGCTCTTCCAGATCTGCGTGCCGTTGATCGGGTCGTATGCGGCGAAGTAGAGCGTCCCCCCGACGTTGATCAGTTCGAACGGGTTCGAACCCGAGGAGCCAGGCCCGATGTTGGCCACCTTGGTCGTGCCGCTGGCGGTCCCATCGCTCTTCCAGAGTTCGGCTTCGTCATCATCGGAGGTCGCGGCGAAATAGAGCGTGCCGCCGACATTCACCAATTCGGTCGGGAACGAACCGGTTGCGGATGCCCGGATGTTGGCGACCAAGACGGTGCCGATATCGGTCCCGTCGCTCTTCCAAAGCTCGCTGCCGTGGATCCCGTCGTCGGTGCTGAAGTAGAGCGTGCCGTCGACATTCACCAACTCCGTTGGGGCACGATAGGACATGTTTCCGGCGTAGATGTCCGCCACCAGCACCGTCCCTTCCGCCGTGCCATCGCTCTTCCACAGTTCCGGTCCATGGACACCGTCATCGGCAACGAAAAAAAGGGTCCCCGCGACGTCGGTCAGCTGATCGGGCAAAAACGACGTGGTGAGCTGGCCGAAGCTTTTGACGACGACGGTGCCCGGCGCTGTCCCGTCGCTCTTCCAAAGGTTCACCGTGCCATCGGTCGCTTTGCCGGCGAAGTACAGGGCGTTATCAACGACCACCGGTATCGGTTCGGGGTAGTCGGGTTGTTGATCGAACCCGATTTGTTTGACGAGCATCGTCCCGGCATCGGTCCCGTCGCTCTTCCAAAGGTCAAACCCGCTATTCCCCTGTGCGAGGAACAGGAGCAGCCCATTGAATTGCGTCAGCGCGATCGGGTCGGAGCCTGATGATCCCTGCAAAATATCTTTGACCAACAACGCTTCGGCGTCGGCCGCGTTGGCCTTCCAAAGTTCGCGACCGACGACGGGATGATACGCAGAAAAATAAACCGTTCCGTTGACTTCCACCAACTCGGCAGGGGCGGGACCGTTACTCCCGTCAAACGCAAATCGTGATTCGAGCCTTTCGAATGAAGCGACCCTTTGCCGCCATAACGGCCGACGAAAATGGTCGTGAACAACGCTTGAGCGTCGGTTGACCGCTTCGTTCGTTTTACCGCGCGGCTGCTTTCGGAACATCAGACGGAGCCCTATAGCGATAAACAACCGGAAAACGGGGATAGACGCGACGCATCGGAATGAATGATACGTCCCATGGTGGCCTGACGTTCTCGGGTGTCAAGCACCAAAGCCAATCACTGGTGCGGCGATTGACGTTATATCACTCAAAAGGATTCGGATCCGGTCATCCATCGGTCCCGCCGCGTAATCATCGCAAATGGTGCGAAAGTTGGGTAGCATCGGATCGGTCAACGAGTTGAAACTCATCTAAAGACGGAAATGCAAATTACTCAGTTCATCGATCGACTTATTGGGATTGTTTCGGCCGATTTGCTGCTAAAATAATCGCGATCAGGCTCTCATGTGGCGTAAAGCATCGTTCGTCACCTTTGTTATTAGGCTCGTCGGTTTTGCTCTTCGGACAACAAGTCGCTGCGGAATGAAGGTCTGTACGACGAAATGCTGGTGATGCTTGTCTTCGAATTTTCCTTTGCTCCGCGGGATGGTACATGAATCTTGGCGAATCGGGCGGGTCGCGGCATTGGGGTTCGAAGCGTAGGCGGTTGAAGGGGCGCGGCGTCCGCCGGATCGGCGTTGGTCAACCGGGTCAGGGTGCAGTATCGAAGCAAGGCCGGCGTCGGTTGCGGGTCGAATTGCTCGAATCGCGAGCTTTGATGTCGGCCGATTGGGGCGTCTCGGCCAATAACGACTTGTCACTGCTCGATCTTCCCGGTGGCTCGAGCTCGATGCCGATTGTCGCGGGTGAGCGGAAAAACGCCGCAGGTCAAGTCGAGGTAAAACTGCCGGCCGCCGTCACCCGTGTCCAGGTCACCCCTGGCGTGATGCTGGAAGGGAAGATTTATACGTCGGCCCAGACCGGGACGATCGAGGGTGTTTTGGAGAGCCCGTTGGTCGGCAATCAGCTCCTTCGTTGGTCGCTTGATGGGAACCGCTGGAACGATGTCCCCAAGGGGTCGATCGTTGACGGGAAGCACTATTCGATCCCGGACGTGACGCTACCCGTTGGTGAGTCGACGTTGCGTTTGGCGGTCTTTGACGGCGGCTGTCAGATGTCCGCATCGGCGCAGCCTTTGAGCATCGAAGACCCGAAGCTGTTTTGCGGCTGCCCGCAGTGCATGGGCGGTTCGCAATATTTTGGCGATCCGGGATCGCTCGCTTCGTCAGGGGGCTCAACCGGCAACAGCGATTCGTCGGGGCTATCGTTTTCTTCGCCCGTTCCGTCCAGTGGCGGGACGATCGTCGGTCAGCCGTCGCTGGTCAGCGAATTGCCGCGGGTCCACAACATCGCCTTGGTGGGTGGGGCCAAATCGGGGGTTTACTGGGTCACCGCGAATTCGACGGTGACGTTGACGGCAGAGCTGGGGCGGTCGCTCGGTTCGGGTGAGGTGTTGAAGTATTCGCTCGATTCGGGCGCGAGCTGGACGGCGTTGCCCGCGGGTGCGATCAGCGACGGGGTCAAGGTGCGGGTCGAAAATTTTGCCCTGCAGTCGCCCGTCACGACGCTCTATTTGGCCACGTTCAACGGCGCTGTCCATGGACAGATCACGCGTCAATTGATCGGGGTCGACGTGACCGGCCCCACGGCATCGCTGTCGGCGGTGTTGTTCAATGAGCTGACGGCGGAAATCATCTTAGCGGGCTCGAACCTGCAGACGGTTCTTGGCACGGGGGAAACGGACGAATCGGACATCCGCGAACGGTTGGACTGGGGGAAGCTCTTATGGGACACCTTGCCGGCGGGGGCGGGGCGGGTCACGTTCGCCGCCACCGACATCGTGAAGGCCCAGGTCACATCCGCTGAAAGGCTCTCGATCACGCTGACGGACGCGAAGCTAGTCGCGATTCGGGGGATGTCAGGGTATGGTGCCGGGGATCAGATCTCGGTCGACGCCGGTTTCCTGAAAGATCCTGCGGGACATGTCGCCACCGGTGACCAGTTGGCCGCCGCGGCCGTAGTGCTGTTCGGGCCTTCGGGCGATCGTGAAGAACGGTTCGACGTTTACGACGATCTGCGTTTCGCTTTCCCTACCGCGATCGCACGCG
Source organism: Planctomycetaceae bacterium (assembly GCA_040375695.1). Lineage (GTDB taxonomy): Bacteria > Planctomycetota > Planctomycetia > Pirellulales > Pirellulaceae > UBA6163. The sequence goes on from JBEIRZ010000061.1 coordinate 15,977, forward strand.
GCGTCGGACAGATCACCTTGTATCGCGATGGTGGGGAAGCGGAAGAGGTCTTCGATGCGGCGACGAGTTCGGCCCTTCGCTTCGAAGGGACGCAGTTGATCATCGACCCGACTTGGCCGCTGCTGGGGAGCAGCAATTACTCGGTCGGCATCGCGGCTGGCAGCATTGTGGATGGCGGCGGAAATCCGTTGTCGGGGATTTTTGACACGTCGAGCCTGTCGTTCACGACCGGGTTCGAGATCACCGGGGTTGTCGGCGCGACGGCGATTCGGGACGAGTATCCCGGAAGCTTCGGGGTCGAATCGATCGGCAACCATAGGGCCCTTTACATCCCGGTCACGTTCACCGACCAGCACAAGGTAGCGACGTCGTTGGCATCGATGCGGCGAGATGATGTCGAAGCGACCGCGGACTTTTACATCGAGAACTCGCAAGGGGCGATCACCTTCAACGCCGATTACACGCCCTTGGTGACACTCCCTTATTCCCACGCCTGGCACGCCCAATTCGACAGCGCCGTCAATGGCTTGGCGTTGCTGATGTCGCAATCGCAAGCGATCGCCAAAGAGATGGGGTATGACCCCAGCAATTACGAAGTCACCATCCTTCGGTTCGGCGATCGCGACTTGCGTTTGGGGGCTTCGTGGGGTGGTGGCAATAGCGTGTGGCTCGGCTGGGGCGGGATGGGTGTGACGGCGCACGAGGTCGGGCATGCGTTGGGGTTACCGCACGCGAAATCGACCGACTGGAGCGGTAACATCGTCGAATACGGGAATCAACTCGATGTGATGGGGAGCGAGGCGTTCGGCATTGATTCCGATTTTATTGTCGAACGGAAATTCGGACTGGGGTGGGTCGAATCGGCCGCGAAATTGTCGGAGCCCGGTCCGGGGATTTACCGTTTGCACGGCATGGACCAGACGAACCGGGTCGTGGGTCAGTATTACGGTTTCAGCCAAACGATCGCCCAGGATGTGTTGGGTGCGAACCCAATGTTCACGCTCGAGTACCGGCCGACCATCGAGCCGCTGGCCGATTCGGCCGTGCTGCTTCGGAACAATCAGATCATCGACTTGACGCCCCAGACGTGGGATCAGTCCGATGGCGGGATTGCGGTTGGCCAGACTTACCAGATACCGGGAAGCAACACTTACTTCACGGTCGTGGCCAAGGGGGATGGGTTCATCGATGTGGCATATCAAAAAGGGCCATTCGCCGATAACGTCGCGCCGTCCGCATCGCTTTACGCCTCGGCGACGACGGTTGCCCCGGCCGGTTCGGTAACCTTCGCGGCAGACGCGTTCGACGCCAATGGCGATTCGCTCGTTTATTTCTGGGAATTTACCGACGGCGTGAAGGGATCGGGGCCGACGTTCACAAGGACCTTTTCGCAAACAGAGCCCGCAACCGTGACGGCGAAGTTGACCGTATCTGACATGAAGGGCGGTACGGCGACGCGATCGGTTGTCATCAACGCGGGGGCGGCGAGCACATCGACGCCGCAGACGGTCGGAAGTGTCACCGGCGTGTCGCTGTCGAAGCCGCGCGTCGCGGTCGTGTCGACCGACGCGGTCGCGGCCGAAGGGGGCGATGCTGGTGCGTTCACGTTCCGCCGCATCGGCACGTCGACTTCCGCTCCTTTGACACTCAACGTTTCGTTTGGCGGCTCGGCGATCCCGGGAGCAAATCAACCGATCAGCTTCATCGGTCTACCCACGACCGTCGTCATCCCTGCGGGGCAAAGCGAGACGACACTTTCGCTCGAACCGTTGAACGATGAGGTGATCGAACCGAACAAGAAGCTGACCGTCACGATCGGGGCGTCCACCAACTATGTGATCAGCGGCCAAAACGCGTCGGCGTCGCTGTCGCTGGTTGACGATGACACCCCCGTAGTGACGATCGAGGCAACCGATGCGGTCGCGACAGAAGGAAGCCTCGATAGCGGGGTGATATTGATCCGCCGAACGGGCCCGACCGACTTGCCCATGACGGTCTATTACGGTTTGACAGGTGACGCCTTCAATGGGGGCGATTACGGGCGTTTGGGCGGACAGATCGTGATCCCCGCGGGCGCTTCGGTGGTTGCCCTGCCGATCGTCGCGATCGATGACGAAGTGGGTGAGAGCAGCGAGACGGTGACCGTGCACCTGACCGCGTTCAATAACAGTTACGGTGTCGGCTCGGCATCCAAGGCGTCGGTCGCGATCCGGGACAATGGCGATCTTCCTCAGGTTACGGTCAGGGTCAACAGTACGGCGCTGCGCGACGAAGGGGAAGTCCATGAACTGCTGTTCGAAGTCGTCGGTGGCTCGGGCGAACCCGTCACCGTCCACTATTCGATCGGGGGCACGGCAACCGGTGGCACCGACTACAAGCCGTTGGGCGGTTCGATCGAACTCCCGACCGGGGGCAGCCAGAGCGTTACGTTGCCGATCGAGACGATCATCGATGGCGTCAATGAGTTCGACGAAACGGTCACCGTGAAGATCGATGCGTCACCGAATTACGTCGTCGGGCTGCTCGACAACGCGCAGGTGGCGATCGCCCAGCCGATCAATCTCGCCACTGGTGATGACCGGGTGCATGTCTCTCGTTATCCCGGTGACCCGACCGAGGGTACCTCCGCGGACGTCCGGTTTTTCGTCTATCGGGACAACAGCACGTCGTCGCGGGGCGAGCTGACGGTCAACTTTTCGTTGCCGGGGACGACGACACCGGGTACCGATTTTAGCGGCAGGATCCTTCGGACCGATGGCACGCTCCTCGCTTCGTTCACGCCGCAAGCGACGGGGAACAGCTTGGTCATCCCGGCCAACACCAATGGCGTTTTGGTAGTCCTCGACCTGGTCGACGACTCTGTCGCCGAGGGGACCGAATCGGTAAAAATTCGTCTCGATTCGGTTTCTGGGACAAAGCCGTTTTATCCGCTGGGGATCAATCGCGAAGAGGGTTATCTGCTGGCAGATAACGACACGCACGCGACGCGGGTCGGGTTCGCATCCGGCGGTTCGACCGGCGAAGAGTCGGCGACGCCGTCAGCGCGAATCGTTAGTCTCCCGGTGGTTTTGAGCCAGGCTTCGGACAAGGCGGTGACCGTGAAGTATGGGCCCGACGGAGGGTCGGCCACGGGCAACGGTGTCGATTATGTCTTTGTCGATGCCGCC
>JBEIRZ010000575.1:0-2253 GCA_040375695.1 Planctomycetaceae bacterium
GCCGCGGTCAACCGCAAGTTCGTCGATGACTTGATCGCCGGGGGCGAGGTGAAGGGGGACATTGTCGATCTTGGCACCGGGACGGCGTTGATCCCGATCGAGCTCTGTCAACGCGTCCCGGGGATCCGGGTGATGGCGATCGATGCCAGCGGCGCGATGCTCGATTTGGCCAACCGGCACCTCGAGATCGAGCAGTTGAAGGACCGGATCTTTTTACAACAGGCCGACTGCAAAGGGTTGAAGGGGTTCGCTTCGGGGATGGCCGATACGGTGATCAGCAATTCGTTGATCCATCACCTCCCTGACCCTTACGCCGCGGTGGGTGAGGCGGTCCGGTTGCTGCGGACGGGGGGGAGGCTCTTCGTCCGCGACCTCGTGCGGCCGGGGACGCAGGGCGAGGTCGATCGGCTCGTCGATCTCTACGCGGCGGGCGAGCCCGAAGCGGCGCGAAAGATGTTCCGCGATTCGTTTTTTGCCGCCCTGTCGCTCGAAGAAGCCCGCGACCTTTTCGCCTCCTTCGGTTTGGACCCCCAAGAGGTTAATCTGTCGAGCGACCGGCACTGGACCTTTGACGGCCGGCTCAAGTCTTGACGCAGGGCCCCGAGCTTCATCATGCAAACCTACCTCGAACTTCTCCGCGAGATCCTCGAATCGGGCGTTGACCGTGGCGATCGCACCGGGACCGGGACACGCAGCCTCTTCGGCCGCCAATTGCGGTTTGACCTCGAAGCCGGTTTCCCGCTGTTGACGACCAAACGGCTGCACGTACGTTCGATCCTCTACGAATTGCTCTGGTTCCTCCGCGGCGAAACGAACATCGCGTGGCTCAAGGAACGCGGCGTCTCGATCTGGGACGAATGGGCCGACGAGAACGGCGAACTCGGTCCGGTCTACGGGCACCAATGGCGTTCGTGGCCCGCCGCCGATGGCCAAACGATCGACCAGATCGCGTGGGTGCAAAACGAGATCCGCCGCAACCCGACCTCGAGGCGGTTGATCGTTTCGGCGTGGAATGTCGCCGATGTCGAAAAGATGGCGCTGCCACCCTGCCATCTGCTGTTCCAGTTCTACGTCGCCCAGGGGCGATTGAGCTGCCAGATGTACCAGCGGAGCGCAGACTATTTTCTCGGCGTCCCGTTCAACATCGCCAGCTATGCCCTGTTGACGATGATGATGGCCAAGGTGACGGGGCTGAGGCCGGGCGACTTCGTCCACACCTTCGGCGACGTGCATCTTTATCACAACCATTTCGAACAGGCGAAGCTGCAGCTATCACGCCAGCCGCGCCCGCTACCGACGATGCGGATCCTCCGCACGCCCGAATCGATCGATCGGTTCGAATACGAAGATTTCGAGCTCGTCGATTACGACCCGCACCCGAAAATTTCTGCCCCCGTCGCGGTCTAGATCGGCGCTTCTCCCGCAGGCTCGTGATGGCGGTATCGATCCAGGACGCTTCGATAACGTCCGTCGTCACCTTGCAACCAAATTTGTGTCAGTCGTCAAGTCAACATCAGTTCGACCGCGGAGCTAGACGCCCTTGTTCTGGCGTTTTCTAGTTTTGTGACTCGTTTCGTGACACATGCTGCGACTCGTGCTCGTGCTCGTGCTCGTGCTCAGCGCAGCGGTGCTCGTGCTCGTAATCGACTCGAGATCCTGCTTCTGCGTTCGACTCGGCAACACCATCGATAAAACGACCAACGTCTTTTCGTTGATTGCCGTTCGATCGCGCGGTCATCGGGGCCGGTTCCGATTACGAGCACGAGCACCGTCGCTGCGCGACTGAGCACGAGCACGACGGTTATTGGCCAGAACAGAGCAAGAAATCGACAGGGGACAGAGTATTTCCCGGAATGTGTTTACCCGCAATTACCGCCAGTTCTTCATTTTGCCAAAGCCAGAACAACTAACCAAACAACCGAATTAAATGATTTCCCCAGTTCCCCCAAAAAACTTGCCCCGGCAAAAGAAAACTGAGATAACAAAGCCAAATCCGGTGTTCACTCCCTCTCGTAACTGAGGACAAGTGGCCCAATAAGCATTATCTCCGGATTGCCCCCTGAGATAAGAACAAGTTATGCTGGAGAATCAAGCTTGGACGTAGAGCATAGACCGAATATCTTCCGCGACTATGATTTTGCGGCGCTCAACGATCCAGAGTACAAGGAAGACGCTGTTCGCGAGGATCTGATTTCGCCCATCTTGAAGGGAATGGGATACGGTCCATCTGGAGATCGCAAGATCGTTCGAAGC
>JBEIRZ010000458.1:0-3397 GCA_040375695.1 Planctomycetaceae bacterium
AAAAATGACAAAGGTTAAGGGCTTGCCGGTGATCGTCAACTTCCTGGGATAGATGTAGAAATCAATTTCATGAACGACGAAGAGCTGCAGAAAATCCCGTATGTGAGGCTGATCCCCAACATCTTTTCGGGGGCGTGTTACCGTGCTTATGGGCTTTATCTGCATTACCAATTGGTTCATGAGGACGTGGGTGCGGCGCCGGGGGATGGTGTCGAATCGTGGCGATTTAACCCGAATGCGGTCAATTTGCAGGGGATGCTGGGAACCCCCTATCGCCATGGGCTCGAGCGTCTGATCGCCCGACCGGCGGTCGAGGGTGATCCGGCCCGACCGGGGATGATCGGATGGGTCGATCACCGGGGTGAGACCCGCGGGATCGTGGCGGACCGAGCCGGAAAATGGTGGGGGCTCGACTCGACCAGCGACCTGCTGGAACCGATTTTCACGAATTGGCCGGAAGAGTCGCCCGATGATGTCAAAGCTTTTGTCAGGCAAATCCTCGTCGCGCAGGGAACCGTCGCAAACGGCGACATCACAAACGGCAACATTAAGGTGCGGTTGAGGCCGATCGTCGGCGTCCCGGTCGGTGCCAAATTGGAACTGCGTGAGTGGGATTCGAAGGTCCCCGTTTTTTTGATCGGGGGCGAAGACAGGGCCCCCGGGCTGAAGGGGGTCGATGACGACAAAGACGGGAGGGTCGATAATTTTGAGGAGCTCGGCATCACCTTCACCGACGACGAGGCGATCGATCTGGAGAGCCCGTTTTATCCCAAAGGGGTGAGGTCCTTGAAGGACGTCGCGAACCCGGATGGGCCGGAAGCGATCCCCGGGCTGGTTTCGCAGGTCGCGTCGATGGGGGCGTTGGTCCCCATGACCAAGCCGCTCGATTGGTCGCTAGCAGACCATCCGCCCCCGCCAGACCGACCGGAAAGCGACGCGATGGGCGACGGCGAAGTTTGGATCCGGATCACCAATGGCGTGGACCGGATCTGGGGAGAACTTTCGTTGCCGCTGCGTGGCGTTCGGCCTTACCTCAAATAGTGAGGGGTTGTCGAGCGAGCCCCTCAAGAGCGACAATCGGACGCAAAGGAAGTGCTTCGTCCCCTCTCGTCAATGAAACCGCATCTCGAATCACCCGATCATCCGGGCGGGGTCGGTCGGGGAATGACAGCTTTGAAATTTATGATCAGTCGGATCTTGGGGTTAGGTCTCGCCCCACCGCGGTTTCAGATCGGCCAGCAAGAATCGCTCGCGTTCGCTCGGCAAATGGTTTACCCCAGCGATCTGCACCCGCGGGCGTTGGACGCGATTTATCGCAAGTCGGCGGTTCGCCGGCGCGGCAGCGTGTTGCTCGATCACGACGTCCCGGAGAGCGGCGAAGCCCCCGAACAAGACTTTTACCCCCCAGCCGTTTCGGCGGAAGTGCTCGGCCCGTCGACCGCGACTCGCAACGCCATCTTTTATCGCGAAGGCTTACCCCTGGCGATCCGGGCCGCGAAGCAGGCGATGCTCGATGCCGAGGTCCAGCCACAACAGGTCACGCACCTCGTCGTCGTCACTTGCACCGGGTTCCAATCCCCAGGGATCGACGTGGGGCTGATCCGGTCGTTGGCATTGTCCCCCGAAACCCAGCGGGTGCAGGTCGGCTTCATGGGTTGCCACGGCGCGATCAACGGGCTCCGCACGGCACTGGGATGGACATCGAGCGATCCGGCGGCACGTGTGCTGATCGTCTGCGTCGAACTCTGCAGCATCCACTTTCAATACGGTTGGGAGACCGATCACGTCGTCAGCAACGCGATCTTCGCCGATGGCGCGGCCGCCGTGATCGTCGGTGGCGATGATGACACAGATGTCGATAGGGGTTCTGGTGGCGATCAGGAGGGCCCAATTGGCAAACGGCAGCGACCGCAGCTCGTCGCGACGGGATCGTGCCTCGTCCCCGATTCCGAAGCGTCGATGACTTGGCAGATCGGCGATCACGGTTTCAAAATGACGCTGTCGGCCGAAGTCCCCGACCGGATCCGTGCCGAGCTCCCCGGGTTCCTCACGCGATGGCTCGCCAAGTCAGGCTTGAAGCTCGATCAGATCGGCGGTTGGGCGGTCCACCCGGGAGGCCCCAGGATCCTGACCGCGGTCCAAGACTGCCTGGGGCTGAGCGATGAACAGCTCTCCGATTCTCGCGGCGTCTTGGCTGACCACGGCAACATGTCATCACCGACGATGCTCTTCATCATCCAGCGGTTCCTCAAGGTGGACCGGCCAAGGCCATGGGTGATGCTCGGTTTCGGACCGGGGCTGGAGGTCGAAGTGGCGCTGTTGCGGTAACACGGCGAGAGGATCGAACATCGGCGGTCGGTCGACGCCATGAGTGATGGGCGATTTGTGTTGGGCGATGCGCAGCAACGGTCGAGGTACAACCGCCAGGACGCCTACGAATGTCCCGGCGACGTTTGTCAGTAATTCAGGTCAATCATGAATGGGCCGAAAAGGTTGAGCCGACAACAGGTCCGCGACGTCGATCAGGTCGCGATCGAGCGTTACGGGATGAGCGGCTTGGTGTTGATGGAAAACGCGGGTCGCGAGGCGGCCGGTTGGATCGCGCGAACGTTTTCGCCTCGCGACGTTTGCATCCTGTGTGGCAAAGGGAACAACGGCGGCGACGGCTACGTGATCGCTCGCCACTTGGAAATTGAATTCGAGCGGCGTGCCGGCGATGGCCCGCAGGTTAACGGGCCTGAGGCGTCAACACAGGGACAACGGGTCAGGATCGTCTCGGTCGTCCCGACCGATCGGTTGGCAGGGGACGCGGCGATCAACCACCGGATCGCGATGCTCAGCGAGATCCCGATCGCGATCGCGACCGACGAGCCGTCCTTGGCCGAAGCGATCGGTACCGCTGATTTGGTGATCGATTGTTTGCTGGGGACGGGGGCGAGCGGCGCGCCGGCCGGGGCGTATGCCTTGGCGATCCGACTGGCCAATCGGCTCGATGCGGCCCGAGTGGCGATCGATTTGCCGAGCGGCCTGGGTTGCGACACTGGCCAACCGAGCGACCCGACCTTTCGCGCCGATCACACGCTGACCTTCGTTGCGGCTAAACTCGGGTTCGATAACCCTGCCGCAGCGGGCTGGATCGGCCAGGTCGTGGTCCTGCCGATCGGCGTCCCAAGGCATCTGTTGCGGTCGCTCTGAACGGTCGGGGTTGTCGATCGTCATCGCGGCGAAGATGCTTCTCCTCACGACCAACAGCGCGAACGCGTGCCGCCCTGTTGCCAATCCGCTACCCAACCCGTCCCTACCCAACCCGTCCCTACCCAACCCGTCCCTACCCAACCCGTCCCTACCCAACCCGTCCCTACCCAACCCGTCCCTACCCAACCCGTCCCAGCCAAAC
>JBEIRZ010000202.1:0-7910 GCA_040375695.1 Planctomycetaceae bacterium
AGCCGCTGCTGGATCAGTTCCCCTTGGGCGTTGCGGAACTGATTCAATTGCGTCGGCCAGCCGCGCGCATCGACCTGGACCGTTCCGCCGCCTTCCCAAGTCATCCCACCGGTCGCCGTGTTGTAAGCATGGCTGATCCATGGCCTCGATGTCTTGAACGCATCGGTGAATACCCACGCGGGGCTCCAATCGACGACCGATTCCAAATTCATCCCGATCGACATTTCCGCCGCCATCATCATTCGCGGCTCGAGGGTATCGACGATCGGGCGATGAGGCCGATGGGACTGCCGGCGTGGGCGAATCCTTTTTTTGTCACTCCGTTTGCGTTGCCTTCGAGCGGAACCGAGCGATTCGAAAAAGTCAGCAACGAACCCGCGTCGACATGGCCCAAGGGGTGACCATGCGGCGATCAGCGATCTGACAATTCGGGCGAGTGACACGAGGGGACTCCGGTGGCAATGGGCGGGACCGCGGCACGAAGTAACAAGTCGCTGGCCGCGGCGATAGGGTGGGGCAGGGGAGGCGGGGATCGAGGCCATCGCCCGATCGCGGCGCAATCCCAGCTCGCGAACGATCCGACGATCCTCGACCGAACGGGGGAGAAGCAAACGAAGTGCCAGAATGTCGAAATCGGTCTTTCCCGGAAGAAAACCTGCTTCTTGCGGGGCAAAAGCCGCTTCGGTGATCGGCTTGACGGCGGGCGCAGCCGATCGGTCGGTCGGTCCGGTTGGTCTCAAATTGGAATCGCGAATCTCAAACGACCGAACCCGTACCGGCAGCTTGCGACGGCGTGATTAACTTCGTACGGAGCCAAACCGGTCGGCTGCCGGCATGGCTAAAGCCCCTTGCGGCGAGCTCGGCCGCGGTACCAATCGTTGGTCGATGCCGGCAAACTGACCCATTGGCCGAATCGTCAAGTGACCCTTCGGAAAGGGGATCGCGCCGACTACACTTGATCGACGGCCAGCGGCGGATCGCGGGATCGCTTCGGGTCGAGACCTCGCCGCACAGGTGGCGATGCAACTTCACCACGCCCGCGCCACCAACCGCCGACATGGATACCCTCAAAAAGCTGCTCGACCTTTTCCTGCACCTCGACGAACACCTGCACGGGATCATCGAGTCGTGGGGCGGTTGGACCTATGTCCTGCTCTTCGCGATCATCTTTTGCGAAACGGGCCTTGTCGTTACGCCATTCCTCCCCGGCGATTCGCTCCTCTTTGCCGCCGGCGCGATGGCGGCGCTCTACCCCGACCACTTGTCGCTGACCGTCGTCCTGGCATCGCTATCCGTCGCCGCGATCCTCGGCGATACGCTGAATTACGCGGCGGGCCGGTGGATCGGCCCCAAGGCCTTTTCGCTCGACACGTGGTTCCTCAAACATGACAACCTCGTCAAAGCCCAACGCTTTTACGAGCGGTATGGGGCGAAGACGATCGTGTTGGCGAGGTTCGTCCCGATCATCCGCACCTTCGCCCCCTTCGTCGCCGGGATCGGCAAGATGGATTATGCGAAGTTCTTGATCTACAACGTCGCCGGGGGTCTCTTTTGGGTCTTCGCTTGCACGCTCGCAGGGTATTACTTCGGCAACATCCCGGTGGTCAAGGAAAACTTCGAACTCGTCGTGGTCGGGATCGTTATCGTTTCGGTCCTCCCGATGGCCTGGGAACTATGGATGGCGAGACGCTCGGCGGCTTCGGCCGCGACCTCCGAAGCGACGGAACTTGCCGACCGCTGAATCCATCACGGTCCCACCGCGATTGGGCATCGGCACGTAAGGCTTGAACCGACGACTTCGAACGCGCAGAGTCAAATGAACGCGCAGAGTCAAATGAACGTCCGGGGTAAGATGAACGCCTGGGGTCAGATGATGTCGCGTTCCAACAACCACCACCGCGGCTTCCAGACGCCATGGGCGAGGCCGAATTTATGCCGCGCAGTGTGTGCGACAAGTTCGGCGATCTCTTCGGGCGAATCGGTGATCACGAAACGATCGACGTCGGCCTTATCGATCGTCCCCTGCCGGACCATCGTGTGTCGGAGGTAATCGACCATCGGTTGCCAGTAGTCTTTCCCGGCGAGAATGATCGGGAAATCTCGCACCTTGCCGGTCTGGACCAGCGTCGCGATCTCGAAGAGTTCATCGAGCGTCCCCAAGCCTCCTGGGAGCGCGACAAAGGCGTAGGAATACTTCGCCAGCATCATCTTGCGGACGAAGAAATAATTGAATTCGACGAAGGCATCGAGATACGGGTTGGGGTGCTGTTCGTGGGGAAGGACAATGTTGCATCCGACGCTCCGACCCTCCACATCCTTCGCCCCGCGGTTGGCCGCTTCCATGATCCCAGGCCCTCCACCCGTCATGACGGTGAAGCCCGTCTTGGCAATCGCCGCACCGATGTCGCGTCCCAACTGATAGTAATGGTGCCCCTCGTGGATCCGCGCCGAACCGAAGACCGTCACGCACGGGCCGACGAAGTGCAAGGTGCGCAAGCCGTGGAGCAATTCGCCGAAAATGCGAAGCGCCCGCGTCAATTCGCTCCACCGCGACTGCGGCCCGCGGAGAAACCGACGCTCGTCGCGCGATTCCTGCAGGTGCTTACGCTCTTTGCTGTCGATCCGCTTACCGCCCTGCGAACCTTCTCGAACCGACGAACCTAGATCTAAAGACATCGTGCCTAGCCGCCATGAAAAACGAAATTACCGAACCCACTGCCCACCCGACGCGGGCCCGCGACGCTAACCCACAAAAACCCAAAAACCCAAACAGACGAGTCGCCCACACGCGCTATCGACATACGCACAAAAGTTGCACCTGCCTATACACTGCTCAAGCAACCCGATTGCGATAACAATGACCGCTCGCGGGGAATCGCGAAAGGGTGGTCATGGGCCAAATGATAACCTTTTCCGCCCCTTCACTCGATGGCCACACCGCATCGATCCGGATCGTGTAAAACGGATCCCTCCAGGTCGCTGCCCCGACCCGCTAACTCGCCGACGGAACATCCCCGCCTCCTACGCTTGCGTCCCCCTGTCCCTGCACACTTTCAATCTCCTTTGACGGAAACGACATCCGATGAGCGCGACGAAACCACCAGCGGTCCGAACCGTGCGATGCTTGTCACTGATGACGTTGGGGATGGCCACCGCCCCGCTGCTGATCGGCCTCACCCGAACCGCGCCGGCCCAAGAAGCGACTCGTTCCCAGAACAACGAGATCACCGACGCGGCGGTGAAGATCGTTACGGTCAGCGCCAGTTCCAAACAGTGGCCGCGCAAAGGGGAAGGGGACGTGATCGAGTTGTCAGACGGCAGGCTCTTGTTGGTGTCGATGGAATTCGGTGGCGAAGGTGATGACTTTGCGAAGACGCGATTGGTGGCCCACGAATCGAGCGACGGCGGGTCGACGTGGGGTGGCCACCGGGTGATCACCGACACGGCCCCCGGCGATGTCAACGTCTATTCGCCGAACCTGATCCGCGCGCAAGACGGCGGGGTGCTTTTGATCTTTCACCGCAACCATGATGCCAAGGGGAACGACCCGCGTGGCGGCTTCACCTTGCACGCCTGGAAGTCGTCCGACGAAGGACGCACCTTCAAGCCGCTGTCCGAATTTTTCGCACGCGGCCCGTACCAGCTCTGCAACGCCACCGTCAAACGGCTCCGCTCCGGCAGGTTACTCCTTCCGCTCAACTCCGCCGTCCCCGGGGACCACGGGCCGTGGGGCAAATTCGCCGTCTCGGTTGCCTTCAGCGATGACGATGGCCGCACATGGCAATCATCCGCCGATAAGCTGACGCTCCCCAAACGCGGCGCGATGGAACCGCACGTCGAACAGGCCGGGGATGGCCGCGTCCTGATGGTGATGCGAAGCCAGCTCGGCAAATTGCAGCTCTCCGAATCGACCGACGACGGCGTCCATTGGTCCGAACCCCGACCGATCGATCTCAACGCTCCCGAATCCTGCCCGGAACTGGTCCGCATCCCGTCGACGGGAGACCTACTCGTGATCTGGAACAATTCCTTCGACCCCGACTTCCGCTCGCACTTCGGCAAACGGAGCCCCCTTTCGGCCGCGATTTCGAAAGACCACGGCCGCACATGGCAATCGATCGCTGATATCGAATCCGACCCGCGGCGGGCCTTCTCCAACCCCGGCTGCCGATTCACCCGAGACGGTCGGGCGATCATCAATTATTGGACCTGCGAATACCTCCCGGACTGGCGGATGCAAGACATCATCGACCTTCGCGTCGCGATCATCGCCCCCGATTGGTTCGACCGATCCGCCAAAACGTCCCCTTGATTCGGACGCAATTCTCTCCACGGTCACTACTAGCGCGACGGCCATGCCAAGCTCGCCGGCCATGACTCAATAACGGGCCATGCCTCAATAACGGGCCATGACTCAATAACGGGCCATGCCGCCGATCGACGGATGCCTCGGCCGCCGCGGTTTGATCCCCGACGCGATGTGGTACCGCCGGCTTTCCTGCACCTCGACCGAATCGAACCAGTCCCCCAAATGATCGCGATACCACTGCGGCTGCTTGCTGACGATGATCACCATCCCGCCGGGGAGTAACGAACGCGAAGCCGCTTCGACGAACTTCACCGCGATCTGCAAATCGTTGTAATACGGCGGATTGGCCAGCGCCAGATCGAACCGCTCGGGCTCGCCATAACAGCCGCTCCCGTTCAATTCGACCGTCACGTTGCTCAACCCGTTCAACACCGCGCCGCGGCGGGTGCATCCGACCGCCCTCGCATTGCTGTCGACCGCATGAACGACAACCGAAGGGTCACGCGCGGCGCACGCCAACGCGACCGCACCGCTGCCGCAGCCGATATCGAGGATTTGCGATTGGGGAACGACATCGACCACATCGAGCAACTGCCTCGCGCCGCCATCGAGCTCGCGGTGCGAAAAGACCCCCGGCCGCGTGACCAACCGGATCAATCGCCCCTGGCCGGCATCGACAACTGCCGATTCGTGACGATCGCGAAAGGCGAACTCACACGAGAAATCTCTGACCCGCTTGATCGGCCCTCGCTTGGTGAGCAAATAAACGACGGCGTCATCGAAAGGGTGCACCTTGACCTTGCGGTCGTATAGATGCAGTTGTTCCAACACCCAGCGATCCTTCGGATGGTCGACGCTCACCGCGAGGATCCCCCCTTCGACCAAACGCTGATACCCCGATTGGATCAGATCGCGGCTCAGTTCCGCCTCACCCCCCTTCGAGATCGGCAACATCACCAAGTCGGCATCGACCTCCGGCCAATCCTCCAAACATTCGATCTTCAATCCAGGCGTCTCACGACAATGCTCGCGGGCCAACCCCGCGTGAACGATATCGAGGTACCAGCAGCAAACCTCGGCCTCTGGCCTGTCACGTGCGATCCGTTCGGCGGCCTGCCCCCTCCCGTGCGACATCGCCAAGACCCGCGTCGCCGCGATCCCCTGACACACCTCCCACAAACGCTGCTCGGCAACCCGCGCCGGCAATCGCTTCGCAACTGATTCCCCGTCAATTGATTCCCCGTCCATTGATTCCCCGTCCGTCCGCCGTCGGCCGATTCACAAACGATTTCAAAAACATCACCTGCCCGATCCCTCTCCCATCACGACGCCCTGCCATCATCCCATAAAGCTCGCTGATCGCCATGTCCCTTGTGTTGGTATCAACGCCAAAGGTTCACAATTCTCCGCTCTAACCGCTCGGCACGTTTTGCCTATCGCATGGTGCGCATGGTAAACTGATTGTCAAATCGACCGCCCGCTCTGACGCTCGTTCCCGCCGCCTCGGTGTGAATCGCGGTGTGAATCGCAGGCCACTGCGACCACCAGCCTTAACTCCTTCCCGCCTTCGACCCTCGCATCTGACAACATCCTCGTGTCCCCAACGTTTGGCCCCATGAAGCCGCTTCGTTTCTTTCTTTTCGCATGCCTGCTCGTGATCGGCAGCGCCAGCCTCGCCGCCGAGCCGTTCCATGGCGGCGTGCGGCCACTGATCGATGGGCACTGCATCGGTTGCCACGGCCCGACCGACCCGGCCGCAGGACTTCGCCTCGATACGCTCGCCTCGACACTCAACGATCTCGAAACGGAAAATCGCTGGGCAAAAATTTTCGATCGGGTCGTTTCGGGAGAGATGCCCCCCGCGTCGGAGGAACGTCCTCCCGCTGAGCTGTTGAACTCGGCCACCCAATCGCTTCGCGCCGGCCTGCACGAGGCGTCGCTGCGTCGCCAGACCGAATCGGGGCGGGTCATGATCCGCCGGCTCAACGCGATCGAATACGAAAACACCCTGCACGATTTGCTCGGGGTGAACGTCCCCCTCCGCGAGCTCCTCCCCGAAGACGGACAGACCGCGGGTTTCGATAACGTCAGCGCGGGGCTCGACCTCTCCGCGATGCATTTCCTTCGTTACCAAGAAGCCGCCGCCCGCGCGGTCGCGGCGACGATCCCGATCCACCCGTCGATCCCCTTCACCGACCGCCGCACGGGTCTCGAGATGACCCAAAAGGGGCCGAACTTTCGCGAAGGGTTAAGCCGCAGCTGCAAGCTCGATGGCGACGCGCTCGTCTTCTACACGAAGCTACCCCGATACGGGCTCTGTGCCGCCGCCGCCGTCCCGACCGCAGGCCGTTATCGCATCCGCCTCAAGGCCTCCGCCGTCGGCGCCGAAGGAAAGGCGATCCCCGTCGGCTTGATGACGGTGATGCAAAGCGGCCGCGAAGGGCCGGTGCTCCGCGAGGTCCGCGACATCCCCCATGGCGAACCACAAGTGCACGAATTCGAATGTGACTTGGTCAGCCGCCAAGCGTTCGTCGTCAACCTCCTGACGGTTTGGGACATCCGCCGCTTCAAACGCCCGATCGAGGAATACACCGGTCCGGGGCTGAGGGTCGAATGGATGGAGATCGAAGGGCCGTTGGACCCATTCCCACCTCCCCGCTACGCGAACCTCTTCGAAGGGATCCCGCTCAAGGCACGCTCCGTCGCCAAGGCCGACATGACAGGGGCCCGCGTCCCCAAGATCAACGAAAACCGCCCGCCGCAGCAGTGGGAAAACGACCCGTTGGTCCCCGTCTCCGCATCGCCCCGCGAAGACGCCGAGCGATTGATCCGCAAGTTCCTCCCCCGCGCATTTCGCCGTCCCGTCTCCGACGAAGAAGCTGATCACTTCGTGGACACGACGCTGGCGAAGCTCGACGAAGGCTACCCCTTCGCCGACGCGATGCGTTACGGCTACCAATTGATCCTCACGTCGCCGAACTTCCTCTTCCTCAGCCCCAACGCCTCAGGCAAACTCGACGACCACGCCCTGGCGTCGCGATTGTCGTACTTCCTTTGGTCGTCCTGTCCCGACGACGAATTGCTCGCGCTCGCCGACCGCGGTGAACTCGGACGCCCCGATGCGATCCGCGCCCAAGTCGAGCGGATGCTGGCCGATCCCAAGGCCTCACGCTTTACCAAAAACTTCACGGGACAATGGCTCGACCTGCGGCGGATCGATTTCACCATCCCCGACCCGGTCCTCTACGCCGATTTCGACGATTTGCTCCTGTGGTC
Organism: Planctomycetaceae bacterium; assembly: GCA_040375695.1. Classification (GTDB taxonomy): domain Bacteria; phylum Planctomycetota; class Planctomycetia; order Pirellulales; family Pirellulaceae; genus UBA6163. Next base: position 7,586 of record JBEIRZ010000202.1, read on the forward strand.
CATGCCCCGCGAGACCGAAGCGTTCTTTGATGAAATCCTCCGTAACGATCTGAGCCTGTTGCAATTCGTCGATTCCGATTGGTCGATGCTCAACGCTCCGGTCAGAAGTTTGACATCCGCGGGAATGATGTCGCCCAGGCGCACGCGGACGATGTCGCCGGGGACCAGTGTTGTTGCTGCCACGGTTTGCCACTTGCCGTCACGCAAGGTGGTAGCCTCCAGCGCCAGGCCTTTTTTTAGTTCCGCCAGAGCATTCGAGGCCTTGCGATCCTGCCACATTTCGAGTCCTACGTTAAATAGCAGCAAGAAAGTAATGATGGCGAAG
>JBEIRZ010000068.1:0-18082 GCA_040375695.1 Planctomycetaceae bacterium
AAAACTGTTTTTTTCCTCGATTTTTCATCGCGGTGTAACTCAGATAATGAGTATCCTTCGAGCCCTCAATTAAAAGTTTTTGGTTTGTGCGGTGTGGCTTTTTTCGGTTAATAAAGCGACCGCGGTGATAGAGCTTTATCAACATTGAGCCTCTTGGGCATAGCATCAATTGCCGAGAACTGGGTACGGGAATCCCTAATCCCTGTAACAGGGCGTCAGTCGGGGACCAACCCCGAGTGGGAACCCGGGAGCATCGATTACTACACGGCGAGACGTCCGTAGGTTTCTGCCTAGGTGCTTTGTGCCCGTCTATCGCTCTTGAAAAGGGTCTGCCGAAAAAAACTCCGAACAAAGCAATGTGCCTATGCCGCTGATTGTTACGACTTGACCGTGAAAGCCTACTTCGGTCGCTAGCTGAGCGAAAGCGTCAAGTGTCAGTGGAGGGAGAACGATGAAGATGGGAAAAAACGTGTTCTGGGGCTATGTAATCGCGGCGGTATTGCTGGTCGTCATCAGCATATTCTTTTTGTTAAAGATGGCCGTTCCCAGGGGAACGTCACTGCGACCGGCACCGGAACTATCATTGCCACCGTCGCGAGAAACACCGCATGCGGAGACCATACAAACACCTTATTCGGATCCGCTAGCACCACCGCATGCGAAGGCCAGACAAACACCTTATTCGGAGACGCTAGAAATACCGCATGCGAAGACCTGGCGCCGATCAGGACCAGGTAGCGGCGTTAGATATTCGGATACGCTAGAACCACCATTGCAGCCGCCTATTGAAAGACCAATCGTAGAGCGGTCGAAAGGAACTTACATCAGCCCGGTGAGACCACATTCACAGGTGCCGAGTTCAGCTCTGGCAGATCACTTTCGTATCGATGAAATTCTTGCCTCACTGGAATGGGGAAATATCGCTTTCAATACGCCTCAATCGATGAATCTTGGTGATACTGCCATTATTCAGTTAGTGCTCGGATTGGACACGAAAATTGAAGATCTGAAGCAAAAGATCGAGGCAACAGGCAAAAAAGAAGGGGCCAGTATACGGGTTTCTGATCGCATGGAAGCGCGTTTATCTGGACCGAACTTCGCTATCACCGCCATCGCCCCAGAGATACAGCCCGTGTCGAGGAGTGAGTCTACTAATTGGGAATGGGAAGTTAAGCCGCAGGGTCAGGGGCATCAAAATTTACATTTAACCCTATCAGCTGTGATCGAGATTGACGGTACATCGACACGTAAGTTGATTCGCACATTTAGCAGGGATATCGAAGTCGAAGTAACGCGCCGTCAGTGGATAGCCGCATTCTTGGAAAAGAACTGGCAGTGGTTATGGACAGCCGCATTGGTACCAATAGCCGGCTGGTTATGGAGCCGTAGAAAAGGCAAAGGTAATGAAACTCGATCTGATCAACCGCAAGGACAGAGCACGCAGGAAACCCGCGGAGGGAATCCCGGGGAAGACGGATAATTCATCGGGAACGTAGTCCGGGAAAGCCCGTAATCCAGGTGAATTGGCATCAAACGTGGTCTGACCCCGCCTGGAATCTCGGAGGCATCGATTGCTTCACGGGGAGACGGCAGCTGGCGACTGTCGAAGATGTGCTCTGCCCCAGCCTGTCCCCCTTTATCCTGTTCATCCTGTCTATCCATGTTCAGTCGATCGCCACAATCTTCGCTGCCGGTATGTGACCACGTAACAAGCTACCTGCGATGTGCTCGGCAAGGCGATCAATGACGCCATGAAGGGGGGCGAGGCCGAAAACGACGAACTGAAGGGCGTTTTGCCCAAGGGTTACAACAAGATCGAATACGACGGAGCTTTATGACCAGAAGTGAGAGACGGTGTATCAGCACGTGTATGACAATTATCCCGGGGAAGGGAAGGGTGTCTACGATCTCGTTTGAACCCGTAGGTCATGTTCCGGCAACGGGTGGTTTCGTCCAGTGCGTGGCGTCTGCCGAGCCATCAATTCGTACTCGTACTCGTAGTCAGCGGAGCGGTACTCGGTTCGGGCTGGCGCGCCGGGGGCACCACGAAGCACGCCGAGAGCACGAAGGGGGAGGTGAGGATGGCGCGCGGGGGTTTCTCGCAAAGACGCAAAGTCGCTAAGGAAGATGGCGCGCGAGTGGGTGGACCACGAAAGACTCGAATTGCACGAAAAGGGAGAGGCGGGTTGTCAGAGGAGGCAGGTTGTCAGAGGAGGCAGGTTGTTGGGGAGGGTGGGTTGTTGGAAGGTAGGTGGGGATCGGGGATGGGTGCTAATCGTTGGGAATTTAACGGGATTTACGATCGTGGGATCGGGGTGATGGGGAAAAGGGGCGGCAGCTTGTCACGCGGGGAGCATTATCGGTTACGATAACTGTCCCGAAAGGGATCCCTCGCTAGGCCATCGGAGGGCAGGTCATACTCGAAATGGTAGAGCTGCTCGAAGGGCCGATCCCACCTTGCGGCGAGGGGATCGACTTTCGTTACCGCATCGATCGCTCACCGTGGCATCACACTATTGGGGCTGTGACCATGTTCCCACGCCGATCCGAACGTCTTGATCCGTCTCATGGGCCCTCCGATAGGTCCAATCCGCCGGCCGAACAGGGCCAAACCCTGTCTTCGATTCGGTCCCTGTTTTCAAGTCGGACTCGGGGTTCGTCGCGACGTACGTTTTTGGTCGCATCGACCTGTTCGATCGCCGGGATGACGTTCGGCGTTCCGGGTCGGGGTAGGGCGAATGAGTCGACAATTGGCGCCGCGTCAGGGGGGGCTGCGGGGGGCACTGCGGGTGGTTCGATCGGAGGGAAGGCGAAGTCGACGATCCTGTTTTTTCTTAGCGGCGGGGCGTCGCACATCGACATGTGGGACATGAAGCCCGACGCGCCCAGCGAATACCGCGGCCCGTTCCAGCCGATCGCGACGACGGCGCCCGGGGTGCGGCTTTGCGAACACTTGCCGCTATTGGCCAAGCAGGCCCATCACTTGGCGGTGATCAACAGCATCGGTGCGAGCGTCAGCACCAACGATCATCACGCGGGGTATTACTACAACCAGACCGGGCATGTCCCCGACCCGACGTTCTTGTCGCTGGGGAACAACCGCACGCCGTATCCGGACGATTGGCCGAGCATGGGAGCGGTCGTCGCCTCGCGTCGTCCGCCACACCCGAACCTGCCGAATTTCATCACGTTGCCGCAGGTCGAAGGGGCACCCGCCTACACGCGACCCGGGCAGTTCGCGGCGAAGCTGGGGGTCGAGTTCGAGCCGCTCTTTGTTCAAGCCGATTCGAAGGCCCCATTAAAGTTCGAAGTCCCGGCGCTGGTGATGCAAGACGGGGTGAGCCCCGCGAGGTTGCAGCAACGTCACGCGCTGCTGCGGCGTTTCGATTCGCTGAAGCGTGGCTTCGATCAGTTCGCCGGTTCGCAAACGTGGACGCGGCAGCAAGAACGGGCGCTGGCGCTGTTGCTGCGGGCCGGGACGAACGAGGCGTTTGACGTTTCGAAGGAGCCCGAAGCGGTCCGTCAGCGGTATGGAGAAAACGTCAACGGGATGAGCCTGTTGGCGGCGCGGCGGTTGGTCGAAAGCGGCGTCCCGTTCATCACCGTCTTTTGGCGAGGCGATCCCGACAGGCTGAACAAGAAGTGTGCCAGCGGCGGCGGGTGGGACACACATGGCAACAATTTCAAATGCCTGCAAGAAGACCTGTTGCCCGAATTCGATCGCGCCTTTTCGGCGTTGATCGAAGATTTAGCGGCCCGCGGGATGCTCGATTCGACGCTGGTGATGGTCACCAGCGAGATGGGACGCAAGCCGAAGATCGGCGACCCACGCAGCGGCGGCGTGAGCGGCGCGGGTCGAGACCATTGGACCCACTGTTTGACCGATATCTTGGCAGGTGGCGGGATCCGCGGGGGTCAGACCTACGGCGCGAGCGATCGGTATGCCGAGTACCCCGCGACGAACCCGGTGACGCCGGCCGACGTGTCGAAAACGGTCTATCACGCGATGGGGATCGACAATCTCGAAGCGACCGACAAGCAAGGCCGCCCGTTCAGTCTGCTGGCCGAAGGAAAGCCGATCGAAGAGCTTTTCGGGTAGGCGTTTTGATCAAGACGGGGGGTTGGGCCTAGGTGAGACGCGGACGCGGGTCGGCATCACCCCGGGTTTTTGAAGATGTGTCCCGGTTGGGGGCCGTGCTGGGTGCCGGTCAGGATTTCGGGGCCTTCTTCGGTCATCAGGATCGTGTGTTCGAATTGGGCGCTCGGTTTGCCGTCTTTGGTCCGCACGGTCCAGCCGTCGGTGCGGTCCAGCCTTGTGAAGCGAGTCCCGGCGTTGATCATCGGTTCGATCGTGAAGGTGACGCCGGGGAGAAGCCGATCGACGCGGCTTTGTCGGTTGGGGAAATGCGGGATCGAGGGGTCTTGGTGGAACGATTTGCCCAGCCCATGGCCGACGTATTCCCTGACGACGCTGAAGCCGCGGCGATGGGCTTCGGCGGAGATCGTTTCGCCGATGACGCTGACGAGGCACCCTGGGGCGATCGCCTCGATCGCGAGGTAGAGGCAATCGAAGGCGCACTGGGTGACGGCGATTTTTTCGTCATCGACCTTGCCTATCAGGAAGGTTTCGCTTTGGTCGCCGTGCCACCCTTCGACGATGGTGGTGACATCGACATTGACGATGTCGCCATTGCAGAGTTCGTACTTGCCGGGGATGCCATGGCAGATGACGTCATTGACGCTGGTGCAACAGCTCTTGGAATACCCTTGGTAGCCGAGTGTGGCGGGGCGATAGCCGTGCTTGAGCGTCCACTCGTGAGCGAGCTTGTCGATCTTTTCGGTGGTGATGCCGGCGGTGATGAACGGGCGGAGGTAGTCCAACAGCGCGGCGTTAGCTCGTCCTGCGGCCCGCATCAGATCGCGTTGGGCGTGATTAAGAATCGGCGTCTTCGTTTTCACCGTCGAGACCGGGAAAGGAGTTTCAACTTCAAGACAAGGTCCGCCTTCGGGAAGCGGTTCAGGAGATCGGTTCAGGGGTGGATCGCTTTAGGTTAGCCAATAGGGGAGCTGTCCGGGCTTGGGGAGGTCGATCCGCTTGGCGGTATGGACCCCGGGGACGGACGTCAGTTCGCGGATCGCTTCGGGGGAGGGTGGCGAATCGAGGTTTAAAACGCCGATCGCGGCCCCGCCGGGTGAATCGCTATCGCGGCCCACCGACATCTGGCCGATGTTGACCTTATGGCGGCCGAAAACGTTGCCGATTTGGCCGATGACCCCGGGGACGTCATCATGCCCGAAGATCACCAGCGTGCCATCGAGGTAGGCTTCGAGGCGATGGTCGTCGATCGAAATCAGGCGGGGCATTTTCAGGCCCAGCGGCGCGCCGCCGGCGCGGACGGAGAGCCCGTCGCCGCTGACTTCGGCCGAGATGCTGGAAGCGAACGAGGTCGTTTCGCGGCTCTTCTGTTCGGTCAGTTCGATGCCGCGTTCGCGGGCGAGCATTTCGGCGTTGATGACGTTGGCGTCATCGCCGATGGCGCGGTTCAGCAGCCCGGCGCAGAAGGCGTTGTTCAGCATCCGGGTGTCGCGGCCGGCGACTTCGCCGCGGTAATGCAGCGCGACCTTGTTGACCCCGCCGCCGTGCCATTGGCAGAGCAGCAGCCCCAGGCGATAAGCGATATCGAGGAACGGGCGGAGTTCTTCGAGCGTTTTGGGGTCGAGGGCCGCGACGTTGACCGCGTGCCGGATTTCGCCGGTGCGGAGGTAATTCAGCAGCAGGTGGATCCCTTCGACGGCGACCTGGGTCTGGGCCTCTTCGGTGCTGGCACCCAGGTGCGGGGTGCAGACGACGTTGGGCATGCCGAAGAGTGCGCTGGTGGTGCAAGGCTCTTCGTCGAACACGTCCAGCGCGACGCCCCCCAAGACGCCGCTCTTGAGCCCTTCGACGAGGGCCGCTTCGTCATAGATCCCGCCGCGAGCCGCGTTGATCACGCGGAGCCCTGGCTTGACCTTCTTCAGCCGTTCGCTGCTGATCAGCCCCTTCGTCTCGGGGGTCAGCGGGGTGTGGACGGTGAGGTAATCGAGCTGCGGCAACATTTCGTCAAAGTCTTGGCAGAGTTTGACCTTGAGTGCCGAGGCCTGTTCTTCGGTCAGGAACGGGTCGAAGGCGATCACCTGCATGCCGAAGGCGAGAGCCCGCGAGGCGACTTCGCGGCCGATCCGGCCCATCCCGACGATGCCCAGCGTCTTGCCGGCGAGCTGCGTCCCCATGTAGGACTTTCGGTCCCATTTCCCTTCGATCAAGCTTTGGTTGGCGGCCGGGATGTTGCGGCTCAGGGCGAGCATCAACGCGAACGAGTGTTCGGCGGTCGACAGGGTGTTCCCGGCCGGGGTGTTCATCACGACGATCCCGCGGCGGGTGGCGGCCGACTTGTCGATGTTGTCGGTCCCGACGCCGGCGCGGACCAAGGCCCGCATCCGCGTGTTCCCTTCGAGCGATTCGGCGGTGATTTTAACCCCCGAGCGGAGGATCGCCCCTTCGAATTCGTTCAGCGACTTGCGGAGCTCTTCACCCTTTAACCCTGTGCGGATTTCGTAGGTGACGTCCTTGGCGGCGTCGAGCAGGTCCAAGCCTTCTTGGGCGATCGTATCCAAGACAAGAATGCGGGGCATCGGTGAATTCAGTCGGCGAGAGGTAATCGTTGGTCTGGGGTCGGTGCTGCTGGGCGGCGTTGTCACGCGTTTTGGGCGGCGCTGTCACGCGTTCCGTTTGGCGAAGTCGGTCATGTAGTGGGCGAGGGCTTGGGCGCCATCCGACGGCATCGCGTTGTAGATGCTCGCCCGGATCCCGCCGACGCTGCGATGGCCGGCGAGGTTATTCAGCTCATGCGCTTTGGCCCCCGAGAGGAACGCTTTTTCGAGCGATTCGTCGGGCAAACGGAAGGTGACGTTCATCAGCGACCGGCATCCCTTCTGCGAGTGCCCTTGATAGAGCGACGGGTAGGCATCGACGACGTCATACAGCATCGCCGACTTCACTTGGTTGTGTCGCAACATCCCGTCGAGCCCGCCCATCTCGGCATCGATCCATTTCGCGATCTTGCCAAGGGCGTAGATCGCGAACGTCGGCGGGGTGTTCCACTCCGAATCGTTCTCCGCGTGGTTGCGATAGAGCATGTAGCCTGGCAGCTCTTCGCTGCCGTGGGGCAACAGGTCGCGGCGGATGATCACGACGGTCACCCCTGCGGGGCCGGCGTTCTTTTGCGCACAGGCATAGAGGATCCCGTAACGGTCCATCTGCAGCGGCCGGCAGAGGAAATCGCTCGACGCGTCACACACCAGCGGCACCGACTTGGGGCAATGCGGCTCGGTCGGGAATTGCACCCCTTGGATCGTTTCGTTGCTGCAGTAATAGAGGTAAGCCGCGTCGTCGGCGACACGATAATCGTTGGCTGCGGGGACGCGGTCATAATTCGAGGCCTTCGCGTCGAAGATCGCCTTCGCCTGGCCCTCTTTTACCGCCTCTCCCAGGGCGTATTTGCCCCACGAACCGGTGATCAGGTATTGGGCTTCCTTCCCCGAGCCGCGGAGCAGGTTCGCGGGGACCATCGAGAATTGGAAACGGGCCCCGCCTTGGAGGAACAGGACTGCGAAATCGTCCCCGATCCCTAGCAGCGACCGCAGCGAAGCCTCGGCGCCGTGCAGGATGTCGAGAAAAACCTTATCCCGGTGGGACATTTCGAGGATCGAACATCCGGCCCCCGGATAGCAAACGAGCTCGTCACGGATCTCCTCCAGGACCGAGACCGGTAACACGGCCGGGCCGGGAGAAAAGTTGTATTTTCGCTGAGAAATCGAGGAAGTCGACGTGGCCATAAATTCCCGGGCGAGACTGGCTGGAAAACGGTTCAAGGGGGCCGCATCGGCCATTGGGAATGACCCGACAGGCCCCCTTCTGAAAGCACCCTTGCGAGGAAGCGAGATTCTAAACCTTGAACCCGAAGTACGAAACCGTCCCGCCGAGACGATTCCTGACGCATCCCCCAAAGATCACTAAAAAATGACGGTTGTCGGGGTCAGGTCGAAGGTGCAAAGCTCTCCGGCGGTGCCGCTGGGGTGTCGCGGCGGCGGCCGGGCGGGGGTGTTTTCTGATTGACGGCGGGTTAACAGACGTTAGGCTAAGGATACCGGAAATTCGGTTCCCACACCCCGTTTCTAGCCGTACGGCCCCGGAGGACGCATGCCGTTTGCTCCCCTCCCAATCGCCGAACCGGTCCTGCCAAAAGGGGAAAGTCGCTTCCCGGCAACCATTTGCCGGGCGGCCGAGTTAAATTGAACGTAAGGTTTTTGCGTGGTTACCCACCCCCGCGTGGGCACGGGTAACGCTTCGCACAGGCCTTGCAACGCCTATCTCGGAAGTACGCATAGGAGTCACGCGCCGTGTCGCAGTCGCCCAATCCCTTAGAATTCCTTCGCCCCGTCGAGATGTTTAAACGATCCGTCGCGGCTTTGCTCGGGGGAGGAACTCTCCTCGGAAGAGACTCGAAGGGGGACACGTCGTCACCCGGGGTTTTGAATTCGGCCGGCCCCGAGTTTTGGTTACTCACCAGCGCCTGTGGCGGCTGGACCCATCGGGCCTTCGCGTTATTGATCGCCGCCGGCACGACGCTCGCCCCTGCCTTTGCCGATGAACCCCCGGCCGATAAGCCTGCCGAAGCGGCCAAGGTCGACGAAGCGGCCAAGGTCGACGAAGCGGCCAAAAAGGTGAGCTATGTCAATGACGTCCTGCCCGTTTTCCGTCGAGCCTGTTTCGGTTGCCACCAACCCGGCAAGAAGCAAGGCGATTTCCTGATGACCGATTTCGCTGCCCTGCTGAAGGGTGGCGAAACGGGTGAGGCGGCGATTGTGCCGGGGAACCCCGACGCGAGCCACCTCGTTTCTCAGATCACCCCCAAGGACGGCATGGCCGAAATGCCCAAGGCCCCATGGCCTGCGTTGTCGGCGGTCGAGATCGAGACGATCCGGCGCTGGATCGCCGAGGGGGCGACGAGCGACGCCCCGACCCAAGTCGGCCCGAAGTATTCAAACGAAAACCCGCCGGCGTATCGCAACGCCCCGAGCGTCACGTCGGTCGACGCGTCGAAGGACGGCAAATGGTTCGCCGTCGCCGGGCATCATGAGGTCCTGTTGTTCGATGCCACGTCAGGGGAACGCGTCGCGAGGTTGGTCGGCTTGAGCCCGCGGATCAACACGGTGAGGTTCTCGCCCGATTCGACCCGCTTGGCCGTCGCCGCAGGGACCCCTGCCGAAGCGGGCGAGCTCCAGGTGTGGGACGTCGCGACGAAACAGTTGCAACTGTCGCTTCCCGTTTCGACCGATTCCCTTTCGGGCGTCCGCTGGTCTCCCGACGGGTCGCAAATCGCCTTCGGTGGCGTGAACATCATGCGGGCCGTCAATTCACAAACCGGCGAACAGCTCCTCTTCCAAGGGGCCCACGAAGACTGGGTGCTCGATACCGTCTACACCCCCGACGGCACGCACCTGATTTCGGTCGCCCGCGACATGACGTGCAAATTGACCGAAGTCGCGACGCAGCGTTTCATCGATAACGTCACCTCGATCACCCCGGGGCGCTATCCGGTGGTCTGAACAGCATCGATCGTCACCCCGAGCGGGCCGAGATCCTGGTCGGTGGCGCCGACGGGATCGCGAAGGTTTATCGCGTCTTCCGCGAGACGGCTCGCCAAATCGGTGACGACGCAAACCTGATCCGTGCCCTCCCCGCTTTGCCGGGACGAATCTTCTCGGTCTCGGTCAGCAACGACGGGACCCTCGTGGCCGCCGCCGCGACGATCGACGGCAAGAGCGAAATCCGCGTCTGGAATTACAACTTCGGCGGCGCGATGCCGGCCGACATCAAGCCGCTCGCCGCCCGCCGCGTCGCCGACCTCAAGCCGGAAGAAAAGGCGAAGCTCGAAGAATACCAGAAGACCGAAGCGAGCGAAGTCTGGAAGGCGACGATCGATTCCGCCGCGATCTACGCGATCAAATTCACCCCCGATAACGGCATGATCGCTTCGGGGACCGACGGCCAATTGCGTCGCTTCGACGCCAAAGGGCAACAGATCGCTTCGTACCCAGTCGCCCCGGTGGCCGCGGCGAATGAGCAGCAGGTCGCGGAACTGAAGCTTGATGCCGCCCAGTGGACCAAGAAGGTTTCGGAGTCGGCGTTGGGCAAGTTGGAAGAGCCCTCGATCGACCCCGCGCAAGTCGCTTCGATCGAGGTCGTTCCCGCCAACGTGTCGCTCGATAAGCCGCTGTCGTACGTGCAACTCGTCGTGACGGCGAAGATGGCCGACGGTTCGACCTTTGACGCCACGCGTCGTGCCGTGCTGACACTCCCCGAATTCGTCGCCGCCGATTCCCGTGGCGCGATCCGGCCGCTCGCCGATGGACAAGGTTCGGTCCGAGTGAAGTTGGGGGCCCATGAGCGCGAATTGCCGCTGACCGTGACCGGGATCGCGACCAAGGCGCCGCTCGATTTCATCCGCGACATCAACCCGGTGCTCAGCCGATTGGGGTGCAACCAAGGGACGTGCCACGGGGCGCAGGCCGGTAAGAACGGCTTCAAATTGTCGCTGCGAGGTTACGACCCGATCTTCGACATTCGCGCGCTGACCGATGACCATGCCGCTCGTCGGATCAACCCGGCCCAGCCCGACGAATCGATGATGCTCCGCAAACCGCTGGGGCTGAGCCCGCACCAGGGTGGGACGTTGATGACCGAAGCCGATCCGTACCATACCGCGCTCCGCGAATGGATCGCGGGGGGCTCGAAGCTTGACCTTTCGACCCCGCGGGTCACCCGGATCGAGATCATGCCGACCGACCCGGTGGTGACCGCGATCGGGTCGAAGCAACAGGTGCGGGTCGTGGCCCACTATGCCGATGGGCTGTCGCGCGACGTGACCCGCGAGGCGTTCGTATCGAGCGGCAACACCGAAGTCGCTGACGTCGACCCCGCCGGGGCGCTGACCGCGATCCGCCGTGGCGAAGCGCCGATCCTGGCCCGCTACGAAGGGGCCTACGCCGCGACGACGCTGACCGTGATGGGACAGCGCGACGCGTTCCAGTGGAACCAACCCGATAGCTGGGGCCGCATCGACGAACTCGTCGCGACCAAATGGCAACGGATGAAAATCCTTCCCAGCCCGCTGTCGAGCGACGAAGAATTCCTTCGCCGCGTGTACCTCGATTTGACCGGGCTCCCCCCGACCAGCGAACAGGTTCGCGCCTTCATGGCCGATTCGCGGCCGACCCAGGCGAAACGGTCCGAGGTGATCGATAAGCTTCTGGCCAGCGAAGAGTATGTCGATTTCTGGACGAACAAATGGGCCGACCTGTTGCAGGTCAACCGCAAGTTCCTCGGCGTCGAAGGGAGCGTCGCCTACCGCGATTGGATCCGCAAATCGGTCGCCGACAACAAGCCGTACGACCAATTCGTTCGCGAGATCCTGACCGCCAAGGGATCGAACAAGGCGAATCCCGCGGCGGCCTACTTCAAGGTGCTGCGTGACCCCGACCTGATCATGGAAAACACGACGCACCTGTTCCTCGGGATCCGCTTCAATTGCAACAAGTGCCACGACCATCCCTTCGAACGCTGGACCCAAGACCAGTACTACGAAACGGCGGCCTATTTCGCGCGAACGGGGCTGCGACGTGACCCCGAAAGCGGTGACAAAAACATCGGCGGCACCGCCGTCGAAGGGGCCAAGCCGCTGTACGAAGAGGTCTTCGATCAGGACGGCGGCGAAATCAAACATGCCCGCACCGGAAAACAGGTCGCACCTGAGTTCCCGTTCTCGTTCGAAATGGCATCCCCCGCGGCTCCCGAAACGGCCCCCCGCCGCGAACAGCTCGCCACGTGGTTGACCGACCGCAACAACCCCTACTTCGCGATGAGCTATGTCAATCGCTTGTGGGCCTACCTGATGGGGGCAGGACTCATCGACCCGATCGATGACATCCGCGCCGGCAACCCGCCGACCAACCCCGAGCTGATTCAGTACCTTTCCAAGGCCTTTGTCGACAGCAATTTCGACATCCGTCAGGTGATGCGGTCGATCTGCAATAGCCGCACCTACCAGCTCTCCGTGATCCCCAACGAGTGGAATGCTGACGACAAGCTGAACTTCGCGCACGCCCTCCCGCGGCGGCTTCCTGCCGAAGTGCTTTACGACACGATCCACTTCGTCACCGGTTCGATCACCGAGATCCCTGGTGTGCCGAAGGGGACCCGCGCCGCGGCCCTTCCGGACGTCGGCATCACGACCGAAGACGGCTTCCTGCAAAACCTCGGCCAACCCGTCCGCGAAAGCGCTTGCGAATGCGAACGGAGCAGCGAATTACAATTGGGGCCCGTCATGGCCTTGGTCAGCGGCCCGACGATCGGCCGCGCGATCTCCGACACCGGCAATGCTTTGGTCAAACTCGTCGCCGACATCGCCGAAGATGGCAAGCTCGTCGAAGAGATTTATTTGCGGGTCTTGAGCCGCAAGCCGACCGCAGCCGAAGTCGCCACTTTCGCCGATTTCCGTGAAGCGATCGCCCGCGATCACGAGTCGCTCAAGCGATCTTTGGCCGAACGCCAAGCCTTCTGGGATGCCGAATTCCCCAAACGCGAAGGGGCCCGTAACGCCGCCTTGCAGGGGGCCCAAAAAGAGCTTGCCGACAAGACCGAAGAGCTCCGCCCGATGCGCGAAAAGCTCGAAGCCGAGCGAATGGAACGGATCAAACAGGCCGAAGAAAAACTCGCCGCCACCCGCAAGGCGAGGCTCGATTATTGGGCCTCGCGATCCCCCGATGATGGTGGGGTCGCGTGGTTCCCGATCGTCCCGGTCGCGATGAAGGCCTCCAACGGCGACCAGTTCCGCGTCCTCGAAGACCGATCGATCCTCGCGTCGGGCAAGGCCGATAAGGGGGTCTATGAATTGACCTTCGAAACGCCATTGACCCAAATCACCGGCTTCCGCATCGAAGCCCTGACCCACGATTCGCTCGGTGGGAAAGGCCCGGGGCTGGCCGATAACGGCAACTTCGTGATTACCGAAATCGAAGCCGTCAGCGCGGCCAGCGATAAGCCGATGGAAGAGAAGCCGATCGGCTTCTCCAAGGCCGTCGCTGACTTCTCGCAGGACACCTTTGCCCCCGATCAGGCGATCAACGGCAACAAGGGTGACCAACAAGGGTGGGCCGTTGCCGGTTCGCTGGGGTTACCCCACTGGATCGTTGTCCAAGCGAAAGAAAAGATCGCCGGCGGCATGGGGCAGCGGATCACCATCCGATTGCACCAGGTCCATAACGCCGAGAAACATCGGCTCGGCCGATTCCGCATCAGCGCTTGCCTGGATGCGCAAGAGACGTTGCCGCTGGGCGTCGCCGAGCCGCTCGCCGCGATCCTTCGGACCCCCGCCGCACAGCGGCCCGAAGCCGAGGTGCAGCTGATCAACGCCTACGTCGAGTCGGTCGATCCGCAGATCAAGGGTGACATCGCCGCCGTCGCCGCGGCCAACGCGCCGGTCCCCAAGGACCCCGCGATCGCCGCGATCGAAACGAAGATCCAGCGGCTCAGCGTCGTCACCCCGATCGATCCGCAGTTGGAACGGCTAAAGTTAGACGCCGAACAGAGCGAAAAGCAGCTTCAGGCCGAACGGTTGACCGCTGCCGAGGATTTGACGTGGGCGTTGATCAACAGCCCCGCGTTCCTCTTCAATCGTTAGCGGAAAGTCATCGGTGATCGCTGAGTGACGAGCCCGTCCTCAGCGACTCGTCATTCGATCGCAAAGTTGAACGGGCCGCGTTTTCGAAGCTTCGAAGATGCGGCCCGTTCGCACCCCGATTTTTCGCACCCCGATCCTTCGCCACCCGATCGTTAGCTTCATAGTTTTATCGACCGCTGACCGCCATGCGGGTCAATGGTTGTGGCGCGGGACGGTCTTGCACACGTCGCGAAAATCGCAAGCGAAGTCGAGGCAACCGCCGGTATGGAGTTGCCCGACGTTGTTGCGATAAATCTCTTGCCACGGCGTCGCCGTTTTTGGCAGGTGCGAGGCGACCACGTTTTCTCGAGCGGCCCACTCTTCCTGGGGCACCAGCGCGTCGACGCGGCGGTTCACCAGGTCGATCCGGACGCGGTCACCGGTACGCAATTTTGCCAGCCCGCCCCCGAGCAAAGCTTCGGGAGAGGCGTTCAAGATCGAGGGGCTGGCGGAGGTGCCGCTTTGGCGTCCGTCCCCGAGGGTCGGCAATTCGCGGATCCCGGCGCGGATCAACGCGTCGGGGGGCTGCATGTTGACGACCTCGGCGCTCCCGGGATAGCCGACCGGGCCGCAGCCGCGGATGACGAGCAACGAGTTTTCGTCGATCTTCAGCGCCGGGTCATTGATCCGGTCGTGATAATCTTCGGGCCCTTCGAAGACCACCGCCTTGCATTCGAAGCTCCCTTCTTGGCCGGGGCGTTTCAAATACCGGGCTCGGAATTCGTCACTGATCACGCTCGTCTTGATCAACGCCGCTTCGAACAGGTTACCGGAGAGGACCAGGAACCCGGCCTGATGTCGCAGCGGGTTGGAAAGGGGGCGGATCACGTCGCCATCGGGGGTCGGCGCCTTGGCGACATTTTCGGCGATGCCCCGTCCGGTCACGGTCAAGGCGTTGCCATCGATCAGCCCGCCGGCGACGAGTTCGCGCATCACGGTCGGCAACCCACCGGCACGATAAAAATCTTCGCCCAATCGGTCACCTGCCGGTTGGAGGTTGACGATCAGCGGCAGGTCGTAACCTTCGGCTTCCCAATCCTCGATCGACAGTTCGACCCCCGCGTGGCGTGCGATCGCCAACAGGTGGGGCGGGCAATTGGTGCTGCCGCCGATCGCGGTGTTGACGCGGATGGCGTTCACGAGCGCCTGGCGGGTGATGATTTGCAGCGGGCGCAGATCTTCGCGAACCATCTCGACGATCCGAACCCCCGCGGCGTGGGCCGCTTGGCCACGTTGCTTGTAAGGGGCGGGGATCGAAGCCGACCCGGGCATCGCCATCCCCATCGCTTCGGCGAGGCAATTCATCGACAGCGCGGTCCCCATCACGTTGCAATGCCCGGCGCTGGGTGCGGAATCGGAAAGGAGGTCGACGAAACCCTGCTGATCGATCTCGCCCGCCGCGAAGCGTCGACGCGCTTCCCAAATGATCGTCCCCGCCCCGGCGTGCTGGCCATCGAGGAAGCTGTTCAGCATCGGCCCGCAATTGAAAATCATCGCGGGGAGGTTCGCCGTTGCCGCGGCCATCAGCGCCGCCGGCGTCGTCTTGTCACAACCGGTCGTGAAGATGACGCCATCGAGCGGGTAACCGTGCAGCACCTCGACCAGCGCGATGTAGGCGAGGTTGCGATCCAAAGCGGCCGTCGGGCGACGGAGCGATTCTTGAATCGGGTGCATCGGGAAGACCATCGGGATCCCCCCGGCATCGCGGATCCCATCGCAAAGCCTCGTCACGGTCTGGTAATGGGCACGGTTGCAGGGTGCCAAGTCGTTGGCCGATTGCGCGATCCCGATCACGGGCCGGCCGCTCTGCAGTTCCCCCGGTGTCAGCCCGTAGTTCATGTGGCGTTCGAGATAAATCGCCGTCATTCCCGGGTTGGACGGGTCATTCCACCAACGGTCTGAACGGAGCGATGGGGCAGGGCGGTTTTCTTCCATGGCAAACGGCTGAGGGTGCGATTGGGGCGGTGATCCATGAACGTTCTGGCGTCCCTCGAAGGTGACGGGACGGGCCGATTTAAGAATCTAACGCCCGTTCAGCCTTCATGGCAGGGCTCACATCTTTCGCTAGGCATCCGCGGCAAGAGTCACACCGCCCGGTCGCCGTCCAACAGCCCGCATTCGAGTGCGAAACGGGTCAATTCCGAGCGATCCTTCAGCCCCAATTTGGCCATCAGCCGCGCCCGATAGGACTCGATCGTTTTGACACTCAGAAACAGCCGATCGGCGATCTGTTGGTTGGTGTGGCCATGAGCGATCAGGACAAAGACCTCACGCTCGCGATCGCTCAACTGGTCGATCAGCGGGGTGCCGGTGTATTGCTTGGCGAGCCCTTGGGGGTCGGGCTGCGGCGGGACGCTCTTATCCCCGATCCCGGCCGGACCACCGGTGATCGGAATCCCGCTGTAGATCTCGCCCCGCATCACCCGGCGGATCGCTTCCAAAAGCTCCGTGTCGGCGGCGGTTTTGACGACATAACCGCTGGCCCCTGCCGCCAGCGCGAGCCGCGCGTGGGCGGGGTCGTCGTGCATCGTCAGGACGACGACCCGTGTCTGTGGGTAAGTCCGGGCGATGTGCGAAATCAATGCCGCCGGTGTGCCACCGGGCATCGACAGGTCGAGCGTCACGAGGTTGACCTCGCCACGAAGACGCTGGAGCGTTTCGATCACCTCCTCGTGCCGACCGCACTCCGCGATCACCTCGATCCCCGGTTGGCTTGACAGCAACAGCTTCAAACCTGATCGCATCACGGCATGATCATCGGCGATCAAAACCGTTGTCTTATCTGCCATTTTGCGTAGCCTCCTTTGGGGCGGGGCCCTCCTTCGGGTTGGGTATGCGAACCTCGATCACGGTCCCCCGTCGCGCGTCGCTGGTGATGTTGACCGAGCCCGACACCGAGGCGACCCGTTCGCGGATCCCGAGCAGCCCAAAGGGTTGGCGGTCGCCCGCGAGCGTCTTGGCGACGTCGAACCCATGGCCGTTATCGGTGACGCGAGCGGTCACTTCGGCGGGAAGGATCGCGAGTTCGACCGTCACCCGGTCGGCCCCCGAATGGACGATCACGTTGGCCAGCGCTTCTTGGATGACGCGATAAAGGACCGTCTCCATCGGTCGAGGAAGCCTCGTCGCTTCTCCCTCCCATTCCAAATTCGCCTCGATCCCGCTCGCCCCTTCGATGTCCGCCAACCGCCTTTCGATCGCGGCGGCCAAACCCAATTCGTCGAGCACCGGCGGGCGGGTATCGCGGACCATCCGGCGGACATCCGCCAAGGTTTCGGCCGCAAGCTGGCGCGTCGTCGTCGCATTCTCGCGGATCGCTTCGTCGGTCGTCGTCTGCTCGATGACACGCAATCGCATCTGGATGCTCGTCAGGTTCTGGCCCAGCCCGTCATGCAAATCGTGTGAGATCCGCGAACGTTCGTCCTCCTGAAGCGTCAACATCTGCTGGATCAATTGCCGGCGCGATTCGTTCAAGCTTTCGATCGGCACGACAAAAATCCGCCACACGACCGGGGCCAAAATCCCCGTCAAGATCGTCGCGTCGATCACCGCGACGATCACCCCGGGAACTCCCTTGGGCAAAAGAGTGCTGAGCAAAAACATCAAAAGCACTTCGACGCAAAAGGCTGTCGCCAGCATTAGCACGAGTAACCTCAGGCTCGCCGCGGGTGTCGCGGCTCTCCCTCGAAGGGCTTTTGCGAGCAATCGCATGGATGGACTGTCTCTTCCAGGTATTGATGTGACTTTGTCATCATATCGCATCACGACAAAAAGTCCCGTTCCCCCGGACCGGTTAACGCAGGCTCCACAGCGAATCGGTGTGATGAAGCCAAAGCGAATCGGTGTGATGAAGCCAAAGCGAATCGGTGTGATGAACATCGTGTTATCGAAGCGATTGTCACGATTCGCAAATCGGTGATGAGCCTCAAGCGATTCGCAGGGGCGGTTGGTCCGCGACCGTTTAATGTGCCGCGCCGGAAAGGTTCAGCGTGATCACCCCCGCGATGATAGCGGCGAGCCCGATCAGCTTGAGCACCCCCACAGGTTCGCGAAAAAAGAGGATCCCGATCGACGCGATCACCGCCGTCCCCACCCCGCTCCAAATCGCGTAGGCGACACTGACATCAACCTTCTTCAGACAGAGGCTGAGACAGTAAAACGAAACGCCATAAAAGAGTGCGACAAAGACCGAAGGGGTCGGCTTGGTGAACCCTTCCGATAATTTCATGCAGGTCGTTCCCGCCACTTCGGTTGCGATCGCG
>JBEIRZ010000586.1:0-2162 GCA_040375695.1 Planctomycetaceae bacterium
ACGCACAAAGAGGCCTGACCCCCTTTGTTGGGGACGCTGGAGGAGGCGGATGTGATAAGGGGGTTGAGACGTTAGGGCGCCTCGACGAAGACGTCGACGTGATCGATGGCGGGGGTGCCGTCGGTCGTTTGACGCTCGACGCGAACGAGGTAGACGCCCGGCTCTTTGTAGACGTGTTCGACGATGGCATAACCGTCCGGATTCAATTTCGGGCCGTTGCCGTCCGATCGGGTCCGAACGGCGGGGCTGCCGTCGCCGAAATCCCACGTCTCTTCACCTTCGTCGGTGTTAAAGGCGCGAACCTTAAACGTCACCTCTTGGCCCGCCTTCAACCCGAGCGACGGGGCGTAATTGACGTGCAGGTTCGGCGAATACTTGCCGGGCTTGGTTGGGTCAAGCACATGGACGATCGCGAAATCGTAATCGACGTTGCCGTCACGATCGGTCACCTTCAACACTTCGCTGTAAACCCCCGGCTTGGGATAGCTTCGGGTCACGGTCGGGCCGGAGGCGGTGGTGCCGTCGGTGAATTTCCACTCGAAGCGATCGATCGCTCCCGAAGCGCTCCAGCTTCTGTTGCCGTCGAGCGCCACGCTTTCGCCAGGGGTGATGAAATGGCGTGAGCGGACGCAAGCGATGAGCGGCGTTTGGTATTGCCGCAGGTAGGCTTCGCGGAGCAAGGCGTACGAGGCCTGGGTCCCCCATTTGCCGGAGGGTTGGCGACAGACGATTTCGAAATGGAGGTGCGACCACCCGCCGCTGGCACCTTCTTTACCGACGACGCCGATCCGGTCACCCTGCTTGATGACCCGGCCCGGGACGATTGCCGGGTCGATGCTTTGCATGTGGCTGTAGCGGTAGTACCAGCCGCGGCGGTCGAAGAGGTAGACGACGTCGTACCGCGTTTTGGCGGGGGTATCGACCTTGTGCTCGTCGAGGATTTGCAACCCGGACGAGACGACCAGGGCGTCGGTCGCGGCGACAACTTCGGTCATCCCTTCGGTGGCGCCGATGTCGATGCCGGAGTGGTAATAGATCTTCTTTTCGATCGCGGCCCCGCCATCGATCGGCTCGTTATCGAACCAGGTCGCGGAGGCGAACCAGCGTTGTTTGACGGGATAGATCATTGCCCCGGGGGGCAAGAGCGGCGAACCGGCGGGCCATAGCCGCAATCGGGCATCTTTATCCAACCCCCAAAATTCCGGGGTCCCGTTGCTGTTGTAACCCTTGGTGACGCTGCAATCGATCTGCGTCCCGCCGACCGTGCGGGGCAAGTTGTACATCCCGCTCTTCAAAACCGCTTGTTCACCGTTCACCGACACGGTGACTTCGGAAATCCGCACCGCGTCACGGATCGGGTCGCGTTGTTCCTTCAGGTTGAGCAATTTGACGGTCGCCATGGAACCGTCATGCAGCGTCACCACCGCTTCTTCGCCGACGGCCAGATCGATGACGCGAACCAGCGGGTCTTCCGGCTTTTCGTTGGCAAAGGCGAAACCCACAAGCGTCGAAAAAAACCAAGCGGTCAATGCGCATCGAAAGAAAGCCCGCATACGTCACCCCGAATGAACAAAGAAAAAGATCTCGCGGTCCAACCGCCGTGTTTGCCGAGCGGTCCAACCGCCGTGTTTGCCGAGCGGTCCAACCGGCGCGTTTACCGCGCGGTCCAACCGCCGTGGTTATCTCGCGGTCCAACCGGCGCGTTTACCGCGCGGTCCAACCGCCGTCGACAACCAACATGCTGCCGGTGGTGTAGCTGGAAGCGTCGCTCGCGAGGTAGATCGCGGCCCCTTGGATTTCTTGCATCTCGCCCCAGCGACCCAGCGCCACGGCGCCGACGATGAATCGCTTCGCCTCTTCGCTATCCGCGATCGGGATGTTCATCGGGGTCAGGAACGGCCCGGGGCAGATCGCGTTGACGCGGATCGGCGTGTCGGCGAGTTCCAGCGCCAGCGCTCGCGTCATCTGCACCACCGCCCCTTTGCTCGTGGCGTACGGGGTTCGGTTCGCCAAGCCGACCAGCCCCAGGGTGCTGGCAAGGTTGACGATGCGGCCGGCGGGGCTTTGGCGAAGAAGCGGCATGGCGGCGCGGGTCGTTTCCCACATGCCGTCGACGTTGACCTGCATCACCTTGCGGAATTCGTCGAGCGTCAAGGTTTCGA
>JBEIRZ010000273.1:0-6209 GCA_040375695.1 Planctomycetaceae bacterium
GATGATCGCGATGACGACCAACAATTCGACCAGCGTAAAACCCTGACGCGGGCGAAGCCGCCCACGATGCGATCCGAAAACCGCGAGATAAGACTTGATCATGACATTCACCATTAAGAAAAAATAACGACCAAAAAAATTTCGTTTCAACCACCCCGCGTCCCTAACCAGACGGGGTCTCGACAAATAACCAGCTCACTCCACCACGCAAGCGGACCGGTCGCGATCTCGACGACCGCAACTCCGAGACCGCCCCCGCTCAAACGGAAGACTGCCCCGAGGTCATGACATGCACCGCAAACCAAGGCTTGAACTTCCGTCTCGACCAATCACGCATGTGACCCTTTCGCCCCCAAGGGTGCGAAACGATCCACGCCAATGCCGATCACCGAACGGTTCAAGCAACTTCAAGACGGCCACCCGATCACTCGGAAAGACGTTTCAGGCCCAATAACGGTGCCCAAAACAGCCCCCAACGGGTTCAGGACGCCTGATGACCCGACAAGAAAGACCCCAACAATGGGGCCGCGGGTCACGCGGAGCGGCGTGGCGGAGGCGACTCGATCGCCAAGAAGGGGTGATCGCCCAAAAGCCGATCCGAAGGACGCCCCCACATCAGCCGGAAATCGCGGGCCAAATCGGTGATAAACACCCGATCAAAGCCCGACTCCTTCGAGAGAAAACCGCGAGAAAAATCGTGCGACCAAGGGATCGGCGGCACGGAATGGCAACGCCCCGAGGCACACGGGTTCGACGATTCCTTCGGGGCCACAGGCCGCTGGACAGGCCCGAAGCCGAAATCCCAACGCCATTGGCCGAAATGCGTTTCTTTTTCGGCAGGCTTCGCACGCTGGGACACTTGGTCGTGGGATGACACCCCGTGACCCATCAACAAGTAATCCCCGCAGCTAGCGGCCGCATTCTCGGCGAACCAAATCAGCGAAAAACATGCCAACGACACCGCCATGATCAACCGAATTCCGGTCGCAAATCGGGGTGTCAGGTGCTTCATGGTTCGGGAAGGCCGATCGGGTGAACTGCCCAAAGATGAGTGGTCGCGAAGTGACTCCTTCCACATTCACGATGAACATTTCATGATATGCATCGAGCCATTCGACCGTCAAGCTTTAACATTCTGGGGAGCGGATTTCACGCAAGTAGGGCCTCGATCAAATCCGATCGCGCCGAAACCTCCGTATCGGCCAGTTGTCCGGGTGGGGCCCGATTTACCGAATTTACCGTTTCGCCGGCCCCGCCACCGATCGTTTGCGACGTCCCGGTACCATCGAGACCCGGACCGGGCATCCGCTCTGGCACCCAGAAGTTACATTCATTGCGGATCGCTGGATCCCCGCCCCCCGAATCAACCTTCATTCGCCCTTCCCAACACCACTGCTCCCGATGACGATTCGCCCGATCCGTAAACTGCTCGTCGCCAACCGCAGCGAAATTGCCACCCGAGTCTTTCGGAGTGCGACCGAATTGGGGATCCGCACCGTGGCGATCTATTCGCACGAAGACCGCTACGCCCTCTACAGGTTCAAGGCGGATGAGGCCTACCAGATCGGGAAGCCCGGCGAACCGATCCGCAGCTACCTCGACATCCCCGCGATCGTCGCGATCTGCAAAGAACACGACATCGACGCCGTCCACCCCGGTTACGGCTTCCTCTCCGAAAACCCCGATTTCGCCGACGCGCTTGCCAAGGCGGGGATCCGCTTCGTCGGCCCCAGCGTCCATGCCCTGAGGTCGTTGGGTGACAAACCCCACGCCCGCGAACTCGCCAAACGGGCCGGTGTCCCGGTGCTCGGCGGGACCGAAGTGGCGCTCGAAACCGCCGCCGAAGCCCAAGAGGTCGCCAAGCAGCTCGGTTACCCCGTGATCCTCAAAGCGTCCAAAGGGGGCGGCGGCCGCGGCATGCGGGTCGTCGAACGCGCCGCCGACCTGCCGCTCGCTTTCGAACAAGCCCAACGTGAGGCCCTCTCCGCCTTCGGCTGCGGCGAGGTCTTCGTCGAAAAGTTCGTCATCCGCGCCCGCCACATCGAAGTCCAACTCCTGGGCGACCAACACGGCAACCTCCTCCACCTCTGGGAACGTGACTGCAGCGTCCAGCGTCGTCACCAAAAGGTCGTCGAAATCGCCCCCGCGCCGAACCTCTCTCATGACCTCCGCGAACAGGTCTGCGACTCCGCCCTGCGGATCGGTCGCGAGGTCGATTATGACAACGCGGGGACGGTCGAATTCCTCTTCGATAACGACACCCAAAAACTCTACTTCATCGAGGTCAACCCGCGGATCCAGGTCGAACACACCGTGACCGAAGAGGTCACCGGGATCGATATCGTTCGCAGCCAATTGCTGATCGCCATGGGACACCCGGTGACCGACGAGATCGTCGGGCTCCCGTCACAAAGCGAGATCCGGACGAGCGGTTTCGCGATCCAGTGCCGCGTCACCACCGAAGACCCCGCGAACCAGTTCCGCCCCGATTACGGCAGGATCACACACTACCGCTCCGCGGCCGGCCTCGGGATCCGCCTCGACGCCGGCAGCGCCTTCAGCGGCGCGGTCGTCAACCCGTTCTACGATTCGCTCCTGGTCAAAGTGACCGCCCGCGGCAGGACGCTCAAAGAAGCCACCGCCCGCATGGACCGCTGCCTCCGCGAATTCCGCGTCCGCGGCGTCAAAACGAACATCCCCTTCCTGACGCGGCTGGTGAATCACCCGACCTTCCTCGCCGGCGAAACGACGACGCGGATGATCGACCAGACCCCCGAGCTCTTCGAATTGCCGGTCCGCCGCGACCGCGCCACGAAGATGCTCAAGTTCCTCGCCGAGACGATCGTCAACGGCAACGAACTCGTCAAAGGCCGCCCCAAGGCGACGCGATTGGCCCCCGCACCTCTCCCGGAATTCGACTCCCATCGGCCGATCCCCGCCGGCACCCGCGACCTGTGGAAGAAAGAAGGGATCAAAGGGCTCGTCGATTGGATCAATCGGCAACGCGGCCTGCTGATCACCGACACCACGATGCGCGACGCCCACCAATCGCTGCTGGCGACAAGGCTGCGGACCGATGACATGCTGCGGATCGCCCCCGCCTACGCCAGGCTCGTCCCCCAACTGTTCTCGCTCGAAATGTGGGGCGGCGCGACCTTCGACACCTCGATGCGGTTCCTCAAGGAATGCCCCTGGCAACGCCTGGCCGACCTCCGCCAAGCCGTCCCCAACATCCTCCTCCAAATGCTGCTGCGGGCCAGCAACGCCGTCGGCTACACGAACTATCCGGACAACGTCGTCCGGCTCTTCGTCCGCGAAGCGACCCAAGCCGGGATGGATATCTTCCGCGTCTTCGATGCCCTGAACTGGGTCCCGAACATGCGCGTCGCTATGGACGCCGTCCTCGAATCGGGCGGCATCTGCGAAGCGGCGATCTGCTACACCGGCGACCTCCAAAACCCGAACCGCACCAAATACGACCTCAAGTACTACGTCGAACTCGCCAAAGAACTCGAAAAGGGCGGGGCGCAAATCCTGGCGATCAAGGACATGGCCGGGCTCTGCAAACCCGCCGCCGCCAAGACCCTCGTGCGGGCCCTCAAACAAGAGATCTCGATCCCGATCCATTTCCACACCCACGACACCGCAGGGACCCAAGTCGCGTCGATCCTCGCCGCCGCCGAAGAGGGGCTGCAAATCGCCGACGCGGCCCTCGCCCCACTCTCGGGCGGCACCTCGCAAGTCAACATGAACACCCTCGTCGAAGCGCTCCGCTTCACCGAACGCCAAACCGAACTGGGGACCGAACCGCTCACCGAACTGGCGAGCTATTGGCATGCCGTTCGCGAATTCTACACCCCGTTCGAAAGCGTCGCCCTCGCCGCGACCGGTGACCTCTACGAACACGAAATGCCCGGCGGCCAATACACCAACCTCTACGAACAAGCCCGCGCGCTGGGGCTCGCCGACCGCTGGGCCGAGGTCTGCAAGATGTACGCCGAGGTCAACCAGATGCTGGGCGATATCGTCAAAGTCACCCCGACCAGCAAGTCGGTCGGCGACATGGCCCTCTTCATGATCGCCGGAAACCTGACGTGCGAAGACGTCCTCCGCGGCGACAAACAAATCGCCTTCCCCGCCTCCGTGATCGACCTCGTCGGCGGACGCATGGGCCAACCCCCAGGGGGCTTCCCCAAACGCGTGATGGAGGTCGTCCTGGGCGACACGCCACCCGTCCTCGGCCGCCCCGGCGAATCGCTCCCGCCGGTCGATGTCGAAGCCGCCCGCATCAAGGCCTCCGAACACCTCGACGGCGAAGCCTCCGACGCCGAAGTCGCCTCGTTCCTGCTCTACCCCAAAGTCTTCACCGACTTCGCAAAACATGGCCGCCAATTCGGAGAAGTCTCTCGCATCCCGACCCCGAACTTTTTCTACGGCCAAAAGCCGGGTGACGAAATCGCCGTCGATATCGAACCGGGCAAACGGCTGATCATCAAGTACCTCGCGACCGGTAGCCCTTACCCCGACGGCTCGCGGACCGTCTTCTTCGAACTCAACGGCCAACCCCGCGAAATCAACGTCATCGACAAGTCGCTCGAACCGGAAGGAAAAGCCGTCGTCAAGGCCGACCCGGACGACCCGACCCAAGTCGGCGCTTCGATGCCGGGGATGGTGATCAACGTCGCCGTCGGCGAAGGGGAACGCGTCCGCGCGGGACAAAAACTGGTCGTGCTCGAAGCGATGAAGATGGAGACGACGATCAACGCGCCGATCGATGGTGTCATCGGCAAGATCGCCGTCCAACCCGGCACCCAAGTCGCCGGCGGCGACCTATTGATGACGTTGGTCATCGGCGGCTCCGCCGCCGATAGAGAGTAGAAAAGAGACCCCCACTCACCAATCCCTCACCCCAACCCATCCCACACAACCCCAAACGCCACCAACCCAACCAACGCTCTCTTTTCTACTCGGTCTACCGCTATACTCACTACTCTCTTCACCACAGACTTGAGTGAGTAGAAGCGAGAAAGTAGATCAGTAGAGCACCATCCCAACAACGCTCTCTTTTCTACTCGGTCTACTGCTCTACTCACTACTCTCTTCACCACCGAGTTCAGTGAGTAGAAACGAGAAAGTAGAACAGTAGAGCATTCTACTTCTCCCGCTGACGCGCCCCGCATCACCGCCCTAGCGATCGATGCAAACGCATCCGCGTTTGGCCATGTAGACGCGATAAGATGCGTCCTCGGTATCGAACACGACGTGTTCGTCAAACAGGTTGTCGATGTCACGGCTGCCTAGCTCACAACCCAAAACGACAGTACCGTCGACGCCTACCTTGGAGTCTTTAAGCGGCAACTTCTGCTCCTTCCCGTCGTAACCGTAGGTCGCGGCGGCACACTTCAGCAACTCGGCACTCACCCGCGTCTCGGGACCAGGGACGTGATCCGAAAAGGGCTCGTCAACGCCAACCACGCCATGCGAAAGGTCTCGCCACGCCGCCGCCGAAAATCGGACGTCCTGAAGGTCACTGACCGTGCAGATCTCCATCCAGTCCGTACCGTTCGAAAGCTTGAACAGCAACGTCGCGAACTTCGGCGGCGAACCGTCGCCAGGGTACGCCCGATCCTCAACGACAACAAAATAGGGCATCGTTGCCGGACCTATTGAATCGGGCAGGCGTAGTAGTGTTTACCACATTCGAGAGGAAGCATCTGTTCCGCGAGCTCAAGCCTGCTCTTCGCCGCACCCCCATCTCCCCATTCGGGCAAATTCGAGCTCAGCGAAAATGCGACGAATTGGTTGAGGTACTTCTTCCTAACTTCGTCAGAAACGATCGGCCGAGGCACCGACTCGATAATCGCTCGCTTGAACTTCTCAGCGACCTGCTCTTTGACCAAACCCGGGGCTACTCGGATGTCGCTCATCGCTTTGTCGTCGTCCACTTCGGCGTGCATTTCGTCTCCCAAAAACGCATTCGAGCGATCTGCAGATTGGCTGGAATAGGCTTGGATTGTAGGGAGACGCAAAAATCGAAACAAGCGGTACTCGGGCGCAATCGGCAATCGCACGCCGGTCGCTTTAGCCTAATTGGTTGGATGCCCAGACCAAACAAAAAAGATCCACATTGCCCCAATCATGTCCGATTTTTCAGCGGATTTCCCTACCCAGGCATTGGCGATGCGGATTGGCGGCCCACGCCCCCCGAC
>JBEIRZ010000538.1:0-2573 GCA_040375695.1 Planctomycetaceae bacterium
CGAAAAGCCGAGGCCGGCCCAGGTCCGCGTGATGACGGTGCACCAAGCCAAGGGGCTGGAATTCGATGCCGTCGTCCTCCCCGAATTGGACGGAACGTTGATCCGCCAATCACGCCAGACGATCGCGATGAAGTCCGACCCCTGCTCGAAACCCGACGCGATGTTACGGTACACCGGGAATGACAATTGGCACTTCCTGCCACGCGTTTGGCAAAAGGCTTTTGGTGACCATGCCGCGGGGCTGATGACGGAATCGCTCTGCCTGCTCTATGTCGCCCTGACTCGGGCACGACAAGGCCTGCACGTGATGATCATGTCCCCTGAAAAAGCGGAGTTCAAAACCAAGAACCCCGCCGCGCTGATTTACCACGCGCTGGGTTGTGCCGATCATTTCGCGGGCGACCCGACCGAAGGGGGCCAAGTGCTGTTCGAAAGCGGCCAACCGCGATGGTGGGACAAGGGATGACCGCCCCACCGCTCGACACGACGATCGCGGTGGTGACGCCCGAAAACATCGCCTTCGATTATGAACTGGCCGGCCCTTGTCGCCGGGCGCCGGCCTATGCGATCGACGTACTCATTCGGTCCGGGATCATCCTGACCATCCTGCTCGTCATGACCCTGGCCGGCTTCACGCTCTCCGTGGTCATTCCCCCTTCGTTCATGTTCGCGGCCGCCTTCATTGCCTACTTCTTGATCTCCTGGTTCTATGGCGCGGCGATGGAGACCTATTTCAACGGCAGGACGATCGGCAAATGGGCGATGGGGCTGCGTGTGATCGCGGTCGACGGCCGGCCGCTGAACGGGACGCGGGCTGTCATCAGGAATTTGCTTCGCATCGCCGATTTCGCGCCGCTGGCGGCGCTGAGCGAATTGAGCGTCGAACTGCCGACGGCCTTTGTCATCCCGACGGGGCTGGTCGGGCTCACGTGCATGCTGTGTACTCGCCGGATGCAGCGGCTAGGCGATCTGGCGGCGGGGACGATGGTGGTGATCGACGAACGGTCTTGGCGGTTGCCACTGGCGAATGTCGATGACCCGCGGGCGGCGGCGATGGCGGCGTTCCTCCCGGCCGATTTTCGCGTCTCGCGGACGTTGGCCAGGACGCTCGCCACCTATGTCGAACGGCGCGCCTACCTAACGCCGGCACGCCGACGCGAAGTCGCCAAGGCGCTGACCGACCCCTTGGTCGCTCGGTTCGGTTTCCTCCCCGATTGCGACCCCGATGTCGTGATGATGGCGCTTTACCACGCCACCTTCCTCGGCGATTCACGCAAGACGCTCCGCGACGAACTTGGGGCCCAGTGGAGCCCGCTGATCAAAGATCGCCGTGTGCCCGTCGGGGGCCAAACCTCAGCGTCATCTTCGACGGACAAGCCGCTAGGCAACATCGCGCCTATTTCCAAGGTCACCGTCCCTTCCAAACTGACGCACCCTGTATCAACGGCTGAAACGTCGGCGTTACAACCCGGGGAGGATCGCTGATGAACATCGCGGCGCTGTTGGAAGAACGTGGCAAAGAATGGAAAGAGCTCGAGATACTTTGTGACCGGCTCGAGGTGAAAGGTCGGGGTGAACGTGGCGAAAGCGGATCGATCCTTCGTTTCGCATCGCTTTACCGATCGGCCTGCGCCGACTTGGCCTTGGCCGACAGTTATCGCTTGCCCCCGGCGACGGTGGCGTACTTGCATCGGTTGGTGGCCCGCGCCCACAACAACCTTTATCGCGCCGATCGATTCGCCCCGTCGGCCTGGTTCGACGCCGTCTTTCGCGCCGCGCCGCGTCAAATCTTTAGCGACCCTTGCGTGCGGGTCGCGACGCTGCTGTTTTTCGGCCTCTTCACGCTCGCGATGATTCTCGGCTATCAGCAGACCGCGTTCCCCGGTTTCGCCCTCGCGATCCTTGGTGAAGACCAAATGGCATCGATGGAAAAGATGTACGAGCGGCCGCTGCAAGGGTCGCTCGACCATTACGTCAGCGCCGCGGCGTTTTACATCCAGCACAACACAGGGATCGGGCTGCGTTGCTTCGCCTACGGGATCCTCGTGATCCCTTGCCTGTTGACGCTGGGACACAACGCGGTCGTGTTGGGGACCGCCTTCGGCTACATGGCGCGGCCGGACACGACCGGCGCCGATAATTTTCTTCAATTCGTTACGGCGCATGGGCCGTTCGAGCTGACGGCGATCGCGCTGAGCGCCGGCGCGGGGCTGCGGCTGGGCGTGGGGCTGATCTCGACCGGTGGCCTGACCCGGATCGGATCGCTCTATCAATCGGCCCAACGTGCGGTCCCCGTGATGGTCGCCGCCGCCATGCTCTTTTTCCTGGCGGCCCTGACCGAAGGGTTCGTCTCCCCCAGCCCCCTCCCGTACACGATCAAAGCCCTGTGGGCGGTGATGTCTTCGGGTCTGATCAGTTTTTATTTCGTCATCCTCGGCTATCCACGTGACGAGATCTTCGTGCGATCGCGGGCCGCGACGACCGACGACGACTCGAGGGATTTGGACCCGGTCCGTGACGAGTTCGACCCGTCGCGGACGACGGGACGTGCTTGACGTGCAACTCGATCAGAG
>JBEIRZ010000344.1:0-4828 GCA_040375695.1 Planctomycetaceae bacterium
GACGTCAGCCGTTTAGCCGGCCAACCGATCCGGCTCCGATTCGTCCTCCGCGATGCCGACCTCTATTCGTTCCGCTTCTCCGAATAGAACGCCTGCGGATCCGGAAGAGACGTTTTTTTGCCCCCTTGGGGTCGTACCCGGGATTCGGGATTCGAGACACGCCAAAGGGGACGGGGGTCAATTGATGAGGCAAACGGAAGAATCAACCTTGAAGGGTGATCCTCAAGCGTGACTATTCAGCCGATCGATGATCCGGTTGAGCGTGACGCTGGGGCGCATCGCCGCTTCCGCCTTCTTCGGATCGGGGTGGTAATAGCCGCCGATATCGACCGCGTGCCCCTGGGCCCCGTTCAGCTCATCGATGATCTTCGCACGATTCGCCGACAATTCTTCGGCGACGGCGCGGAAGAGCTTGGCGAGCTCCGCATCGGCCGTCTGAGCGGCGAGGGCTTCGGCCCAATAGAGTGCGAGATAAAAATGGCTCCCTCGGTTGTCGAGTTCGTGGACCTTGCGGCCCGGGGAACGGTTCTTGTCGAGGAATCGGCTGGTGGCGTCATCGAGCGCCTGGGTCAACACCTTCACCCGCTGGTTGCCGGTCTTGGCGGCGAGGTCTTCCAACGAGACGGCGAGGGCGAGGAATTCGCCGAGCGAGTCCCAGCGCAGGTGACCTTCGGTGAGGAACTGTTCGACGTGTTTGGGCGCGGAACCGCCGGCGCCCGTTTCGAACAGCCCGCCGCCATCGAGCAGCGGGACGATCGACAGCATCTTCGCGCTGGTACCGAGCTCGATGATCGGGAAGAGGTCGGTCAGGTAATCGCGGAGGACGTTGCCCGTCGCGGAGATGACGTCTTTCCCTTCCTTGACCCACCGGCACGTCAATCGGGTCGCGTCGACCGGGGCGAGGATTTGGACATCAAGGTCGCTTAGGTTGTGGTCGGCGAGGTAACGATTGACCTTATTGATGAGGTTCGAATCGTGGGCACGCAGCGAAGCGAGCCAGAAGATGACGGGAGCCCCTGTCGCGCGGGCCCTGGTCACGGCAAGCTTCACCCAATCGCGGATCGCCGCGTCCTTGGTCTGGCACATCCGCCAAATGTCGCCGGGCTGGACATCGTGTTGCATTACCGTCTTGCCCGCGTCGTCGACGACCCGAACCACACCGGCTCGGGGGATCTGGAACGTCTTGTCATGCGACCCGTACTCTTCGGCCTGCTGCGCCATCAGCCCGACGTTGGCGACGCTCCCCATCGTCGTGACATCGAAGGCGCCATTGCGCTTGCAAAACGTGATCGTCGCTTGATAGACATCGGCGTAGCAGCGGTCGGGGATGACCGCCTTCATGTCATGCAATTTGCCATCGGGGCCCCACATCCGGCCGGAATCACGGATCGCCGCCGGCACCGACGCGTCGATGATCACGTCGCTGGGGACATGCAGGTTGGTGATCCCTTTGTCGGAATCGACCATCGCCAACATCGGACGCTCGCGATAAACCGCATCGATGTCGGCTCGGATGGCGGCCTGCTTGGCGGGATCGAGCTTTTCCAACCTGGCGTAGAGGTCGGCCAAGCCGTTGTTCGGGTCGACGCCCAAATCGCGGAACGTCGACGCGTGCTTTTCGAAGACCGGGGCGAAAAAACGGGCCAAGACATGACCGAAGATGATCGGGTCGGAGACCTTCATCATCGTCGCCTTGAGGTGGACCGAAAAGAGCACGCCTTTCTCCCGCGCGTCCTTGATCTCTTCATCGATGAATTGACAAAGGGCCTCTTTGCTCATCACCGCCGCATCGATGACTTCGCCGGCAAGCAGGTTGACCTTCTCCTTCAGCACTGTCACTTCACCGTCCTCGCCGTGCAGTTCGATCCTGACCGAACCGGGCTGGTGATTGATGTGCGACTTTTCGCTGCCATAGAAGTCACCCGACTTCATGTGCGCGACGTGGCACATGGAATCGGCTGACCATGCGCCAAGCTTGTGCGGGTTCTTGCGGGCGTACGCCTTGACGGGAGCGGCGACGCGACGATCCGAATTCCCCTCGCGGATCACCGGGTTGACGGCGCTGCCCAGGACCTTGGCATAACGTGCCCGGGTCTGACGTTCGGCATCCGTCTTCGGGTCCTGGGGAAAATCGGGGACCTTGTACCCCTGCTTCTGGAGCTCGGCGATCGCCTCCAACAATTGCGGGATCGAAGCGCTGATGTTGGGGAGCTTGATCATGTTGGCGGAGGGTGACTTGGCCAACTGACCGAGCTCGGCCAAGGCGTCCACTTGACGCTGGGACTCCGTCAAATGTTCGGGAAAGTTCGCGAGGATCCGGCCGGCCAACGAAATGTCTTTCGATTCGACCTCCACGCCTGACGAGCGGGTATACGCTCGGATGATCGGCAAGAGCGAGAAGGTTGCCAAGGCCGGGGCTTCATCGGTGTACGTGTAGACGATCTTGGTTGAGCTGGCGGTGTTGGACATTCCATCCTCGGTGATCGAACGGGATCGCTGGTTTTTCCTGGCGGGTAGAATACCAGAAGCGACCCGACGGCTAAAAGTGGCTTAAAATCGCTCGAAAAAATAGGGCTTTGGGCCACCAGATCGCCCCTAGGGCCGGGCAATCCGTTCGACGCCGAAAACCGGCTAGGGCATGCCAGCGGCCCGGGGATGCCCCCCCGATTTTGGCTGCGCACGCGTCGAAGGGTGGTCGCCACGATGCCGCCCATGCCCCTTGGGCGGGGCACCGCTTGGGGAATCACCGCCGTAGGCCAGATCTCGGATAGGGCCGATTCAAGATCGGCGAGGGGTCAACAACGGCAGGCTTGCCGCCAGCCTCCCGCAAAGTGGCGAGCCCGTCGCCTTAGCAGCCTCACCGCTTCGCGAACTGCAACCCTTGATCGCCGGGGTCGCCTCCGATCATCAGGAAGCGAAATTCGCTCGGCGATGCGAAATCGACCTGGGCCAACATCGTCCCGCCGGCATCCGGCTCCAGCGCGAGGTTGTTGTCTTTCATCGCGTAGACCCCTGCGACCTGTTGCGTCTCTTTGCCGCGAACGTAGCTCCACGTGAATCGGCCATCCTGTGCCAGCTTCAAATCGAACCCCGACTCGCCGCTGGTGGCCTTCCAATCACCGACCAGTTTTTCGGCGGTGAGCGCCATGTCCGGTGTCACAGGCTCGGGGGCCGGTAACGGCTTGGGCAACGTGTCACGCTGATCCTTGGGTGTCGTCATCATCGTCAATTGCGTCAACAGCTTGTCGCCAGGGATCAGCGACAGTGCGGTCTTGAACGCGTTGTGGGCGGGGACGGTGTGTTCCATCGTCAGGTAGTGATAACCCAACAGGAACGACGCGTCGGGTGATTTCGGATTCTGTTTCGCGAAATCTTCGAGCGTCCTTAACTGCGTCGTGTAGACATCGACACTCGGATAGAGCCCGGCCATCGTCGTCCAGTTCCAACCGGGGCCGGCCGAAAGGACGGCATAAGCCGCCGCGGCCGATTCGGGGTAACGCTTGAGCGCAAAAAGGACGAGGGCTCGGAATTCGTGAACGACCGTGTCCCGTGGCATCGTCTTGAGCGTCGTGTCCAACAGCGTCAACGCCCCGTCGTAATCCCCAGAAGTGAAAGCGGCACGGGCCTCCTCGAATGCACGCATCCCTTCATCGGTCGGCTGCGAACCGGGGACCGTCGTCGAAACGAGCTCGGTCGCCTCGGCCGCAGCGGCCTGATCCGGTGGGACCTGCTGGGCAACAACGGAAGCGGCGTCGACGGGCTGAGCCGCGCCCGCATCCGCGTAGACGACCAGCGGCTGCGAATAGGTGTAACTCGATGCGACGACCGGGGGATAAAGGGCATACGGGTTCGCGTAACCCCAATAGCCAAAGCCGTAAGCGAGCCGATTCACACCCCAACGGCTGACCCCAAAAGCGGTCGCGATCGGGTAATTGTCCCACAGGTACGACATGCCGTCACCGAAATCCCAATCGCCATCGCCGTGCCAGCAGTCGTTGTACCAATCGCCATGGTGGTAATGATGCTCATCGGCGAAGTCCTGCCAGTCCTCGCGGTTTTGGCCGCGCCAATCCTGGCGGTCGTTTTGCATGTTCTCGCGATGCTGCTGCCAATCTTCGCGGTCGTAATTCGACATCCGGTCGGACAGCTGGTTGCGGCGGTCTTCGAGCGATTGAGGGCGATTGTCGAAACGGTTGCTGATGTTCTCACCTTGGTTGGGCAACCGCGAACCGAGCTCTCCTGCACCGCCAAGCCCCGGGAGAGTCGCCGGGCGATTGGCGATCCCTTCGCCCCCTTGGCCGGGTCGCGTCGCCGGGCGATTGGCGATCCCGCCGCCATCCTGTCCCGGTCGTGTCCCGGGACGCTCGCCGATCCCCGCCCCGCTGCCGATACCGCCAGGGAGCGTCGACGGTCGGTTGGCAATGTTGTTCCCAAGGCCGGGCTGCGGGGCAGGGCGGGTCGCCCCTCCTCCCAGCGACGGTCGGTCGCCGCCAGGTTGGAGCGACGGGCGTGAAGTGCCGGAACCTCCCATGCCAGGTCGCGTCGATTGGCCTGGTCGCGTCGATGGGGTCGCGGGACGCGTCATCCCTCCGGAGGGGCGACCGATCGACGGGGCGCTGCCGAACGAACCGCCCGCAGGACGCGACATGCCACCCGATGGCATCGATGGACGACCCATCCCGCCCGATGGCATCGATGGGCGGGCCATGCCACCCGAGGGTCGCGCCATACCGCCGCCACCCATCCGCATGCCGCCACCCCCACCACCAAAACCGCCGCCACGGCCGCCACGGGCCGACGCGACATCGCTGGGAAGGACGAGCGTCGC
>JBEIRZ010000079.1:0-16317 GCA_040375695.1 Planctomycetaceae bacterium
TCCCGTGGTTGGGATAATTGTAAGCCTCGGCGACCCACAACCGCCCGCGGTCGTCGATGCAAAAGCCGATCGGCTGTTTAACGTCGGGCTCGCCCGCAAAGAGCTTGACGTTGAACCCGTCGGGGACCCGCATCGACGCGGCCGCCTCTTCCGCCGGCAGCGGCGCGTCGGTCTCAAGCTCCGCACTCTGCGATCGTTGGCTCGGTCCCATCAACACCGCGAAGCAGACCACCCCCACGAGGCAGCGGCCGAATCCTGATAACTTCGCCAATCGGATCGATCCCATGCGACTCACCCTAAATCTTCTTGAAGTCCGAACCACCCACGCGGCTTACCATCACCCGTCCGAATCATCGCCGATCTTTGGCGCGATCGACTAACGATCTTAACAAAGCGCGACGGCACAAAGTCGCCGAGCGTTGATCCGAAACCCGCCGAGGGGCCTCCGAAGCGGGTCGGCCCTCGATCAACCTTAAAACCGTCGTAAAACACCCCTTAAACACACTCAACCGGCCCCCGCGACCGGATTCCGCGATTTTTTTGCCGAGTTGATGAGGAAATCGTTGGCGGCTCCTGCTAAACTCGGGGGTCGACCGGGTCGCTTCCGAAGGGGGCTGACACCTTCGCTGGACCCCACAGCAGACCCGGTTCCCGCCTTAGCGTCACACCCTCCACGCCCCACCTCGGCCATGGTCACATCGTTGTCCACGGAACGGCTTCGCCGGCATTTTGTCGCCGCCGAATCTCTCGTCCTCGCCCGAAGGTTTGCCTTCGTTCTCGTTGTGACGCTGGCGTCCTGTACGCTGGAAGGCTCACGCGGGGCACGGGCAGACGAACCGGCTCCAACCGCTCCTCCGCCCGTTGCCGCTGAGGCTGTCGCACCGACTGCCGCTGAGGCTGCTGAAGCCGCTGCCGAGAAACCGATGCACCTGCGGATCGACGAACTTGTCGAAGCCGCCGCCATCGGCCCCTTGGCGTCGCTCAGTTCCGATGCCGATTTCGTCCGCCGGGTCTACCTCGACCTGACCGGGGTGATCCCACCGGCCGACACCGTCAAGGCTTTCCTTGCCGACCCATCGCCGAACAAACGCGAAGCGGTGATCGATGCGTTGCTGCAAACCCCCGACTTCGCCCGCCACTTCGCCGTGCAGCTCGATGTGCTGCTGCTCGATCGTCGCCCCGAAAAATACGTCGACGCGAAGCAGTGGCAGGGGTACCTGATCGACGCGATCTATCGCCGCAAACCGCTCGACCAAGTCTTCCGCGAACTGATCGCCCCCGACACGACCGGCGACGACCTGACGCCGGCCCGCAAGTTCCTGCTCACCAGCACCGTCGAGCCACACGCGATGACCCGCGACGTCGGTCGCGTCGTCTTCGGGATGGACCTGCAATGCGCCCAATGCCATGACCACCCGTTGATCAGCGATTACTTGCAAGAAGATTACTATGGCCTGTTCGCTTTCTTGAATCGGACGACGCTCTTCGAGGACCCCGCGAGCAAGTCAGGGATCCTCGCCGAGAAGCCCGATGGCGACACTTCTTTCCAATCGGTCTTCACCGGGTCGGGCAAGCCGCTGATGCCGCCGCGGGTCCCGCGTGGGTTCTCGCTCTACACCGAACCGAACCTGGTCGGCGATGCCGCATACAAGGTGAAACCGGACAAGGAGCACGCGTCGAAGCCGGTTCACAGCCGCCGCGAAGCGCTCGCGAAAATGCTCGCCGAGAGCTCTCAATTTCGTCGCAACTTGGCCAACCGGCTCTGGTCGTTGTTGACCGGACGGGGCCTCGTCCACCCGACCGACTTTCACTACGCCGACAACCCGCCGGTCAACCCGCAACTGCTGGCCCTGTTGGCGGATGACATCGCGGCACATCGGTTCGACTTGCGATACATGGTCCGCGAGGTGTTGATGTCGCGAACGTACCAGCGGTCCTGCGAACCGCCTCGCCCCGAGACGATCAATTTTGCAGACGTTAAATCTCGCAAGGCCGATCTGGCGATCGAGCGTGCCGAACTGTTGGCGCGAGGCGAATCGATGAAAGGGGAAGTCGAAACCGCTGGGACGTTGCTGCGCGAATCGCTAGCGACCAACGACAAGCTGGTGACCGAAGCCGCGCCGCTGCAAACCAAACTCGCCGAAGCCCGCAAGGCCTTCGATGCCGCGGTCGCGGCGCAGACCGAATCGCAAAAGGCGTTCGACGCGCTCGTCGCCAAGGCCGCGTCGATCGACGGGGTTTTGGTGTCGGCCAAAGGGGCCGCGGCACTCGTCCCGGAATCGTCCGAATTGACCCAGGCGGTCGCGATGCTCCAGGCCCGCGCGACAGAACTTGCCACCGCCTCGACCGCTGCCAAGACGGCGAACGAGGCGAAGGTCACGGCGGTCGACACGGCGAAACAAGGGGTCGCGCAAATCGAAACCGACATCGCCGCGATCCACGCCCGCGGCGTCCCGGCCGACAAATTGACCCAGCTCGAACGGTCCTACCTCGCCCTGTCGACCGACCAACTCGAAACCGATGCCAACCGGCGCTTGGTCGAGGCCCAAATCATCCTCTGCGATTCGCTGATCGAATACCCCGCCGCTTCGGCATCCGATCGCGTGAGGGGGGACGCGCTGTGGGGATCGATCGTCGAACGTTGGTCGCTCCGAGGCCAAGTCGCGCCGCTCAAACCGCTCACCCCAGAACAGCTCGCCGCCAGCGCGATGCGGGCGACCGGGTTCTTGACGAAATCCGAAGCGGCGGCCAAGGCCGCACTCGAAAAGACCCCGCCCAAGGAACTCGAAAAGACCGACCTATCAGAAGACGAAAAGAAGCTGATCGGCGAAGTCGCGTTGCAAGCCGAACTGCTCCAACAGCTCCGTGGGAACGTCAACCAATTCGTCGGCCAATTTAGCGCGGCGGGGAGCCAGGAATTCCAAGCGACCGTCAACCAGGCGCTCTTCTTGGGGAACGGCCCGACGCTCAACAGTTGGGTGGCCGCCGGAGGTGATACACTGGTCGGACGCTTGAAGGACCAGGCCGATACCGATGCCTTGGCCGAAGAATTGTCACTCGCCGTTTTTTCGCGCCCGGCGACGGCCGATGAACGTCTGGAGATCGCCCGATTCCTCGCCCCGGCCGACCCCGCGCAAAAGGTCGATCGTTCCGCCGCGCTAGGCCAATGGGTCTGGGCGATGATCACCAGCAACGAATTCCGTTTCAATCACTAAGCATCCGCCACCGACCGATCCGAAGAGGGACACGCGATGAAGTGCCATTACGCCTGCGGCTCCAACGACCACCTCGTCAACCGCCGTCGTTTCCTCCGCGGTTTCGCTTCGGGGTCCGCGACCCTGGCGGCCGCCGGGGCGGCATCGCTGGCCGGACCCGGTTTGGGCGGGTTCCTGGCGGCCACCCCGGCGATGGCCGATCAGGTGCGTGGCAAGCAGAAGAAGATGTTGACCGTCTTCCTGCACGGCGGCGTCTCGCAACTCGAGAGCTGGGACCCGAAACCCGGCACCGACACCGGTGGGCCGTTCCGCGCGATCCCGACCTCGGTCCCCGGGATCCATATTTCGGAATTGCTGCCGCACACCGCCAAACAGATGCACCACCTGTCGATCATCCGCAGCCTCGATACCAAGAACGACGATCACGGCAAGGGCCAAGACGAGATGACGACGGGTCACCGCAAGATCCCCGGGACAGAATACCCGCACTTGGGTGCCGTCGCCGCCAAGATGCTCGCCCCAGCCGAGTTTTCGCTGCCGGGACACATCCTGATCCAAGGGGCCGGGGCCGTCGGCCGATCGGCCTACCTGGGGCCGAAGTACGACAGCGTCGTGATGAACGACGGCAAACCGCCCGCCTACACCGAGCGTCCCGCGGCGATCACCCCCGAAGCCGATTCGCTTCGCAACCAATTGCGTTCGAAATTCAACGACCGCTTCGCCGGACGTCGCCGCACCGCCGACACCGATGCCTACACGTTCTCTTACGAACAGGCCCAAGACCTCCTCCGACAACGCGAAGTCTTTGACCTGGAGCGGGAATCGCAAGCCGATCGCGACCGTTATGCCGGCAGCGAATTCGGACGGCACTGCCTGATGGCCCGAAGACTGCTCGAACACGACGTCCCCTTCGTCCAGATCAACCATTCGAATTACGACACGCACCACGAGAATTTCGATTTCCACATCGAACAGCTCGGCGAATTCGACCAGCCCTTCGCGATGCTGATCGACGACCTGCACCAACGCGGGTTGCTGCAAGACACGTTGGTCTGCGTGATGTCGGAATTCGGCCGCACGCCGCGGATCAATACGCGGTATGGCCGCGACCACTGGGGCAAGGCCTGGAGCGTCGCGGTCGGCGGTTGCGGCGTGAAGGCCGGCGCGCTGATCGGGGCGACCAACGCCAACGGGACCGAAGTCACCGAACGGCCCGTCGATCACGGACACCTCTTTCACACGCTGTTGCAAGCGGTCGGGATCGATTCGACGGGCGAGTTCGACATCGCCGGTCGCAAATACCCGATCGGCGACCCGGCCAAAGTGGCGATCACGGAGCTGTTGGCATGACCGACACCCCACCATCACCCGCGATCAATGTTGAAAAGACGCACCTGATCTCCGAACACGCCCTCCCCAGTCCGCTGACCGCGTGCTGCTGGGACCCCAAAAACCGCTTCATCTTCGTCGGGACCGAAGAGCATGGCGTGAGGCGATTCCAGTTCGACTCGAAGGAATCGGTCCGCTTCGTCGGCCCGCATGACAGTTGGGTTCGGGCCATCGGCGTCTCTCCCGATGGCGAGGTGACCTACACCGGGGGTTACGACGGCCGGTTGGTCTGGTGGCCGACGACCGCGGCGGCCGACGCACAGCCGATTCGGTCGGTCGATGCCCATCAGGGATGGATCCGCGCCCTGGCGGTCAGCCCCGACGGAAAGACGATCGCCACCTGCGGCAACGACAAACGGGTGCGGCTTTGGGACGCCCAAGCCGGGACGCTGCTGAAGACGTTCGAGGACCACCAGTCGCACGTTTACAACGTCGCCTTCGCCCCCGCCGGAGACGCGCTGGTCGCTTGCGACCTGCACGGCTTCGTCAAGGTTTGGGACCCGACACCGCAAGGCTCGACACCACCTCCGGCACCCGCCCCGGCCGCACCCGCCGCCCAAAATCCCCCGGCTCAAAATCCACCCGCCGATCCGGCAGGCGCTGCCCAGCCCGGCGGCGTTCAAGGGCCAAACGGTAGTTCGCCCAGCGGGGCAGCCCCGGAACAACAAGCCAAACCGGACGAAGGAAAAAACCCGGACTCGGCCAAGCCGGCCGAGCCCCCCAAGCCTCCCGTGCCGGGCCTCCTCCGCGAATTGCCCCGCGTCGAGGCGCTCTTCAAATACGACACCGGTTTTCGCGCCGACATCGGAGGGGCTCGTTGCATCGCCTTCTCGGCCGACGGAACGCGATTGGCGATCGGCGGGATCACCAATGTCAGCAACGCCTTCGCGGGTGTCGGCGACGCGTCGATCGCGCTGGTTAACATGGCCGATAACAAGATCGTGACCCAAATGGGACCGAAGGAAAAGGTCCAAGGGACAGCCTGGGGGGTCGCCTGGCACCCGTCCGGTTGTTGGATCGGTCTGACCGCGGGGGGTGGCGGGAGCTGGTTCGTTTTCTGGAAGCCCGACCAACAGGAAGAGTTCTTCAAGATGAAGCTCAAGAGCGACGGCCGAGGGTTAGCCCTCTCCCCAGACGCGACGCGCGTCGCCGTCGCCCATGCCGACAAAAACCTGCGGATCTATGGGCTCTTCGAAGCCCCACCCGCGAAATAGCCGGCCCCGCTAAATAGCCGACCCCCGCTAAATAGCAAACTTGTGGGTAGGTGTCCGCTCGGCAGATCGCCGCTGGATAAAGCGACTCAGGGGGCCAACCCCAGCGGCCCCACGTCAGGCGGCGTAAGAGCTCTCTTGGTCACAAAGCGACACGAGGGCCGCGACGATCCCGATCACCGTCTGGCGGCTGATCGGCAAATGCCGGGCACACCATGCCTGGTTCAATTGGAGCTCGATCCCGAGGTATTGTTCGGGGGAATAGGCTTGGCGAAGCCGTTTGGTCAAACCGTCGCGGATGCCGCGAATCGGGTAATTGCGACGCACGCGAAGCATCGGCAAGGTCTCGTACATCTTCCAAGCCCATCCTTCGCACAGCGTCCGTTCGAGGTGCCTGGTGGGGTCATAAAGGAGCCCCAAGTCGGTCCTTCGCGCCGTACCCGCCCCGCGTTCGCCCCTCGCGGCGGCGACCGGGTCAAAGGGGGCAAAAGAATGGATCGCCAAGTGGATCACCTGACCGTCGCAACGGATCTGCTCATCAAGCAATCCGTAGATTCGCGTCCAATGCCGGTTGTGGACCTCTTCGATCAGACCCTCACGCAGCTTGTCCGGGGCCTTCCGCATCGGTTCGGAAAAGAGGCCGCGGTGCCCGACCGGACGGTTGCAATCGATCACCGCGGGATGGTAGGTCGCTTCGACCAGCGGACAAGAAAGTTCGCTGGCGAAAATCCGCGCGACTTCGCAGGCGCCGATATCGAACCCGGAATCGAGCGTGAATTGGCCGTATTTGCCGACGGCCCCTAGAAGCTGAGCCACATCGGGGGGAACCCGATCCGATCCGTGCTCGTTGGTGATTAAGAAACCCATCGCTGAGATCCTTCTCGAACGGCCGGACCAGACAAATCAACGTCGAAGCTGGCCAGCCGAAAATAGACGCCTACCCGAAGCATAGCCGAACCACCCTCATCGCGGTAACGCAAATCGTAAAAAACCGCCCTATCCAAGGTGATTGCTAGCATGCACTGGGAAAAAATGTCGATTCGGATCAGCACCGGTTAGAAGATACCGCCACCACCACCTCCGATACCACCACCACCACCGCCGATACCACCGCCGCCGCCGATGCCACCACCACCACCAGCACCTCCGCCGTTGGTCTGGCCGCTGACGAAGTTGAAGGTGTTGATTTCGGTGATCTGCGAAAACATCGGGTTGGGGGTAACACGGACGTAACGTCGGTCAGACGAAACGATCGCGCTGGCAAACATCATCGCCCCTTCGGGGATGACGGTGATGACCGGCATGTAACCCACCGCGGGGGCACGGCCGAAACCGAAGGGCCCGCCCGCCGCGCCGGGGACGAGACCCGGGTAGAAGGGACGGCTGCCACCGGTGACGGAGCTTTGATAGGCAAGGCTTTGCATGTTCGCCATGTCGGCCAAGAACTGCTCGACAACCTTGGGATCGTTCGGGTTACCGAATTGCCCAAGGACCTGATCGACCTGGCGTTGACGGAGATCACGAAGGTGGGCCAACTGGGCCTCACCGACTTCTGACTTACGGGTCCCGTCCTTCACGGCGACAAGGACCATCGCGTCTTTTTCGCTGAGGTCAACCTGTTGGCGGATGTAACGCTGGCTCGGGCGCCCGATGTCGCTGAGGACATCGATGTTCACCGTGCCGGAGGTGACGTTCCCCCAAACGCGACGGATCAGGATGCGGTAGGTCCCGGAGAACCCTTGAGGGCAGACGTAAGTCTCGGAAAGGATGCCGTCCTCTTCCTTCTCTTTCGACTCCAAGCCAGGAAAACCATCACCCAGGAAAGTACCGCCACCGGGCGAGTTCGGCGTGTTGCTCCAGCAGACCGTCCCGGAGGGCTCTTCGACGGCGATGTCGACGTCGGCGTCACCGGTCCAGCTCACGCGGACCAACAGGTCGTGTGCGGTCGCCTTCTGGAGGTCATTCATGAACCGATCGGCTTCTTCTTTGCGTCCTTGATCGACCAGCATCTTGTGCGTGGCGCGGGCGATGAGCCGGGCGTCGTTTTCGATCTTCGCGCTTTCCTTTGGCCAAGCCTGGCTGAGGATACCGCGGCAGGCCCAAGTGAGCCCTTCGACGTCATCGAGCTTCTCGGCCAACCGCAGACCCATGACGAACGGTTCGCGGCGATAGGGGTAAGCGGCAGAAACGTCTTTGCAGAGCTTCAGCGCCGACGCCTCGAACCCTTGGCGGCGGAGCGTATCGGCGACTAAGAGCATGTCTTCGGGGGTATCGGCGAGGTCGGCGGCCGACAGCAGGCTGCGCTCGATCTCGGCCTGATCGCCACCCGTCGCACGCAGCGCCACGGCATAGGCCATGTGCATCCACGGCTGGACGTGGCCGCTGAGGATCGCGGCGGCGAGGAAATCGCGGTTTTCGACAAACGCTTCCTTCGCCTTGGCGGCGTCGCCAGCCTCTTCGGCCCGCGTCACCTTGCTGTTGAGGTACTGAACCGTCGAAAGGACCCGCTGATCATGCAGCACGAGTTCTTCCGGGGTCTTCAGGTCGAGCCCGTCGAAGTAACCCTGCCATGTCTCGAACGCGATCGGCTCGGTAGCACCAGGAAGGATGATCCGGTGGTGACCCAGCGGGGCCGGCTTGGACTCGCCAGCAGGAACACTATCGGCCGGGACCGCTTCGGCCTTGGTCGTCGACACGGGGGTCTCCGCGGCGGGCTTTGCGACGCCGGTCGCGCCGGGGGCCACAGGAGCCTTGGCGCCAGGAGCCACAGGAGCCTTGGCGACCGGAGCTACACCGCGTTTCGCGGTCGGGGCGATCGCCTTCGACTTGTCGCCCAGCGACACGTCGTCGGGGACGGCCATCATGCCGCCACCCATACCACCCATGCCGCCGCCCATGCCACCCATACCACCCATGCCGCCGCCCATACCACCCATGCCGCCGCCCATACCACCCATACCACCCATGCCGCCGCCCATACCACCCATCATCCCGCCGCCACCCATGCCGCCCATACCCATGGGGATGGGTGAGCCGAGGTCACCGACGGGATAAATCCGGGCTTTGGGTTCGACGACTTCGCGGGGCATGATGTAGAGGGTTTCGGCCTCGACTTCATACGTCAGGTCCTCGCCGCCTTCGACCGACTTGAGGATCGAATTGATGAGCGAGCGGAGCGTCACGTTGTTCCGTTCGATGGTGATCGGTTCGTCGAGCTGGACGTTGGTCGTCTCAGGGACCCGGCGGTCGACTTCGAAGGTGATGCCGAGGTCGTCACCGATTCGCTTGAGGCACGATTCGAGCGGTTCGCCGACGAACGAGTAGCTGACTTCGGTATTGAGCGCTTCGGCGATCTTCTTTTCCTTGGGGGACGTCCCCATCAGGTCGAGGCTCTTGTATTTTTCGAGCCGGCGACGGCTGAGGTTTTGCCATGTCTCGGCGTCGGGGTATTGCATCGGGACGTCATCGACGAACGGGACGTTGGCCTCTTCGATCAAGGCGAAGGCGTCGAGGAAATTCCGTTCGCGGCGGAGGCGCAGCTCGCGCATGCGGGTCGCCGAGTTGAGCATTTGCACCCACAGCAGCGACTGGTTGTTGTAAACGCGGGCCCATTCTTCCTTGAGGGCGATCTCTTGGACCGCCGGGATGATTTCGCCGTCGGCGTAACGGGTGCGTCCTTCACGGACGAGCGCGTTGAGTTGGTTCGAGAGCGTCTTGAGTCGATCCTGTTCGCGGAAGGCGTCTTGCAAGAGCAACTCGGTCTGCGCCGCGGCGGCGGAGACTTGGGCGGCGGCGGCTTCGGCTTCGATCGCGGCGGCCTCACGACGGCTCGCCGATTGGATCGCCGAGCGGACCTGACCGAGCAGCTCTTGACGGACCTGTGGGTCCATATCGGGCTGGTTTTCGAGTTGGCTCAGGAGGACTTTCAGGCTGTTGGAAACGCCGATCGGGTCGGTCTCGAGTCGCCGGCGGGCTTCCATGAGCTGAGCCCGAACTTCGGCCCGCATCCGCCCTTCATTCTGTTGACGCTGGGCCATCACCGAATCGAGGATCCCGGAAGAAGGCTCGAGCCCACCGTCATCGGCCGGCAGCGGCTGAGGGACAGGCTGTGCGTAAGCGGGGTTGGGCCGCGCCATCGGTCCCGGCGTGGGGAACGCGGCAGCAGGTGCACGTGGTGCGGGAGCGGGCGCCGGTGCGGGGGGCGCCGGAACCGGCGCGGGTGCGGGTGCCGCGAACGGGTCTGCCGCCGGGGCGGCGGCCTGAG
This sequence comes from Planctomycetaceae bacterium, assembly GCA_040375695.1. Classification (GTDB taxonomy): domain Bacteria; phylum Planctomycetota; class Planctomycetia; order Pirellulales; family Pirellulaceae; genus UBA6163. Next base: position 10,080 of record JBEIRZ010000079.1, read on the forward strand.
GGGCGCGGGCCTGCGGCGCACGGGGCTGGGGCGCTGGTGCGACGGGCGGTTGGGCGGCCGGTGGCTGGGCAGCGGGGGCCGCCGGTGCGGGCTGGGCCGCGGGTGCAAACGGGTCAGCGAACGGGTCGTTCTGGGGCTGGTTCTGTGCGACCAGCTTTTCGCCTTGAGCCACACGCTCGGCAAGCCGCTTGGCCGCCACGTTCGTCGGGTCGTTATCCAAAGCGAGCTTCGCGATCGCTTCGGCCCCTCGAGCGCTGCCGGTAGCGAGCGCCGCTTCCCCTTCGGCGGCCAATTGGTCGGCTCGCTCGCGCATCACCGCGGCGACCTGCCGAAGCATCCCGGAACCGGCGGTCGGCAGCAGCAATCCGTCATGATCTTTCGACGTATTGACCAGACCCGGCAGGAATGCGAAGTCAGGGTGATCCGATTCAACGGCGGACTGACCGCTCAAGACCACCGACCCGGCAGGGGTGCTCCCTTCGACCCGGATCGGCCCGTCATGCACCGCCCCGTCCGACGCGACGGCGGTACCGAAGACGAGCGAATCGCGATCCAGCCGTAGCGGCGGCAACCGCTTCGCCTGGATCGTCTCTAAACCTTCTGACAGCTTGAGCGAATCGATCCAGATCGGCGAGACGACGGCGACGCCGGCCATTTGCTTGCCGATCTCGGGAACGGTCTCGGAATCCTGCGGCCCGACGGCGGCGATCGAACCGCCGGTGTGGTTGGCAAGCGTCGCCAGCAATTCGATGTTGCGACTAGGACCGACGGCGATGCTGTGCACCGAGATCCGATCGCCGCGAAGCGAATCGACCATCGCCGCGAAGGCCTCGCGATCATGAGCCAACCCCATCGACGCACCGTCGCCGATGTAGACGATGCTGCGCGTGTGGCCGGGGCCGGCTTCTTGAAGCGTCTTGCGTGAGCTTTCGAGCCCGGCCCGAAGGTTGGTGTTGCCCAGCGGCAGCCGCCGCGCGAGCTTATCGGTCGCCGACTTGATCGCCGCCGTGTCACCCGCGGAGATCACGCCGGTGAGTGGGACCGCGGAGACGTCATTGGCGAAGATTTGTAATTCGTCAGCTTCGCGGAGCCCGCCGATCAGACCGCTCAATGCCTTGAGCTGATCCTGCCGAAAATCACCCGACTGGCTCGCCGAGGTATCGATCAAAACGATCAACCTCGCCGGGGCGTCGCTGACCAATCGCATCACCGCATCCTCGGCCGGGGCCTGGAGCGATGCGGCGAAATAGGTCTGACCCGCCTCGTCCTTGAACGTCGCCAAGCGGTTCGCGAGTTCTTCGCGGGCCGTCACCACCTTCCCCGAACCGGGGGCCGCTTGACCGGGCCTCGGAGGGGATGCCAGCGACTGGGACCACGCCGGGACCGATGTCAGCCCACAGAGCAAACCCAAAGAGCCCAACAACCTGGTGATCGATGAAACGCGTCGCAGTCGCATCCGATGTATCTCCAAAAACAAAACCCCGAACGGGAGATCGAGACAAGGTCCCGCCCGACAGGCCCAACTCGCGCGAGGCCGGCTTACCTAATCAGTTTATTTTACCTAGAGCCAAAACGAGAGAAAAAAAGGGAATTTTCCCCATCCTGGCCAGTTGATCGACACTCAACCACTGCCACTGCAAATTGCCCGACAGTCAAATTTTACTGCTACATCATACCGCGCAAGACCCCGCCGATGTCCCGATTGTTGTATCGGAGCATCGGGCGGGCCAAATCTTCAGGAATCCTTCAAACTTGCCATTTCCGCCTCGAGTTTGGCGATTTCCTTCTGCAATTGGACGATTTCCGCCGGGTCATCGGGTTGCTGTTTTGCCCCGGAAAGCTGCAGCCGGAGCTGTTCCAGCTTCTTTTTGATGACTTCGTGGCGTTTTTTTGCTTTCTTGTCCATCGATACGTTTGTCCATCGATTTTTGGGGCACGGGCCCACGATTCCGGTTTTATATCGGCCGTTTGACCCGAAATCTCGTCACGGAGTTCGGAACTCGACCAGCGAAATGGCAAAATGGACGACGAGGACCCACAGCGTCGACCACAGGACGGTGGCGGTGATCGCGTGACTGACGTCGGTCGCGGAGCGTTGGGGGCGGCTGCCGAGCCGGTAGCTGATCGCCCCAACCCCGATTCCGCAGAGGACGGTTTTCAGGAGGACCCACCGCCAGCCGGGGTCGAACCAGCCGGTCACCCACCAGCCGTCGGCGATCCCGGCCCCCTGCCGGCCGATCGCCTCGTGGAAGTGGGGGTGCCAAAAGTACGGTCCCAAGTCGGGGTGCAGCCCGGTGAAGGCGAGGAGGCTGACGAAACGGGCGACCTGAAACGCGACCGCGGTCAGCAGCGGGGTTCCGAGCAGGAACGCGGCGAGGATCGGCAGCATCACGTAAACGGGGGGGCTGATCCCGAGGGTCCGCATCGCTTCGAGCTGGGCGCCATAACGTTTGACGCCGACATCGGCGGCGACGGCCGCGCCGCACCGCGCCGCGACAAGGATCGTGGCCAGGACCGGGGTCAGGATCCGATAGAGCGCAAAGCCGATCGCCGCCAGCAGGTCTTCGAGTAACAACGGCTTGGTGTAGAGCCTGTAAGGGAGGAACTGGATCGAAAAATAGGTCGCGGTGAACCCGACGAGGGCCCCGGCCGCGGCGAGGTAAAAGATCGCCGACGGGCCACCGACCGTGTGGAGGTAATGCCAGAAAAATTTCCCGACCCAGTGCAACCGGATCGCCTGACGCGGCATCCCGTCCGGGGAGAGCAGCCCCAAAGCGCCGCGGCCCAACCGGGTCAAACGCCGATCGATCGCCTCCAACCACCCGCGTTGGCCCGGCCGCCGACCGCGCCTTGCGGAACCGAGGTCATCGGCTTTCTCATCGGTCGACTTGCCGGCGGGTTGTGCCAAGGGGCGGATCGAATCGGCGACCTGTGGCCAATCTTTGGGGTCGACTTGCCGAAGCGTCTTGGCCTGGGGGTCGAGGACGAGCAGCCGATCGGCGATCGGGAGGAGCGTGCTGTAATCGTGGGTGACGACGATCGCGGTGCGTTCATGGTTCCGCTGGGTGCGGCGGATCAGGTCGGCCACACGTCCCCCGGTGGCGGCATCGAGGCCGCTGGTCGGCTCGTCATACAAAATGACCGCCGGGTCGGCAGCGAGCGTCCGCGCGATCGCCAGCCGTTGCTTCTGTCCGCCGCTCAAAACCGCGACCGGGGTGTCGACGGGGACGCCGAGCTCATCGAGCCAACCCTCGGCCGATTGCTCTGGAGGGCTGCTAGGATCGGCGCGGTGATCGATCGCGAAGCGGACATTGTCCAGCGGCGACCACTGGTCGAACAGGGCGAAGTTCTGGAAGACGATCCCGACCCGGCGGGTCGCCCCGTGGTCTTGCGGGGACGTCTCCTCGTCGGTGGCAGCGCCGCGATCGCCGTGCATCACGATTTGACCGGTCTGGCGAATCACCGGGTCGTGCGGGTCGACGAGGCCGCCGAGCAGCCGCAACAAGACCGACTTGCCGGCACCGCTGGGGCCGACGAGGAGCGTGATCTGGTTCGCGGGGATCTCGATCGAGACGTCGCGGAGCAGCTCTTTCCCATCGACGACGACGCCCAGCCCCCGAAGCGAGACGGCGGCCGCGCGGCCGTTGAGCGGTTCGTCCCCCGCGGTTGCCGCTCCGTCGGTCTTCGCAGTCACGTCAGCAGATCCCCCAGGTACCGATTCGCTTCCCATAAAAGGCGACTTCCCGGGGGCGGCTTGCGACCGATCCGGTTCGCGGCCACCCCGCAGGAACGATCGCTCATTCGATCGTCAACTTGCGCCGATAGATCGTATCGCCATTGGTGACGTAAAGGTAATCGCGATTCGCGCCGGCAAGGACGCAGCTCGTCAGCGGCGCCGCCGGGTTCGGCTTGGGGAGCAACCCGCATTCGCGGCCGGTGGGGTCAAAGATTTGGACCCCCAGCGCCGAGGTGACGTAGTAACGTCCCGCGCGATCGACCGCCATCCCATCCCCTTGCGCCGACGCCATCATCGGGGGTGGCGCGTTGAACCGGAATTCGCCTTTGGGGTCGATCGGCAGCCGCATGGTCATCGTCGGGATCTTCGCATCGAGCGTCCCGCCGGGGCCGACGCGGAATGTCCAGACATGTTGGCCGCCGTACTCCGAAACGGCGAGCGTCCCTTGGTCGTTCGAAAGCGCGATCCCGGTGGGGCGTAGGATCCCGGTGTCGACCGGCGCGACATCGCCGCCGGCGATCGCGATCCGCGTGACACGTTGATCCTTCGTCTCGGTGATGAAGATGAACCCGTCCGACGTGACGGCCAGGTCGTTGGGGGTCACGCCGCTGGCGACCTCTTTGACGACGCCGCTTTTGGGATCGATCGAGATGACCCTGTTCTTGGCACCTTGGCAAGCGTAGAGCAACCCGTCGGGGCCGAATTCGAGCCCGCTGACCGATTCGCGGCAAAGTTCCGAGCGAGCGCCATCGGCGGCGGCGACGCGATAGACCGCCGGGGCCTTCATATCACAGTAATAAAAATTCCCTTCGGCATCGGCGCATGGGGCGTCGGCAAAGCCGAGCTTGTCAGCAACCGTTTCCCAAGACTGGCCCGGGATCAAAAGTTTCAACAGCGTCAGGTCGCCGCGGAGGTCCCCCTTGGTGTCGTAGGTCGGCGTGTGGGTCTCTTTGCGCCACAACCATTTCATCGCTTCGGGGAAGTTGGCCCCGCCGAAATCGGCGTTGTGGGCATAACCTTCGGCCCAATCGAAGCGAAGGTCATAACCCATGTACTGGAGCGCCGAAGCCATCAGCCGATTGGCCCACGGCCAACTGCCGTAAGGGTTGTCGATATCGCCACTGGTATCGGCCATGTAGACGCGGATCGGTTTGGGTTCGGTCTTGCGGACGAGCGACGGATAGACGTTGCCCCCACGCAGGTTGGTGAAGCTGCCGACGCTGGAATAGACCTTGCCGAAGGCGTCGGGGCGTTGCCATGCGGCGGTGAAGGCACAGATCGCACCGGAGCTCGAACCGCCGATCGCCCGCATCGCGGGGTCGCGCGAAATGTTGTATCGCTTCTCGACTTCGGGGAGGACCTCTTCGAGGAGGAATCGCGAATAATGATCGCCAAGGCTGTCGTATTCCAGGCTGCGGTTCGAAGCGCCGCCGCGGGCGTTACGGGGTTTGGACGGGTCATGGCCGGGGTTGATGAAGACGGCGATCGTCGGGGGCATGTCGCCACGGGCGATCAGGTTATCGAAGACGATCGGCACTCGCCAACGCCCTTTGGGGTTGCTGAACGATTGCCCGTCCTGGAAGACCATCAGCGCCGCGGGACGCTCGGCGTTGTACTGTGCCGGGACATAGACCGACCACTCGCGGGTCATCCCCGCAAAGACCTTCGACTCGAAGGGCGGCATCGGCTCGACCTTCCCCTGCGGGACACCCTCGCGTGCGACGGCGTCGGGGTGCGGCTGCCACTCGGGCTTCGTCTCGGGGGACGGCGGGACGGGGTCGCCGGGGGCATCGGACCACAGCCAACGGAACGCCTCGGGGAGACGCTCGCCCCCCCACTGGCCGCTGTGTCCCCCTTCGGTCATTTCGAAGCGGACGGGGTAACCGGCGAAGTGAAGCGCCGCGACGAGGTCCTGGTTCGATTGGGGCCAATCGCCGAAGAGGTTGTTGACGTCGTCCTTCCCTTCTTGCATGTAGACCCGGATCGGCTTGGGGGCCTCTTTCGTTTTGCGGACCAATCCTGGGTAGGCCCAACCGCCGCGGATGTTGGTGAAGCTGCCGATGTGGCTCAGCACCTTGCCGAATTGGTCCGGCTTTTCCCACGCGACGGTAAAGGCGCAGATCCCGCCCGACGAGATCCCGCACACGGCGCGTCGTGAGGGGTCGGTCGAGACGTTCAACCCTTGCAGCGCGACGGGGAGGAATTCCTCGACCAGGAAGCGGGCGTAGGTATCTCCCATCGAATCGTATTCCAGCGACCGATTGCTGCGGTCTTTGGCATCGGGCTTGGTCGCCGGGATCGTCCCGGGGTTAACGAAGACGGCGATCGTTACTGGCATCGCCTCCTGGTGGATCAAATTGTCAAAGACGATCGGGACGCGAAACGGCCCATCGGCCTTGGCGTAGTTCGCGCCGTCCATGAAGACCATCAGGTTCGCCGGCTTATCGGCCGAGTACTGGGCGGGGACATAGACGCTGTAATCACGCCGCGTCCCGGGATAGA
>JBEIRZ010000427.1:0-3754 GCA_040375695.1 Planctomycetaceae bacterium
AAAGAAACAAACCTGTTCATCACGGCCCCTTCGTTTTTAGGTATCAAACGTGACACGCGCTCTCTTTCGCGATGCGATTTTTCGAACCTCCGCATTGCGACGGGCCACGAAACCCGCCCCAGTCCCCAGCGAATCACCACGATTGTAATCGATTCACCAACCGCGGGAACACAACTCCGGCTGGTGTCTATCCGGTCGAACTTCCCAACACCTGCCGGCCGGTAACACACCTTGGTCGTCACGCTGACCGGTGAATCCCGAATCCCGGGTACGACCCCAAGTATCCCCCTTCGCTTGCTGACCTTGCTAAAGGGGTCAGGCCTCTTTGAATCGACCTTGCTAAAGGGGTCAGGCCTCTTTGAATCGGATCACAAGCCCACGCCCCCGACTCGGTTGACCGATCGGGCCAATGCGTTATCCCGGACCTTGCTAAAGGGGTCAGGCCTCTTTGAATCGGATCGCAAGCCCACGTTCCCGACTCGGTTGATCGATCGGGCCAATCCGTTATCCTGATGGCGTGTGATGACGAACGTCCAGTCTACTGCTCAAACGAAGGAAGAACGCATGGTCAAGACCGCCAGTACGATGTTGCCATTGGGAACGATCGCCCCTGACTTCCGGTTGCCCAATATCGATGGGCAGATGATGTCGCTCGGCGAAATCGCGACGGGCAAGGGGCTGGTGGTGATGTTCATTTGCAACCACTGCCCCTTCGTCAAACACGTCGCGCCGGAATTGGTGCGATTGACCAAAGATTACGAAGCACGCGGGATCCGATTCGTCGGCATCAGCTCCAACGACGTCGCCGCGTACCCGGCCGATTCGCCCGAGATGATGAAACAGGAAGCGGCCGCGCAAGGGTACACCTTTCCCTACCTCTTTGACGAGACGCAGCAGGTCGCACAGGCATATCGGGCGGCCTGCACTCCCGACTTTTATATCTTCGATCAAGACAAGCGATTGGTTTATCGCGGGCAACTCGACGATTCGCGGCCGGGGAATGGCAAACCGCTCAACGGTTCGGACCTGCGCGGGGCGCTGGATCAGCTCCTCAGCGGCGCGGAGCTCCCCGCCGATCAGCGGCCGAGCATCGGTTGCAACATCAAATGGAAGCAAGGACACGAACCGACCTACTTCAACCCCGCCGGCGTAACAGGTTAAAGGCTCGGTCGGGGGCGCAGACTGACGGGGCGGTGCTCAATATGCTTACGAGCCCAAGCCCTGTCGTGTCGCGCGATTCCGGGAGCAGGTGGCATCTTCCCGCAACACCTGGTAGAAGTTCCAGGCTTCATTGACGTTTTGCCGCGAGCCGTTGTTTATCATCAGTTACCACAACCTTTTCACGCCGTACGCATCAAGTTTCGGATCGGCGCTGACGATGGGGATATTTTCTGACAGCGCTTGGGCAACAAGCAGTCGGTCGAACGGGTCTTTGTGATTGACCGGAAACGTCAGGCCGATCAACCGGGCAGTGTGATGGGGCTGAATCGGTAACACCGAGAATTCATATTGCGTTAGCCCCAATTCGATGAATTCCTCATAAGGTCGATTCAGGACCCACTTACCGAGATTCACTTTAATGGCGATCTCCCAATACGAAGCCGGACTGATGAGGACCTCGCTCGAGGCGTCCTGAATGAGCGATTGGGCGGAACTGGTCAGCTTCCGATCTCCCTCGATGTACCAGTAGAAGGTGTGCGTATCGAGGAGCAGTCTCACGGCATGTACTCCGCGAAATCTTTCAAATGATCATCGTCATCCGAGACGATCGTTATCATCCCTTTTCCTAGACCTGGGCCGCGACGAAGTCGATCTTTCGACGCCGGTTCGCTGACCAGTTTTGCAATGACTTGTTCGTTCTCGGTGATGACGAGCTCATCGCCCGGCGTCATGCGATGGATAAGCTCTTTTAGATTGGCCTGGGCTTCTTCGATTGTCACAGTGGTCATCTTGAGTCCTCCTATTCGCTCTGGGTTGACGGATGCCGTCGAGTCTGGGCTCAAAGCTGGTCGGTCCTTTCAGTGATTTTACCACCAGTTCGTTTTAAAGTTGTTACCTTGCCGTTTTCTTCAGGCGCCGACAACTTTTCCGCAGTGGCTTTCTTCTTTGGACCACGAAATCCACGAAAGGCAAACGAGTAAATTTTAGTTTAAAATAATTCTATGCAAACTTGGTTTTCGTGTGATTCGAGTATTTCGTGGTTACCCTCCGGACTCGTGATTCACTTCCCCTTTTTGGGGTGGGACTTGAAAAAGTCCCAAATCAGGTCGGTGGCCTTGAGCTTATCGGTGGGCTTGCCCACCAGAAGATTGGGGAGTTGACTCACGCCGCCGGGCCAATGATGGCCGAGCCCTTCGACGGTGATGAAGCTGATTTCGGAATCGTTTCGGCCGTGGCCGTAAAACCTTTTCCGGACCCCATTTGCGATTTCGTCCAGCCGAGGTGTTTCAGGGCATTCGAGCGACTTGGCCCATTGGTCGATAAAGGCCTCTACTGGCGGCTTGGCCCGTTCGCCTTGATCTCGTCTGCCGATCGCTAGCCTGGGAAATCCGCCGGCGATCGGATTTAACGTATCGGCAGTCCCGGTGATGTAGCAGATCGAAATCGCGTCCGATGGCACAGGGTTGTCGATCCAACTGGTGCCGGCGACCGGGGCGATCGCGGCGACGCGTTGGGAAAGCTCCGCACCCAAGCGAAAGGCCATCGATGCCCCATTCGAAAACCCAGTAGCGAAGATGCGATCGGGATCGATCGCGTGGTCCTTGCCGATCTGCTCGATCATCGCATCGATGAAGGCGACATCATCGATCTTCTCGGCAGCGGCATGAAAGCGGCCTGAGCCGTCGTTCCATGCCTGGGGGTTTTTGCGGAAATTTTGGGGCGTCGTTTGGTCGGGACGAGTCGCCTCGGGGTACGCGATGATGAATGATTCGAGGTCCGCTTTGGCCGACCAGAGCGTTTCTTTTGCCGCGCTCCATCCCGTTCCGCCGAAACCGTGCAACATGATGACCAGCGGCGTCGGCGTGGATTTGTCACAGGACGCCGGGACGTGCATCACCCACTGCCGATCCCCCTGGGCCGTCGTGACCGTCATCCGCACGTGGTCGGGTGGTAGTTCATTGATCGACGCGCCTCGCGTCCGCGCCCAAAAGAAGGTGAGGGCAAAGAAAGCAAAGAACCCGGCGACCACCATCGAGCGTGATTTCATGGCAAAGCTAACCTCTCGCCTGTCATCTTCATCTCAATTCACCCCAAGCGAGCCTAAGGCAGGCAGAAATCCGGCATTTAGGCACTTTCTCGCCTGCACAATGCGGGGTCAAGTTCTTTCGATTCGCTGAGCATCATTTTGTGCGGTCCGTTATCGCCGAACAAAACCCGCGAGAAGGCTGCCATGGAAAATGAATTACACTCCAGGCCGTTTGGTTCCATGGACCACGAAATGCACGATATTGCGTATCGCGAGGAATTACCGTCGCATCCGTCGCTCCCGTTATCAAAAATGCTTTGTTGCGAGCCCGTGATGGTCAAATAGATCCAGGATGAGGTTTCGACGATGGGGTGACCATTCAGGATGTTTAGGTGTTCTGCGTCGACATGTTCCACGAAGTCATTTGTTGAATTTGCATACGAACTGAGCGTTACGTGCCGGTAGTGAGAATCGAGTTCGTCGCCTTGATGACTCAGTAGGCTCGCCCAATCGTATTTAGCCGGAATAATCGGTGGCTTGTTGTACGGTGGCTTCGTCTAATCATCG
>JBEIRZ010000159.1:0-9896 GCA_040375695.1 Planctomycetaceae bacterium
AGCCGCATCGGCCGCGGGCGGTCTTCTTGCCGCTGAATGAGGACGACACCCGGATAAAGCAGACGTCCCTTTAACCAATCGATCCGCTCGATCGGGGCCTGGGCTTGAGTTGTCCCTTGGAAGTAGGCTTCGAAAACGACCACAACCAAAAATAAATACCAGTTCCTCATCCGCACTTACCTCAAACAAACGGCCTGTAGTTGCCATCAGATGGAAACGGCATCAGCGATCGTCCGGTAGTGGCTTCGGTCGTCCCGTATGGGCTGAGCGACGCTCCCAAGCCAACCTCACAAATTCGGCACCTAGCCCCTGCCAAATCCGCACATCCCTCTTTTTTCCGTCATCGAAATGATTGCACAAACCCAGCAAATCAATCTCGTCCCATGACTTCAACTCGCCGTCCGTCGAATTGACTCCGCTGAAATCTTCCGGCCTAAAAGTGATCGTCTGCTGCTGATCATTCCCTGGTATCTCTCGAGAACAGATAAAGGTCTTCCTGCGACCGCGATAACTACGCCATTCATTTTCGACAACTACAAGATGCAGAACGTTGGTGCGTGGCACCCGTAGGGTAAGGGCTAGCGTGTCGTTGCCCTCCCCTCGCCAAGCGGGATCCGTCAATTTCCTGGTCCAGGCTTGACGCAGACTGATATGATCCTGATTGATAAGGTACCAATCCCTCATTCCTTGTCGAAAATCATCGATCAGGGACTGTCGCGCCAGTGTCGGAATAACACCAGATTGCTGAAGTAAGTTGGCCGAACAAGTATGCAAGATGCCGCTCAGGCATAACTCGTCGATCGGTTCCTGATACCCCGGCAACGGGGCCAACGAAACCGGACTCGGCAACTGGAAATAGAGATTGGCGAACGCAAATAGGGGTCGATCCGATGCATGCAAAGGTGTCTTCGCAACAAAAAAACCATCTCGTTGCTGCACATCACCACCGCGCCAAAACCTAGCTCGGGGGTCCGGATCGATGCTGTAAAAGATCTCACATCGCGAGACGGGCAACACTTCGTCAGCAAAGACCCTTAGCTCCGGGACGCCATCGGACGTCTTAACAACCAGTTGGCTGACGGGTGTCGCGGGTAATGGAGGGCCCCCTTTAAGGAAATGATCGAACCAAAGCGGCATCGCGACGGCAACTTGATGAGATAGCCTGTGGTCGAAATGGGGTGTAAAGCAATACCGCGTGGGTTGGTCAGGAATCAATGAGTTAGTCCGATAGACGTCATCCATCCAAGCGTGGAAATCATTGGTTGCTCCGCGGTGCAAAATCGGACAACGGATCAGCGGGGCATAACTCTCAAAGCTCAGGGTGTCGCGAAACAGTTCGATATCCCCACGGATGCTCTCTGGCTTGGCCTCCCCTCCGTCGGCGAAAAGATGCCGTTCCCAACGCCAACCTTGGCCACCGACACCCGGAACGGCCACACGTACACGATGATCTGTGCCAGCGACATAAATCGCCAAATTCCCGCCCATCGAGTAACCGTGAACTCCCAACCGAAGTGGGTCAACCTCCGGCTGTTGTTCCAGGAATGTTAGGCCTCGACGACAACCGACCGTCAACAAGTACCAATTACTATTCTTCGGGTGTTCACGATCCTCAAACAATTGTTTCGGTCCGGGCAATAAGCTCGAATATCCCTGGACATTCAATTGCGTCGGATCGACCGCGCCCCAGTCGGTATTCGGATCCCCCTGCTCTGCACCCTCAACGGAATTGAGTGGCGGTCGGCCGTCACCCGACCCACCCCAATTTACTGAGAGTGCCGCGTAACCCCTCGCGACAAGCATCGCCACTTCACAAAAAGAACCCCTCTGGCCACCGCCATGGATATGCATGACGGCCGGGACCTTCTCCGCCACACCATGAGGAAACCCGTAGATCGCAGTCATCCTCGCGGGCTGACCCTTAAAATGCCCCACAAGAAAACGAACGTGTCGAAAGGCCCCCACGCCGTCCTTCCATTCGCGAATGACTTCGACGTTGAGCGGTTCCTGCCGCGGATCGAAATCTGCCCACAATTCCCTAACCGATCTCGGTGATTCAAACGCAGTGGCCTCCACCGAAAAAGAACAACCGATCAGAAAAATGATCGACGTCAAAGCTCTCATAAAAACTGGTACCCAAAGGCTCTCGCATCGTGCCGCACCGGGGTATCGAATTAGGTGCGCCAGGTTTGCTCGTTCAAAATAGGTCAGTGATACTGACATCTAAAAACTCAATGTCCGTCTGCTGGTCATGAGCCTGTAACTGAATTACCCCTTGATTGACACTGCAGCCGATCCGCGGATTGGGGTGGTTGGCTCGCGTGTCGATCCAATCGACCACCTGATAACCATTAACCCACGTCGACAAATGCCGGCCATCAGCGACGATGGTCATCACCGTCGTTTCGTTGTCGCGGCTAACAAGACGCCGCGCGTGCTGCCGATCGTCGATCGCGCCGGTACTGAAACGAACGAGACGAGCAGCGTCTCCGGCTTCGCATGCGTTGAATACCTGTGCCTCATAACCGTTCAGAAACTCGCCGGGCACCGCACGAAAAAAAACCCCAGCGTTGACCAATTCTTTCCGGCACCGGAAAGCGACCTGAAGAAAAAAATCATCGTACCTTTCGCGATATTCGATCGCCCCAGGGCCGCCAATAGCGCGAATCGTACGTTCATCAATCCTCCACTTCGCCTGCCGCTCGCTCGGCAATTCCGAGTGCCTGATTCGTGACCAACCTTCGAGCGACTTCCCGTCGAAGATGGGTCGCAATTTCAAAGGGCGAAATGCCATTCGCTTCAATCTTAGGCCTGGCTTGAGGATCAAATGCGTCGCCGACGACGAGACGGCATCGATCTCAAACTCCCCTTGAGGAACGCTTAGTACTCGATCCCCAAATAACAATTCACCAGCAGCGGTCGACTCGCCTCGCAGCAACCCACTGACGAAACGGGTGGAGGTCTTGCCGGCATCCAGGACGCCTGATTCGACCTTGGCATCCGACCAACCGAAGCCGCTTAAGCCATCGAAGAGGGCAATCCAACCTTTCTGCGCATCGTCCTTGCTGAGGCCAAAACCGTACTCGGATGGACTTTTTGCGACTGCGAAATCCTCCGCCCGAACGATCGGTGCCGAAAACCACCCGATATTGACAGCGTGCGTGCCCCACACAACGAAAAGGATGATCGGCCTTGCCCGTCGAACGAACTTTCGACCGATAACCCTTGAGAAAAGTAAAATCATACGACCCCCCTTCGGGGTTGGCGTGAAGTACTGAAAAGGATTTCACCATTCGCCGACCGGTAGCCAACTCCGAGACCATTCACTCGTGAGGCGAAACCTTCTGAAACCACGACGCGAACCGGCTTCTTAAACGGGACAACGGAATAGCGGCCAGACGGTCGGCCAAGGCGGGGCGCGCCCGCCACAGCGCCAAAAGTTTACCAACCCGCACCCTATTAACCCACCGGCGAGATAAGTTCCTCGGTACTTGCGCCATCGATTCGATAATCCTAATATATCACGACAGATAGGGATCAACGCGAGGAACACGATGACCATTCGTAAAGCGTCCGCACCGATCAAATGGCATGGGGGAAAATCATACCTCGCTGGCAAAATCATCGACCTCATGCCCAGGCATACGCACTATGTCGAGCCGTTTTTCGGTGGCGGTGCCGTCCTTTTCAACAAGCCGCCATCGCTAATCGAAGGCCACTCGGAAGTCGTAAATGACATCTACGGGGAGCTGGTCAACTTTTGGAAGGTGTTGCAGTCAGCCGAATCGTTTCCGGAATTTCGCTTCCGCCTGTCGCTGATCCCTTTCTCCAAACCACATTTCGACGAAGCGTTGAACTCGTCGGCCGAAGATCCGTTGGAACGGGCGATCGCTTTTTTTGTCCGTTTCCGCCAGTCGCGACAGGGCTTAGGACGTGTCTTCGCGACGATGTCGCGAACCAGGACGCGAAGAGGAATGAACGAACAAGTCTCCTCTTGGCTATCGGCCATCGAGGGATTAGACGAGGCGCACGGACGCCTGCAACGGGTGGTTATTTTTAATGAAGATGCCATTCAACTGATCCGACGCGAAGACGATCCGGAATCTTTTTTCTACTGCGATCCTCCATACCTACCGGAAACTCGAGCGGTCAAAAATGCGTATTCATTCGAAATGGACGACAAACAACACGAAGACCTACTCGCCGCCCTCGGTAACTTGAAGGGGAAGTTTCTACTGAGCGGCTACCCACATCGGATTTACCAGCGTGCCGCCGAACGGCACGGATGGCGATGCGTCGAGATCGAGATCGATAATAAGGCGAGCTCGTTGAAGACGAAGCCGACCAAGATCGAATGCCTTTGGATGAACTACTGATAGACCGCCGCCAATCAGTCCCCGCCGAATCACCGAGTCCTGATAACCTATCCACTCAAGCCGATCATCATGCTTCGCCTCTAGCTGATGCTGATAACAGCAACAATGGTTCTCTCTGCCGAACCGGTCGCAGCCGACCTTGGACCAATTGTTTGCGAAGGTACCTACTCACATCATCCCCGCCTCGCCGCCAGTTTTGTTGAAGACAGAATGCCGCGGTAAAGAGCGTCGATCGATTCGGGTTCGACTGCTCCCTCGGTATCGTTCCGATCCGGGACAGGCAATTCCTTGACGCCCGTGGCGGAATGACCCAAGAGAAACGACACACCGGCAAATTGATATTAGCCCTCCCCAATGATCGGGAGGGCTTAAAGCTGATCGCGAAGTAAGCTCATCGGATGAAGATGAACACCCTCATTCCGTGATCCAAACCATGTTGTTTATCGTGACGAAGCACATGAACAACAGCCCTAAACAGGTACGCGAGAAAACCATTGTGATCGCTCGCTAGGAGACCGCAATCCGGGCAAGGAATCATGACTTAATGCATGGCCTCACAAGGGTGAAGCGACTCGGCCACACACGGCCACTTCATGACTCGTTCCCGGAAACGATCATGGCTTTGCGTCCTGAATAAACGACCTCCAACGGCAGAAAACCACCGGGATCTCCATCGATTTCAAAAGCGACGTTTCGATCTTCCGCTGGCTGCCCGGCAGGTGCGTCTGGACTCGCCAACTCGACCCTAAGCCCCGAAGTCTGGAACCGCCGCCATGAGGGTGTTCGATGATGAACTCCCGCCACCACCATCGCGTAATTCAGCAGTCCTCGACAAAGCCCGCCCCCACGAAACAAACCGACATCGAGCAGACCGTCTGAGATCGAAGTCGATTCGATGATACGGATACCTGCAGCATATCGAGGGACATTGAAGGCGAATACCCAATTCCCTTCGATCGCTTCACCCCAGGCTCCATCGGGGCCAAGAAATCGGACTTGGAACCTGGGCCATCGGTACCGCAACATGGTCCGCAAGATCCCTCGGTGATACGTGGTCCGGGTCACATGCGACTGACGGTTCTCGTGAACTTGCCGAACCACTTCGGCATCGAACCCGACGCTCGCAACGAGCAATGTCAATCTGCCATTTGCTAGGAATAGATCTAACGGTTCGGTGCGGAGTCTATCAATTTTCAAGACCGTTTCATCGACACGACTCGTCATACCGAAGTACTTAGCGGCCAGATTTTCTGAACCGAGCGGGAAGAGCGTTAGCGGAGTTGCTGCGGGTATCTTGGACAGAACCAACGAGGCGGTCCCGTCACCGCCTGCGGAAACGACTGTACGAAGCGTCCCCTCGCGTCGGGAGGCTTGTGCCCGTCTAGCCATCTCATCAACATCCGTAAACAGTTCCGCAACATAGCCGCGTCGTTCGAGGGCGTCGCGAAGCGCCGATGCCGATCCCAACCCGCTCCGGGCCCCCGATTTGGGATTGGCGGCAATGATGACTGTCGACTCGGGGGGCATGTTACATTCGCGCGGGAATAATCTTCAACTCAACTTCATGATTCGCTCTCGACGAGCGATCGGATGCCGTTCCGCTGTTATTGTTGAGTGTACCGTCCTTCGCCGAAACCCCGTCTCTTGTGGCCGTCTATTGTACAATCGCACTCATCTCCAGCACTTAATGCCAAAAAACTCGAACAGCACCTGCTGAAAGTTAGCTGGTCGAAAAGGAATCGAACACCAAACTGGTTATTGGTGTCTCGAGATGCGGTGCCGCCTGAGAAATCGAATACTTTCATCATTTCTCATCAGATGGATCAAAGTTTGACAGTGGTCCGGCTGGTTCGTGTCGTGTTCGGACCGGGTTTAATTAAGTCAGTTCCCAGCACTGATCCCAATCGCGGATTCGATCGAATCAACCCGGCCTTTGACCACAAACTGACCAAAGGTCATTTGGGAAGCCTTGACTTCGTACAGAAAACCGCAGGAAGTCCATAAAAAAAGCCAACTTACTGCTTTCGCTGCAAGCTGGCCTTAAGTGGAGGCGGCGGGAATTGAACCCGCGTCCCGCGATCCTTCCACGGACGCGTCTACATGTTTAGTCGTGCGTTTTTGACCCCGACCATTGCTGGTCGGGGTCGATTTCGCTTGCCGGGGCGCTGCTCGACACGCTCCCCGGCTTGCTAGCCCGAATCAAATCTCGCCCGCCGCGTCTCGAACTTGACGGCGGACCATCCGGAATTACAGCTGACAGTCGGACGGCTCCGGCGGCCTTCCTCAGTCAGGGCTACCTGTTCTTAGGCGGCCAATGCGAAGGTTTCTTCGGCATGTAAAGTTTTTAGTCAGCTTTTAACGTGGCCAACTGACCAACCACGACATGCAGCGTACGCTTCGGCAATCCGGTCGAATCCAAATCGCCCCCGGTACTACTGACCACCTAAGTGTAGACCTTCGCGATCCAAGAGGCAATGGAAGTCGCCCCAAAGACGACGATATCCGGCCCATCCGCCGGTAGTTGAGGCTCGAACGAAACGATAAATTAGGGCTCGGTGGTTAAAAATCTCACCGGTAGGCGAAACCTACCCTCGCACCAAATGTAAAGGTTTGACCTTCCCATGGCACATACGATCGTCATCTTCGGCGCTTCGGGAGACTTGACGAGTCGCAAGCTGATCCCTGCCCTGTACAGCCTTTACAAGAAGAAACGTCTCCCGCAAGACTTCCGTGTTGTCGGCGTTTCTCGAAAGCCGTTTGATCATGCCGGTTGGCGAGGCTCGTTGTTGGAATCGACCGTCAAGTTCACCGAGTCGGGATTCGACCACGCGGTGTGGGACGAGTTCAGCCAACGCCTGTTCTATGTCCCTGGCGATATCGGCAAGCTTCAAGATTTTCAGGTACTCAGCGAATTCCTGGCGACGGTCGAGCCTGAGTCAGGGGCCGATCGCGTTTATTACCTATCGACCATGCCCCAGCTTTACGTCGAGGCGATCGAGAAGTTAGGGGCGAGCGGTTTGGCTCACGGCGGCAACGGCCAACGAAGGGTCATTATCGAAAAGCCCTTCGGGACAGACCTGCAAACAGCCCGACAATTGAATGCCCAGGTTCACAAGGTGTTTAGCGAAGACCAGGTTTACCGCATCGCCCATTACCTCGGAAAAGAAACGGTCCAAAACCTGTTCGCGATGCGATTTGGAAACAGCATCTTCGAACCGCTTTGGAACAGGAATTATATTAACCATGTCCAAATCACGGTCGCGGAAGAAGTTTTGATAGGGAGCCGGGCAGATTATTACGACAAGTCCGGGATCCTCCGCGACATGTTTCAAAACCACATCTTGCAACTGTTGATGCTGACGGCGATGGAGCCACCCCCAAGGTTTGACGCGTCGATGATCCGGGATGAAAAAGTCCAGGTACTTCACAGCGTGAGGCCGATGTCCGGTGGCGACTTCGCTGCCCAGACGGTTCGCGGACGCTATCAGGGATACCTTAAGGAATCGGGGGTACCCCCAGAAAGCCAAACGGAAACCTTCGCGATCCTGAAGCTCTATGTCGACAATTGGCGATGGAAGGACGTCCCTTTTTACCTGCGTAGCGGAAAAGGGATGTCATGTCGCTCCTCGCAAATCGTGATCCAATTCAAGTCACCCCCACATTTGCTCTTCGGCAAGAAGGTTCGTGATTTTGACGCGAACCGTTTGGTCATCCAGATCCAACCGGCCGAGGGGATCCAGTTGCACATCCAGTCGAAAGTGCCCGATACCGAAATGAAAACACGTACCTCGACCCTGGAATTCCGCTTTGATGGGGTCGATTCGGGTGCGATGCCAGACGGTTACCAAAGGTTGCTGCTGGACGCGATCAATGGCGATGCGAGCTTATTCGCCCGCAGCGATGAGGTCGAGTTATCATGGGGAATCATCGACCCGATCCTTGGTGCTTGGCGGAGCCCCGCCGCTCCCCCGTTACTCGATTACGAACCAGGCATGTGGGGCCCGCCCGAGGCAGTAGAATGGATGCGCGAGCAGCACCGGGAGTGGTTTGACGTTTGCCCTGTCCTTTAAGCGAGGCCCACGTTCGGTGCGATCGATCACGTTCGGTGCGATCGATCACGTTCGGTGCGATAGAATGATCTCTTCCGGATCGAGCGATTTGCGGCCTTGATGTTCGGTCCCTCGATGTCCAGCCCACAATGCTCCCGATCGACGACACAACACACTCGTCTTTTCGGGGAGAGAATGCCGAAAACACCTCTGGAGAAGTGGCCATGCGTTTTGATTTCGCAACAAAGCTGTCGCCTGATGCAAACCGAAGCCACGGGCATCGGCTGCACGGTTTGATGCTATCGGGTTTGCTGGCTCTTATGGGCACAGCGCACCTTTGGGCCCAAGACGGGCTGACGCAGGTAGAGATCGATGGACTAAAGTTTCGGGTCGCCCAAGGATGGAAGCTTCAGCCCGCGGCGTTACCAGGACTGACCAAGTACCCGGTTCATGCCGATGTTTCTCCTGACGGAAGGTTGTGGATCGTTGAGTCTTCGGGGAGCAGCGAACCGACCAAAGAGCAGGTCGTTAAGCGGCCTCATCGCCTGATCGTCTTGGATGATTCGGACGGGGACGGGGTATTTGACCGACGAACGGTTTATGCCGAGAACTTGATGTTGCCCCAAGGTGTGATGTGGACCGAAGATGGGGTCTTAGCAGGGACACCTCCAGAAATCTGGCGATACCGCGACACCAATGGCGATGGAATTTCTGACGAATCCGCGGTCTGGTTCGACGGAAAGACGCTGACAGGTTGCGCTAACGATTTGCATGGCCCCTTTCGTGGTAGGGACGGCTGGATTTATTGGTGCAAAGGTGCTTTCGCGGAACAGTCGTACCAGCGGGCGGACGGAACGGGTTGGACCACCCGCGCGTCGCACCTATTTCGAAAGCACCCGAACCGAGATCTGGTCGAACCGGTGATGACAGGCGGTATGGATAATCCTGTCGAATTCGCGATGAGCCTCTGTGGGGAAAGATTTTTCACATGCACATTCATCCAACACCCTGCCGAAGGTAAGCGAGACGCCTTGGTGCATGCCATCTATGGCGGCGTGTATGGGAAAGACCATGGAGTTTTGGACGGGCATCCGCGGACAGGCTCGCTGATGCCAGTGATGTCTCACTTGGGCCCCGCGGCACCGGCCGGGCTAATGTTTCGCGAGGGGATGCTCGGTGAGAATGGAGCCCTTGGGGATTTATTGGTGGCGCAGTTCAATCTCCAAAAAGTCAGTCAGCATAGGCTATCTGTCAAAGGTAGCGGCCTAGCAACCACCGATTCCGATTTGGTTGTCGCGGATCGTCCCGATTTTCACCCGACGGACATCCTGGAAGACCTCGATGGGAGCTTAATCGTCGTGGATACCGGCGGGTGGTACAAACTTTGTTGCCCCACGTCGCATATCGACCAGAGTCAGGCGTTCGGAGGTTTGTACCGGCTCATCCCGACATCCGAGTCAACTGGAAACGA
>JBEIRZ010000220.1:0-7328 GCA_040375695.1 Planctomycetaceae bacterium
CCGACCAGACACCGCAGCGCCTCGTCGAGGTTCCCCAGCGTCGCGCTCACGCCCCACCGCGTCGCCCGCGGCGCGATCGCACGCAGCCGACCTAACGCCAATTCGGTCTGAATACCACGCTTCGTCCCGATCAACTCGTGCCACTCATCGACGATCACCGTCCGCAGGTTGGCAAAATGCTCCTTCGATTCGGGGTACGAAAGCAACAACGTCAGGCTCTCGGGGGTAGTGATGAGCGCCGTCGGAAGTTGATGTCGTTGACGCTGCTTCGTCGACGCGCTGGTGTCCCCCGTCCGCGACTCGATCGTCCACGGCAATCCCATCCCGACGACCGGGTCGAGCAGCGCCCCGGCGGTGTCAGCCGCCAGCGCCCTCAGCGGCGTGACCCACAACGCCAACAGCGGCGGTGACGGGTCATGGCCTCGACGCCGCGTCCAACCCGACGGGTCGACGGGCCGCGCGAGAAAATCAAGGAGCGGCCCCATCCACACCGCAAGCGTCTTTCCCGATCCGGTCGGACAATGCAGCAGCCCGCTGCTCCCCGACAACTGCGCCTTCCAAGTTTCCTTCTGGAAAGCGAACGGCTTCCATCCCCGCGAGGCGAACCACGCCTCCGCCGGTGCGATCGATCCCTTCGAGCGACGGGCTAAGCTCATTTCGTCCTCTCGATCGCGTCACCTTCGATCGCGTCACCTTCACTCGCGTCACCTTCACTCGCGTCGAGCTGGGGCTCGATCCCCCGGGTGGCCATCTGGCGAAGCGACTCGAGCGAATCGGCGCCTTCGATCCGTTTGTCGTCGCGGATCCGCACGATCCGTGGGAAGCGGACCGCGATGCCGCTCTTGTGACGCGGCGAGGGCTGCACATTTTCGAAAGCGATCTCCATCACCAGTTGCGGCGTCACGCTGCGGACCGGCCCGAACTGCTCGCGGGTGTTCTCGCGGACGAACCGATCGACTCGCCGGATCTCTTCGTCGGTCAACCCCGAATAGGCTTTCGCCACCGGGACCAATTCGCCACCGTCCCACAGCGCGAAGGTGTAATCGGTATAGAGGCTCGCCCTTCGCCCATGCCCCCGCTGTGCATAAATCATCACCGCATCGACCGTGAACGGGTTGACCTTCCACTTCCACCAAATCCCACGCACCCGACCGACGGCATAGGGCGAATCGAGCGGCTTGATCATCAACCCCTCCGCACCTTCCCGACGGGCCGTAGCGCGGGCTTCCTCGAGGGCGCGGCGGTCGACACAGTCGACCCTCGGTGACAATCGCAAATGATCGCTGGTCGGTGGTGCGAGCCCCTGCATGAGCGTTTCCAATTTCTCGCGTCGATGACGCAGCGGGGATTGCCGAAGGTCAATGCCGTCTGCCTCCAGGATGTCGAACGCGAGGAAACTGACGGGGACTTCGGCAAGCAACTTGCGGCCGACCTGCTTCCGCTGGATCCGACGTTGCAACTGCTGGAACGATAGCGGCCTTCCGTCACGCCACGCTAACAGCTCGCCATCCAGCACCGTCCCGGCAGGGAGCGTCTTCGCGGATGTCGCCACTTCCGGGAAACGTTCCTCGAGCCGCTCCTCACCCCGCGACCAAAGGAAAAGCTCCCCGCCGCGTGCGATCAATTGACACCGGATCCCATCCCATTTCCATTCGACCAGATGCTCGCTCGGTTCGATCACGACCGCCGCCCCAGCACCTGCAGAATTCGCTTCCGCCGGTCGACCCTCGGACGAAGGCTGCTGCGGCGGTGTACCTTCCGCGGTCTGGTTTTCCAAAGGGTGGGCGAGACAAAACGGGTAGGGGCGAAAGGGCTCGTGCGTGGTGCTTGTCGAAGCGGTCAATTCGCGAAAAAAGTTGGCGGTCGGTAAAGGTCGACCCATCATCCGATGCTGGACCTGCTCGACAGGAATCCCAAACGCCTCCGCGATCGCACGGGCAACCAATTTTTGGCTCACCCCGACCCGCATCGCCCCGGTCAACATCTTCAGCACCACCAACCGTTCGTCCGGACCGACCCGCTGCCAACAATCGGCGATCGCCGCGATCGATTCCTCCGGCGTCGGCCGGACCAATGCGGGAAGCTCACGTTCTGCCCACTGGGCAAGCGTCCCTTCCGTATCAACCGCGCGGGAGGGAACGATCAGGCTCAACGTCTCCGCAAGGTCTCCGACCGCTTGGTAAGACTCTTCGAAGAGCCACGTGGGCAATCCCGATCCCGCTTGACCCCATTGCCTCAGCCTCGAATAGGGAACAAGCCGTTTCAGCTTCTCGCCGGACAACAGGTGCACGGCCCATGCCCCATCAGCCGCATCGACCTGCCGGAAGTAATCGACAAGGGCTTCGACCTTTTCGCCCGTGCGGGTCGTCTCTTCCAACAACCGATAAAGCGCCGCGAAGCTTGCGATCATGGGGCACGCTCGGCGCGGTTGGCACGGTTGGCTTCGGCGGGGACGGCTTCGGCGGGGACGGCTTCGGCGGGGACGGCTGCGATACCGTTCTGGCCGTCAGGATCACCTGGGTCTCGGACTTGAGCAGGAGGAGCGTTATCCCCGTGACCCTCGTTATCCCCGTGACCCTCGTTATCCCCGTGACCCTCGCTGTCCCCGTGACCCTCGCTGTCCCCGTGACCCTCGATTTCGCTTACCGGGAACGACGTCAGCACCGACGTGCTCGCGGTCGGTTGATCGGTCGAAATCGATTCTTGTTGTGTGGTCGGCTCGAGGTTCGCCTCCGAATCGTTTGCGGCCAACTGTTCCGATTCGTCGTGAACCGACTCGCCTTGGAATGCGGTCGACAGCGGTGCCGCGTCGATCCCTTGTTCGCTTAAATACCTTGCCAGGATCGGCGCGAAACCGTGTGTCACCCAGACACGTTCGGCCCCGCACTCGCGCACGGTTCGAAGGAGCCCATCCCAGTCGGCGTGGTCGGACAGGACAAAGCCGCGATCGAGCGCCCGTCGACGCCGGTTCCCGCGGATCGCCATCCATCCCGAAGCCATCGCGGTCGAGATCTCGCCGAACCGACGGAGCCACGGTGAGCCCGCGGCGCTCGGGACCGCGATGATCAACGCTTCATGCCAACGCGTCCCGGTCGGCGCTTCGGAAACCGGGCGACAATCGGGGAGCGGGCACCCTTGGTTTTGATAGAGACTCGTTGGGTTCACCAACGCCCCGTGCAAGTAAATCGGTCCGATCGACGCGTCGATCGATGCGAGCAACCGTTGAGCCTTACCGAGCGCGTAAGCGAACAAAACGCTCGTCCTCCGCTCTGACCTGTTTTTGCACCACCACGCGTTGATGTCGGCGGCCACGATCGCGGTTTCTCGCCACCGAAAGACTGGCAGCCCAAAGGTCGATTCGGTGACGATCAAGTCACAGGCGACAGGTTCGAACGCCTCACACGTCGGATCGGGGTCACGCTTAAAATCCCCCGTGACCAAGGCGACTTGACCTTGGTGTTCGATTCGCACCATGCACGAGCCGCGGATGTGGCCGGCCGGATGGAGCGACACGCGGACATCTTTGACTCGTAACGATTCGCCTAGCGGCAACGTTTGCAAATCGATGGTCGGCCCGAGCCGAAGCTTTAAGAAGTCGGCATTGGCCGTGCTGGAGAGGTAACATTGCGACCCCCACCGGGCATGGTCGCTGTGGGCATGAGTGATCACGGCATGGCGAACCGGGCGCCACGGGTCGACATAAAAATCGCCTGCCGGGCAATAGAGGCCATGCTCGGTCAGCGTCAGCAAGCGGCTCTCCATCGAGCTCATGCGGTCAGCTTGGGTGGTGGGCAAAAATGGGCTTTAAGTGAAAAGCCGCGTCCAAAGCACCTGACCCTCACTGAAAAACGAGAGCCGGGAGTCTCCCAGGATAGGGGGCCGTTAAGGGGACAAATTTGCCCCATTTTGCCGCCAAACTAAGAACAACTCCCGTCCCTCACTAACCTGTTGTGCAACCCGTGCCACCCATCCAATCCTTTTGGTGCCACCCATCCAATCTTTTCAATCCTTTTGGTGCCACCCATCAATCCTATTGAACGTTTGGTGCCACCCACCAACGTTTGGTGCCAACGTTTGGTGCCACCCAAAACGTTTGGTGCCACCCACTAACCTTCAAAGCCACCCGAAATCCTTTTGGTGCCACCCATCGATCGAGGCACGGGGCCAAAGCGTCTGAGAAATATGCGGTCGATGCGCTGAAAAATCTATTTCCCCCTGATTCGCTCCCGTGGGATTGGCTTCCGGCCAGCCCTTTCAGGGTGATATTTGGCGATTGCAACCGATAATTACCCATTTGGGACGGCAGCGGGGACAGGGACCGCGCACCTCATAAGGGAGGTGCGGTCGGCCACGATGAAGAGATCTCTGTCCCCGCGATATCCGTTCCGGGTTTTCGAGTTCTTTATCTCTTCTTCGGAACTTCCGAGCTCGATCCAGGTTTTTTCATGCTCACGTTGCCAAAAAGCATGGCACCGGTGATATCGATTTTGGACGCATCTTCTGCCTGCTTCGCCAACTTCGTGGATTTGGCCACGAGTTTCTGTAGCCCCGCGGATTTATCTCGAACGCTCTCCTGTATCTTCATCGCCTGATCTCTCAACGAGTCGAACTCGGTTTGGGCGAGGTGTAACTCTTTCTGTGACTTCCCCAAGGCGGCGATCGACTTGCAATCGTTGGAAACGCTGTCATAGATCTTGGCGACACGGTCAGCTTTGGTCGAGATCGACTTGCCAGTTGAATTCAAAAAGTCTGTAAGCTGCTTACTTAATGCAGGCTGAATTGGGGCCGAAGCAGAGACGAGTTTGCGGACAACGTCTTCGCACTTCTTGAAGGAATCCTCTGCTTGGTGGGTCGCGTCGGTGGCCTCTTCTGATTCCTTTTGCATCTTGGCACAGATTGCCTTGATGTCCGCCAACGACCTCGCCTTCAGTGTCAAATATTTTGCAATGTCATGATCGAAAGCAATGAGGATCTCGTCCATGCCGGCGGCCAACTCGTCAAGGGCAGCCTTGTATTCGGCCTTATCCCTTTCGGTGAGCATCTTGGTAAGATCTTTGACGTCGGTTTTCTCCTTATAGGCCTGCTCAAGCACCAGCTTGTAAGCGTGCTTCGCTTTGATGTACTTTTCGCGCGCCTTGTCGATCTCTTTGGGGTCGAGCTTTTGCAGGGCGGTGTCGAGCCCGCTGGCCCCGTCCTCCATCCCGGACGACTTCCGAAACACGCCGAGAAACTTCTCGCTCGGTTTCTTCCCCGCTTTTTTTTCAAACAAATCTTTGCACGTTTTCCAATCTGCCAAATAAGTCATGATCGAGTTCCTCACTTAAATACAGGGAATACCAGCAACTTCTCGCGGATCGCCGAGCCGACTCTCGCGAACTCTGCCGTCATCGTAAAATAGAATAAAAGCGCAGATCCGGACTGCTCTTTAACGCAATTTATATTGCCTACCTGAGTATAGCAGTTCGATCCGGAGAAAGGAATAAATTCCCCTTGGTGCCATCCGCACAATTCCCTTTGGGAATTCCTGTTGGTGCCACCCATAATTCCTATCGGTGCCACCCATGGACTACGAACAATTTGCGCGTGGCAGCTTGTTCCTGTCAGTTGGTACCGACAATCTGCAGCCGTCTCTCCCTCGGACAGGCATACTTTCGGAAGTTCTTTTGCGTGCAGTTGACACACGTCTTCTTTGGTGGTCAAATGTTGGCTCTAATCCGACTGCACTCAATGAGGCCTTCCCATGCCCAGACCCGCTCGGTCTCGCCAGTTCGTCCACAGCGAAATCTGCGTCGTGCATATCGTCCAACGTTGCGTCAGAAGAGCCTTCCTCGCCGGTATCGATCCCCACTCCGGTAAGGACTATTCCTTCCGTCGCGAATGGATCCGAAGACGCCTCGAAGCGCTCGCCTCTGCCTTTGGAATTGACGTCCTCTCCTATGCCATCATGAATAATCACTTCCATCTGGTCATCCGCAACCGACCCGATGTTGTCGCCGCTTGGTCTGACCATGAAGTCGCCCTCCGCTGGTTGCGTCTTTTCCCGGGACGGCGACTCGATGATCAGCTCGCCGAACCGACCCAAAGCGATGTCGCGACGCTCGTCAACCAACCCCAGCGGATCGAGTCGATTCGACAGCACTTGTCCGATATCTCCTGGTTCATGCGAGCCCTCTCCGAGCCGATCGCCCGCAGGGCCAACCGTGAAGACGAATGCACCGGTCGATTCTGGGAAGGGCGGTTCAAGGCGATCAGGATTGTCGATGAGGCGGCGTTGCTCGTGTGCGCGGCGTACGTCGACCTGAACCCTGTTCGGGCTGCCATCGCGACCGGGCCCGAGGAGTCTCAGCACACATCGGCCTACGACCGCTATCGGGGTGAGCGGGGCGAAACGATCGATGCGGCCGCGTTCGATTTGCGACTGATGAGCGTCGAGCAGGCCGGTCAGGCCATCCGCGAGACGCCGGTGGAGAAATTGGCGAAGCAGGTGCAGGCCAAACGCCGCCGGCCGACCGGTCGCCGAATTCGCCGTGACGCGTGGTTGGCGCCACTGCGTCTAGAGCCGCAGGTTCTCTCAAACGAGCCGCAGGTGCACCAAGCGGGGGTCCGGGCGAGCGACAAGGGGTTCCTGCAGATCGGCTGGAAAGACTACTGGGAATTGCTGAGGTGGACCGCAAGCAAGGCGGCCGATTGCGTTTCTTCGAAATTGCCAGCGCATTTGGGGGCGTT
Source organism: Planctomycetaceae bacterium (assembly GCA_040375695.1). Classification (GTDB taxonomy): domain Bacteria; phylum Planctomycetota; class Planctomycetia; order Pirellulales; family Pirellulaceae; genus UBA6163. Next base: position 6,727 of record JBEIRZ010000220.1, read on the forward strand.
GCTGTCGTCACGTCGGATTGAGGTGTCGCAGTGGCGTGAGCTGGTTTGGAATTTCCAGCGGTATTTCGGTCGAGCGATCTGTTTCGGTACCCCGGATTCGATGGCTGCCAGCGCGCAGAGTCAGGGTCTTCATTGGCACCGTGGGCAACGTGTTGCGAGAGACTTTTTTGCCACGGCCTGAGGGCTATAAGGCAGGCCTGCGATTCTGCACCTGCCTTGGCCCCGTGCTGCTCGACAGTCATTGCCAGATACCAAGGCATCACCGCGTCGTCTGCAGGGAGAAGGCTTTTGTTAGGTCGGTGGGCGATCGAACCTATTCGAGAAGTGCTCCGTGGGTAATCGCTGTTCTTGCGATGCCGTGCGAAGCAGGTCGCTCGCCGGGCCTATGCAACCAGATTCCACTTGATCGTTGTTGTTCGCTTCCCGATCGGCTTCTAACAGACGCTAATCGACTCTTGACATACCCTTTTTATTTTAAGACTGGCCGCAAGTACTTTGGCTGGCACCAAAGTTTAGTGGCCGTCAACTTAGGATAAATGCGTCACTGGCACCTAACGTGATGGCTGGCACCTAACGTGATGGCTGGCACCTAACGTGATGGC
>JBEIRZ010000341.1:0-4942 GCA_040375695.1 Planctomycetaceae bacterium
ACGACTTTCTTCAGACAAGGGGGGAAATGGGCAAATTGAGCCTTTTAAGAAGCCTGATCAGCCCTTTCGCGATCCGCTGACCCGCGGTTCAAATCAACACGCACACCGAAAACGGCTTGCATGAATGGCCGTATGCCGCTGAGCGCTCCCCCGCATCAATCGAGCGCCGCCTGTTCCCCGGTTCGCAAGATTTCGACGATCTCGGCCGGCGTATCGGCGCTTTGCAAATGGTCAGGGATGAACTCGCTCTCATCCATGATCGTCGCGATCACCGCTTGCAACCTTTGGTGCACCCGCGGCTGACCGGCAGGGCTCAGCAGGACAAAGAGGAAATAAGCCCGCTCCTGATTCCCTCGATACGGGATCCCCTTTTCGGACCGAATGAAAAAGACGACCGGCTTTTGGATCCCGACGACACGGGCATGGGGCATGCCAAGGCCGTTGCCGAGATAAGTCTCGACGACGCGTTCCCGTTCATCGATCGACTTGATCACCTGTTCCTTGCTGACCGGCAGGTCCCACGTCGTCATCCGTCCCAATGCCAGCCGCACCGCTTCGACCGTGTCGCCCGCCTCGATCCCCAAGTGCACCTGGCTTTCGTCGAGGATATCCGACAGGTGGACATGCTCTTCGTCTTCGAACTCGTCACGGATCGTCCCGATGATCTCTTCGATAACATCTTCCAACGTCAAGAATCCCGTCCATTTCCCCTCCACGTTTCGGACCAGCGCGACATGGATCCGCTTCCGCTGCATCTCGGACAACAGCGCTTCCAACTGCGCGGTCTCCTGGACGGTCAGGAACGTACGACACATACCCTGGAGGTCTGGCTCGTCCTTATCGGCCAGCAACAGGTCCTTGATGTGAATGATCCCGATCGGTTCGGCCGCGTCATCTTCGACCAGCGGGTAGCGGCTGAATCGATACCGCTGCAAGACCGCCAAATTCTCGTCCCAAAGGACGCCCGTCTTGAGGCAACGGACTTGGGACCGGGGCCGCATCGCGTCGCGAACCCGCAAGTCGCCCAAGTCAAAAACGTTTTCGACGAACAGCAACCTGCGGAACGACATCACCCCTTGCGTTTGCGATTGGCTGAGCAAGATCCGCAGCTCGTCTTCGCTATGGACGTCATGATGGCCGGACTCGCGGAGCCCGATCATCCTGAGGACGAAATCCGACGAAGCGTTCAGCACCCGCAACGGTAACCAGAAGACGTAGCGGAAGGCGATCAGCGGCTTGGCGGTCCACAGGGAGGCCTGTTCGGTCAACCGGATCGCGGCCGACTTGGGGACCAGCTCGCCGATCAAGATGTGCAAAAAGCTGACGATCAGGTAGCTGATGGTGAAGGCGATCCCGTGCGCCGTTAACCACAAACCCGCCGATTCACGCGTCGAAAAGCCGAGCCATGCGACCGCAGGTTCGATCAGCCTGACCAGCGCCGGCTCCGCGACGAAACCGAGCCCGATCGATGCGAAGGTGATCCCCAACTGGCAGACCGAAAGGTACTGGTCGAGCTCCGTTTGGATGTGCTTGACCGCAAGCGACCCAGGGACGCCATCGTCAACCAACTCCTCGACCCGCGAAGGCCGCATCTTGACCGCGGCGAACTCCGCCAAGACAAAAAAACCGTTTAACAGCAACAACAAAACGGCGATCAGCAAATAGGCGGCAATCATCGACGCTGCAGCAAACTCCTCAAAGCACTCGGGGGATCTGCCGTAAGACCGGCGGGGATGATCCGCTCCCGAATGCCAGCATTCTAGCCGTTTCCGCCGCCGTGGTGGGGTCACCGTCAAGAATGCGACTTTCGTATCATCTGACCGGGCCGCCCCAGCCGCCCCCCCAAACACCTCTCGACGTACTGCCATCCCGTCATTAGCTTGTCCGATCATGGGGCTGACCCGCGATCGGTAGGGGCTGGCCGCCACCCGATTTTGACGACAAGTTTGAGCATCCGACGCGGCTTCGCGGGCCGAGCCCAAGGTCGCGATCAGGCCTCACGGGCCGCGCCGATTCGTTAAACGCCCAAATCGCCAAACAGCCATTGCTCGCCCCCGAAACACCAACATTCCCGCCCCCAAATCGCACCGGATTTCGAAGATGCGCCGCAGCCGAACCCTGGCCGATCGCTCGATCTTGTCCCTGACTTTCTTATTGCTCGCGATCGGCACGCCGTTCGTCACCTTGACGTACGTCGCAAGCTCATGGCCGACAATCGCTGCCGGCGAAAAGGCCCAACCAGCCCAAGCCGCCGAACGAGAAAAGTCGACCGAAACGGCAACTCCTTCGCCGCCAGCACAGAATGCCGCTGCCCCTTCGCCGGCAACCAAACCGGCGGCAGCCGATTCCGGGCCACTCTTTCACGATAGCCATTTCCATCTCACGAATTTTGTCCAAGAAGGGATCGACACCACCCAAGTGCTCGACATCGTCGGCGACAAGGTCGGTCGATTAGCCCTCTTCGGCATCCCGCTAATCCAGAAATGGGATTACTTCGTCGATGGCCAACGACGGCCTCGGTATTACCTCGAGTCCGATTCCGAAATGTATTACTACAGCTTCGTCGATGCCCTGATCGCGCAGCAATACTTGCGGCTCAAGGAGTCCGACCGCAAACGGTTCGACCCGTTCATCGTCGGCTTCAACCCCACCGACATGAATGGCAAGGACCACATCCGCAACGTCCTGCTCGCCTTCCCCGGCGTCTTCGTCGGCGTCGGCGAATTTTCGATCCACAAAGAGCTCGTCTCTTCACGCGTGACCGGTCACGTGGCGTCGCTGCATAACCCCGCGATCGATGGGATTTTCGAGTTCGCAGCCGAGTCAGGGCTGATCGTTTTGATCCACTGCGACATCGACGAAATGCGTCCCACCCCGGAACGTCCCGCCCACATCGATAACCTCAAAAAACTCTTCGCACGGCACTCCAAAACGAGCATCATCCACGCACACACCGGACTGGGTCGCTACGTCGGACCTTCCGATGACCACCTCAAGCTACTCCAAGAACTGCTCGATGACCCGAACTTGCGGCATGTCGCCTTCGACATCTCTTGGGACGAAGTCGCCAAATGGGTCGTTAAGGATGACGCGACGATTCAAGCCTGGGCGAAGCTGCTGAACGCCTACCCCGACCGATTCCTCTTCGGGACCGATGCCGTCGCCCCGCGCACCTTCGATTACTACATGCGGACCTACAAGCTCTATGACCCGCTCTGGAAATTGTTGACGCCCCAGGCGTCCGAAGCGATCCGGCTCCGCAATTACGAACGGTTGATCGACGCCGCAAGGGTCAAGGTCCGTGCCTGGGAAGCCGAACATGCCCAAGCCGATGGCCCGGTGATCATTCCCTTTGGCCCCAAGCCTGTCGAAGCGAAAGCCGACGACGAACAGAAGCCCGAAGCAAAGAAAGCCGCCGGCTGAACGCCGCGTCACAACTGTGGTGTCGCTCGATTTCACGAGCGGCACCTAGGAGCCGCGATTGCCTATCCGATGCGATCGCAGTCCTACCACTTCACGATGCCACGCGTGACCTTCCAGCCGCCGACAAGCGTCGATCCGCCGTACTCCTTCGCCAACCTCAGCAACGAATCGTGGAACCCGCAATTCGGGAAGGTCGCTTCGACCATGGCGATCGATGACCGGGCTATCCCTTTGCGCATCCAACCCTTCGTCGCGTCGATCCAGTCCGCCTTGCGACAAGCTTCGATCACTTCTTGGTGCGGCCCACGGTAGGGAAAAACCTTGTGATGCCAATGGATCGCGCCACGCAACGCGTCCGCGTCCAACCCCCATCCGTGCCGCTCATTGTCGCGAAGCGCGACCGCTTCGGATGGTTCGAGATAGGCCAGCTCACGATCGGTCCACAGCCCGATGTCGTGATAGACGAACGCTGTCTCGACCAATCGCTCGTACCCTTTCGCCCCACCCAAAAAATACATCGCGTAGGTGATCGTCCGCATCACATGATTGCGATACCCATCAAAATCTTTGCCGATCAATTCGCGATAGGGTTCAAAGAGCTCATCAACAAACGGCCGTTCCTTCCGAATCTCGATTTCCGCCATCCCTTCATTCCTCCAAGTGATTCCTACCGCAAACTTTTATGAACCCCGTGATCGCACGGGGATACGTGATCGCACGGGGACAGATGCCCCGCGCCAGGCTCGACAATACGACCACAACCGACGCGATCTGCCAACGCCTGGCCAACAACCCGCCGCGAAAGCTGACTTTACGCGTCTTCACACGGCGACAGCCGCAGGCAAACGACGAATTCGCCCGCGTCCGTGGAAAACGGATGAACCAGCCACGCCTCGGATGCCTCGTGACTATCTGGCAACGACTCTGCCCCGAACCGCGGCGTCGTCAAATGGAAGTGATAAGCCGTCCCCTTGAGCATCGTTTTGATCTGGCCGGCGATAACATTCGCGAACTCGCCCACCGCGTCCAACATCAGGCCATCATCGGGCTGCGGCGAATCGGCGAGGTAACGCTGCGCGAGCGTCCGCGCCGTCGTCCGAGGGAACCCGACCGCGAGCCAACCCGGGACCGCACGTTTCAGCTCGATCGTCGCGACCAGCTCCGCGTCCGATGGGAGCGATCCCGCGCGGTAAGCCGCCCCCGGGATCACCGGGGTCTGACAGAGCTCTTCCACCGCCACCGTCGTCGCCCCGACCAGCGCTTCGACCACTTCGGCAGGCAGCTCCTCACCCATCGCCCCGGGCCCCTGCGGTTGACTCGTCATCTCGATTCGATCCCCATCACTTCCGATTCCTCGCGCCACAAACCGCTAGTTTAATCACCGAACATCTCTTTCGCTCGACGGCATCACGCGATGGCTAACCGGCGCGACTTCTTAGCAAGTTCACGTAGGTGCAAAACCAATCAACACGCATTACCAGCCGGGGTTCACCGCTTCGTCTCGACCGACAACACCGCC
>JBEIRZ010000214.1:0-7557 GCA_040375695.1 Planctomycetaceae bacterium
CGCGACGGATCGCGAAGTCGTCATACCCGCTGAGGTGGGGGTTGAATGTCGAAACTTCCTGCTTGCATTCGGCGATCAGGATTCGAGGCATCGGCGGTTAGACCCCTGACGAGGAGATGGGTGCGAGGGAATGGGGCGGGAAAACCGAGGTCGCAAAACTGTGGGCTCTCCGGGGCGATCGCGTCGGGCAGGGTCAGGATGATCCTCCCTTGCGTGGTCGCGTGGACCGAACTTCATTTCAAGATCCTTGCCAAGTCGACCGGCCCTGGCTCTCGAAGCCGCGACGGGTCGACCTCTTCGGCGACGACCGCGACGCAATCCCCCTGACGGGTCAGGCACGGGGCCCGCATGCAGATCAGGAACCCCGAGGTCGGCGAATGGATCACCAACGGCTCGCGGTCGGGGCGTTCGAGATGATGAATGTAGCCGACCGGTTGGTCGCGGGCGACTCGCTCACCGAGCTCGACCGCCACCTCAAAGATCCCCGACTCAGGGGCCAATAGGTAATTATCGCTCTTCAGGGCCGCGGTCAGGATCGCGGGCGGCAGCCCCAGCCCTTCGCGGGTCACCGCCGTCCCGTGGAGGACACCGGTATGGATCAACACGTTTCGGAGCCCTTCCTGAGCGATGCGATGGACGTGCCGGGGGATCGCCTCGCCACCCCCGAGCTCGGTCGTGATCACCAACTTCCCCTGACTTTCGGCCTCGACCGGCAGTAGCCCCGTTCCGGCGATGTCGGTGTAAAGGAACGAAAAATCGGTGTTCCACGCGAGCATCGCCGCCAACATTTGACGACGCTGGTCGGTATCGGCGACGACATGCATGTGCGAACAGGGGACAAATTCGATGCTCCGACCCCCGGAATGGATATCGATCACGATATCGCTCAAGGGAAACAGGACGGTCGTCAGGAAATGGGCGATTTGGCTCGTGACCGGGCCCTCGGCCTCGCCCGGGAAGGCTCGATTGAGGTTCATGCCATCGAGCGGCGAAAGGCGGGTCGAGGCTTGTGCGGCGGGATAATTGAGCGATGGGATCAAAATCACCCGCCCCGCCACGGCCTCCGGTCGCAGTTCCCGAGCGAGCCTCATCGCGGCGATCTGACCCTGGTACTCGTCCCCGTGATTCCCTCCCAAAACCAGCGCGGTGGGACCAGCGCCACCGACCACACAGGTGATCGGGATCATCACGTTGGCCCAGCCGCCAAGGTTGTGCGAATAGGGAACCCTCAAGAAACCCTGTTGCTTGCCGGGCCGCTCAAAATCGATCGGATGGATGACCATGTTCAGTCAAAAAACTCGTCCTGGGGGTCAAATTTCGGGGTGCAGTAAATCAACACCGTCATCTCCCCGAGGCCGCGATGACGAACGCCCGGCGGGATCAAGATGGCGGCATGCGGCCGGACCGGGTGGGCCCTGCCGTCAAGCTTGATCGCCGCACCCTCGTCACAACTCAGCACGACGTAAACTTCGGTCTGTCGACGGTGGTAATGGACCGCGGCGTCGCGGGTGATCTGCGTCAGGTGCACCGTGGCTGGCAAATCGGGCCGCTCGGCGAAGGCGCGGCGGGCCGTGCCGCAGGGGCAGGGGACCCCCGGGAGCGTTGGCAGATCGACGATCTCGGCGGTTGCTGGCATTGCGTTTCGGCGGGTCGAACAAGCGAATCCGAGGGGGCGGGCTGGCTGGGCATCATCCCGCAAAGCCGCAAACTAGAAAAGCCGGGGCGAATCAAAAGTGGTCATTCCAAAGGGACGGGGTTATTCGAAAGGGACAGGCCAGGGAGAAGCCGTTGGGGGCCTGGAGGTCATCCCCTTTTCCTTCGGCCCTGGCATTTTCGTCAGGGATTTCGGGTTCGATTCGAACCGCGTGCTCAAAGTTGAGAGGAAATGGACGCGTGGGTGAGGGTGACCCGAGGGACGTGTGGCGACTCGGCAAATGGCAATAACCCAGGACATCTGGGGGGACTTTCCGGCCTAGGGGGCGTATCCGGGCACCAGAAATGGGTTCGGCGCCGACGGAACGACGGAGACCTTTAGCCGATCCAAAAAGTCCCCTCATCAGGCCGATTTTGCGTAGCCGTCAAAGGTTTACAAGCTTGCGAAAATCGCTCGTATTGCTCAATGCCACGGCGGCGCTTGCCGATGAAATTTGCGGCCGACGAAGAGACCTGACGCTCGGAGCGTCAGGTGCCGAATCGGTCACAAAGAAAAGGCCCTGGTGAGGGAATCCTGGGCCTTGTTGGAACCCAAAGTTTGAGAAACCAGACGCAGGCGGGCGGGCAACGAGCCGACCGTCAACACCTTGGAGGGTGGTCGGTTTCAGCGAACGAGGGTGATTGGGAGCAGAACGAAGTCAGCGGATCGGATTCCCGCATCCGGTTCGCGTTGTGCCCCATGAACTTCAAGGGCTTGATCGACGGCGACTTCGTCCGCCGACCATGCCCCAGTTCACCCTCGCGACGTTGAGTCTCGACGGATGGGCTTTGGATTCCGCGAAATCAACCAACGCATGAGCGACAGGGAGACGTGGCTTCATGAAACGGATTACCTTAAGTTTGACGATGGCCTTTGGCTGTCTGATGTCGACCCAGAGTTATGGTTTCGACTTGTTGGATCGCATGCTCGGCAGCAAGGGCTGCGGCTGCGACACGGCTTGCTGTGACACGCCTGTTGTCGATCCGGCTTGCGGATGTGAAACCGCTTCGGCAGGCTGCGGCTTGCTCGGCGGACTCGGCAAGAAGGGTTGCGGGTTGCTCGGTGGCGACGCGAGCTGTGGCTGCGAAGCCCCGGCTTGTGGGTGCGAATCGGCGACTTGTGACAACGGCAGCGGCGAACCCGCTTGCGGGGCTGAAGGATGTGGCCTGCTCGGTGGCGGCTGTGGGCTGCTCGGCAAGGGCGCTTCTTGCGGCTGCGAAAACTCGGTTTGCGACAACGGCGGTGCACCGGCTTGCGGTTGCGAAAACTCCGGGTGCGACTCGGCCGGCTGCTTGCCCAAGGCAGGCCTGCTGACCAAGTTGTTCGGCAAGCATGGTGCCGGCTGTGATTCGGCTTGCGGCGGTGCGGCTGAACCCGCCTGCGGCAGCGAAGGGATCTGTGGCGCGTTGTCGGGTTGCGACAGCGGCTGCGACAGCGGGTGCCTGCCGAAGATCAAGCGGCCTGGCCTCCTGAAGAAGTTGTTCGGCGGGCTTCATGGATCGAGCTGCGATGCGGCTTGTGACACCGCCGCCGGATGCGAATGTGGCGGGACCGTGGTCCCCGTTGCCGAACCAGTCGCGGCACCGGCTCATGTCGAAACCCAGGCCGCTCCGGCCCCGGTTGTCGACCCGAGCGCTTCGATCAAGACCAAGAGTCGTGTCGTTCAGGCCAGTGCTCGCTACGTCCGCTAAGCCCTCGGGCTAACGGTTTAGCGAAGGCTGCAACCTTCGAGACGTGACCTAAAACGAAAGCGGTCCGGCGGGTGAAAACCTGCCGGACCGTTTTTCGTTTTTAAAGGGGACATCGCATCGAACCTCACCCCTTGGGGAACTATAATCAGGATGTCCGCAATGCTCCCGCATCAAACCCCTCAACGTCTCGCCGTCACAATCATTCGATCCGCCGTTGGCGACTCGGGCTGGTGATCCCTTTGAACCCCTCGGACCAAAGCCCACTCCGCACGCCCCCCTCGGACGTCGCAAGCGGACCCGTTCGGTCCTGGCCCCGACGGATGTTGAACCGGCTGGAAGTCGACCAAGCGGTTTTTTTCGCGATGGCCTCACTCGCTTGGCAATTCCTGGCCGGGCCGATCACCATCATCCTCATCGGTCAGTACTTTTCGAAGGCCGTTCAGGGGTACTACTACACCTTTTGGAGCATCCTCGCCCTGCAGACGGTGTTCGACTTCTCTTTGCATTCGGTGCTGGTCAATTTCGCCAGCCACGAATGGGGAAAGAAAGGTGGTTCGGTGACGGTCGGGCATCAGGGCGATGCGGGAAATCGTCTGGCAAGCCTGCTACGAGGGGCGATTTTCGGATACGGGATGGTCGCGGTGCTCTTTTTGATCGTGGTCGGCGGGTTCGGGTTGGCGGTCCTTTCGCGAGGCCAAACGGCGGCCGAGGTCTCCTGGCGTTTGCCCTGGCTGGCGCTGGTCACCGTCACGTCGATCAATTTCCTGACGACCCCGTGCCTGGCGATTCTGGAGGGATGTGGTCAGGTCAAGAGCGTCTATCACTTGCAGTTCCTCCGCGGGATCCTCGGGAACTTCGCGGCCTGGGCCTTGATGCTGTCGGGCGCCTCCCTCTGGGTAACGGTGGCGGCGGCGGCGACGCGGCTGATTTGCGAATCGGCTTGGGTCACCATTCGGCATCGGACGTTCTTCCATTCGATCCTCGCCGCTTCGGGCGGCCCGCAGGTCGATTGGCGGAAAGAGATCTGGCCATTTCAGTGGCGGGTCGGGGTCCGCGGCCTGTTGGGGTTCGCCAACACCTTCCTGATCAACCCGGTCGTCTTTTATTACCACGGCGAGGTCGTAGCGGGGCAACTCGGCATGACCTGGCAGATCCTGACGACGTTGCAAGCGGCCTGCATGTCCTGGATCAGGACGCGAACGATGAAGCTCGGGGTGCTCGTTTCGCAGGGCCAATTCGCGGAGCTTGACCGGATCTACTTTCGGCTGCTGCGGATCTCGCTTTCCATCTTGGCCTGCGGCGCGATCGCGTTCGTCGTTCTGATCGGGGTGATGAATCGGTTCGGATTGCCGCTTTATGACCGGATGTTGCCAACGCTCCCGACAGCGCTCTTCGCGATCGCGATCGTCGCCTTGGTGATCCCGGAGAGCCAATGGATCTACATCCATGCGCACAAGAAATCGCCACACCTCGCGATCGCGGCGGTCGGGGCGGTGCTGAGCCTGCTCTCTTTCTGGTGGCTCGGCCGCGGCTTTGGCGCGTTGGGGGTGGCGATCGCTTATCTCGGCATGATCATGCTGTTTTATCTCCCGCTGTGGTCGCTGGTGTGGTGGAATTTTCGCGCCCAGCAGCACCACGAACCGACCCCTGGTGCCCCGGGATCAGGTGCCCCGGGATCATCCGCCAACGACAACGCCCCTAACCCGCAGGTGTCGGCGTGAGGTTCCTTTTCCTAACCTCGGGGGCACACGTCCCGAGCACCCGATTTCGGATGCTTCCGCTGGCCACACGCTTGCGCGAGCAGGGGCACACCTGCCACGTCTCGCATAGTTTTCCGGAGAAGTACGACCATTTCCCGAAGATCGGTTTTCGCCCCAGTCAGTGGCTGAAGCGGTTGCTCCGTCGACGCGACGTCCTGCGGGCCCGCTGGGGCGGTTACGACGCGGTCATCCTGGAACGCGAACTGTTCGACAATGCGTCCTATGATGTCGAGGCGGCTCTGCGACGGGTCGCGCGGACTCTGGTGCTCGACATCGACGACGGGGTCTTCTTGAAATTCCCAGAGAAGTTTCGGCAACTCCTCGATATGGCCGACCTGGTGGTGGCCGGCAATAGGCTCTTGGCCGAATGGGCCTCGGCCGTGAATCGCGACGTGGTGATCATCCCGACTTGCATCGACACGTCAGATTACCAACCACGGCCCGTCACGCCCCCGAGCGACTCCGCGCGGGCTACCGGCGGGCGACCGGTCATCGGTTGGATGGGAACCAGCGGTAACATCGCCTACTTGCGCGAAATCGCCGGTCCGCTCAGGTCGTTGGCGGCACGGCACGACTTCGAATTCCAGGTGATCGCGGGGGACCGCGGGGTGCTCGACGAATTGCCGCTGGAAGGGGTCAATGTCCGGTTCCGGCCGTGGAAGCCCGAAAGCGAATCGACCGATATCCTGGAATTCGATATCGGAGTGATGCCGCTGAGCGACGACCCGTGGAGCCGCTACAAGTGCGGCCTGAAGTTGTTGCAATACATGGCGATCGGCATCCCGGGGGTCGCATCTCCCGTCGGTGTCAACGCGGACATCATTTCCCATGGGATCGACGGCTTCTTGGCATCGACCGCCAGCGAGTGGGAAACCTCGCTTGCGGAACTGCTCGCGTCGCCGCAGCGGCGGCAACAGATGGGGACCGCGGCGCGTCAGACGGTGCTGGGGCGATACAGCCTGGAGGTCAATTTGCCACGCTGGTTGGAAGCGGTGGGGCAAACGGTCCGAAGGGCCTGCGACACGTAGCGGCCTGCCGACAGCCGATCGGGTCAAGCCCGCCAGGAAGGTGGCAGCCCCGCTTCGATCTCGATCGGTTCGAACGAACGGGAAGGGGCGAGCTTGGCCCCTCGCGCCCATGCTGCCATCGTGGCGAGCCCTTCTGCCAGCGGCGTGTGCGCGATCTCCGGGAACACGGCCGCTGCACGGGCATGATCGGCATACGCAACATGGACCTCGTTCCGCGCCGGCAGGTAGGTTTTATTGGCGGGCAACCCCAAGGCCGCCGCGACCAGATCGGCCAGGTGATTCACGTCACACGCGTCATCGGAACCGAGATTAAAGGTCCCGTTGATCGCCTTCGGGTTCAGCGGACTGCGGGCGATCGCATCCGCGATGTCGCCGATGTAGGTGAATGCCCGCTGCTGGGTCCCGTCACCAAAGATCGGCATCGGTTCCCCACGAAGCAATCGGTTCATAAAGATGCCGACGACATTGCGGTACTTGTCGGCGAGATTTTGACGCGGCCCATAAACGTTGTGGGGCCGAAAAATAACGAAGGGCAAACGGTGCGTCTCGAAGGCCGCGGCTAGGTCGAGTTCGACGGCATACTTGGCGATCCCATACGGATCGGCAGGGACGGGCGGCAGGTCTTCACGCAGCGGCGGTCGGCCATGACCGTAAACGGCGATCGAACTGGTGAATACGAAACATTCGCAGCGGTGATTCACCGCCGCGTTGATCAGCCGGACGCTAGCCAAGAGGTTGTTGGAGTAATTGAAATGCCGAATGAAATGGCTCAATCCCTCCGCCGCATAGGCCGCCAGGTGATAGACGAAACGGAAGCGATGTTTGGCGAAGAGCCGCGAGACCAACTCGGGATCGCCGATGTCGCCGCGCACGAACTCGACGCGTGGGTGATCCGCGACGTTCTCCCGAGCGCCCCCTGACAGGTCATCGACGACCACGACCCTCGCCCGGTCCCAACGGCTGACCCCTAGGATCGCATCGACGACGTGGGACCCCATGAAACCGGCGCCGCCGGTCACCAAGATCGAAAAACCGTCACTCATGGTTCGCGTCGCCCCTTTCGGATTGGCATGTCGGTCATCGATTTCGAGGCGACGATGGTGGCCCGTCCCGTCTGGCCCAGCGCCGCCATCAGCTTCGCAGGGATCGCTAGGGCCAAACGGCCCCACATCGACGGGTCGTCGAGAAAACGCAGCAACCTCGCACCCAGCCTGCGGCCGGGAAAGCGATGTCGCAGCCAGATCCCGATCGCACCGATGTGGTTGTAAAGATTTTCCTGGTATCGAAAGCTGTCGATCCGAAACCCATTGTCTCGCAGCAAGCTCTCGATGCCCGATCTTGAGAAATGCTGCAGGTGGGTCGGCTCGTTGAGGATGTAGTGGACC
>JBEIRZ010000318.1:0-5317 GCA_040375695.1 Planctomycetaceae bacterium
CCCAGCGGCCCCATCGCAACCCGCTGGCGATTCCCCGAGCTTCGACACGCCGCTGAAAGTCGGTGGGCATGTCCTGGCGAGCCGCATGATCGTCGGGACGGGGCGTTACGAAACGATGGCCGAGATGCGTGATTCGCTCGATCGGTCTGGGGCCGATTGCGTCACCGTCGCCGTCCGCCGCGAAAGGCTCTATGGCCCGACGGGCGAAAACATCCTGGATTTCCTCGACCTCGATCGTTACACGTTGCTGCCCAACACCGCGGGGTGTTACAGCGCCCTCGATGCGATCCGCGCCGCGAAGCTCGGCCGCGAAATCCTCCGCACCCTCGGCAACCCCGGCGCCGATTGGGTCAAGCTCGAAGTCCTCGGCGATTCCAAGACGCTCCTTCCCGACCCCGTCGAAACGATCGCCGCCTGTCGCGAGCTCGTCGCCGAAGGGTTCAAAGTCCTCTGCTACACCAGCGACGATCCGGTCATCGCCCGCAGGCTCAAAGAGCTCGGTGCGGCGAGCGTCATGCCGGCCGGCAGCCCCATCGGCAGCGGCCAAGGGTTGCTCAACCCCAACAACCTCCAGATCATCCTCGAATACCTCAAGATGGATGACCCCGATTACCCCGTCATCATCGACGCCGGGGTCGGCACCGCCAGCGACGTTTCCCAAGCCTTCGAATTGGGGGCCGATGGCGTGTTGTTGAACACCGCGATCGCGCACGCCCGCGACCCGGTGATGATGGCCGAAGCGATGAAACATGCCGCGATCGCCGGCCGGCTCGCCTACCTCGCCGGCCGGATCCCCAAACGGCTTTACGGCACCGCCAGCAGCCCCGTCGAAGGGGTGATCACCACCCGCCCTTACGGCGCGGCCTTTCGCAACAGCCGGTCATAAACCCGCCCGATGTCGGTCATGTAATTGACCTCCTTCGCCGTCCCGGCCTTGGCGGCGTGCTTGAGCGCCTCGGTGCGAGCCCCCATCGCGTCGTGGTACATCGCCAGGTACAGCTCCGCGTAAAAATTCGCCATCTCGGACTGCGCCGAACCCGCGGGCAACGCATCGACCTCCTTCCGCACCGCCGCCTCATCCGCCTCGCCGCGGTACATCTTGAGCAGCAAATCCATCGGCACCCGGCGGTCCCCCGGCGCCGGCAAGATCAATCGCGACGCCGCCTCGGGGGACGACGCCTTGGCGACACAGTAAAAATGCCACAGCGCGTTCTCGACGTCGTTGGGGTTCACCGTCCGGTGCAGCTCGAACAATTTCCTCCCCGCTTCGTACTCCCCCGCGAACGCCAGCGCGATCCCGTATTGCCACAAGTCGGGTTCCCGGTCGGGATAACGCTCGATGTAGCGGCGAAACAGCGGCAACGAACGCTTCGCCTCCCCCGCTCGCAAATAAATGTCCCCCGCCGAACGCCATGCCGCCGGCTCGTCCTTGTGATCCTTGACGATCGCGTCGGCCGCCGCGATCGCCCCCGCCGCGTCGCCACGATCGAGCGCCGCGAAACCCTTTTCGACCGCCCCGCGCAAATCAGGGGCGTCCTGCGCGAGCGTCACCGCACCCGGCACAATCGCCACGGCACAGATGACGACCTGCCCTAACGACGCCGCGGCCCTGATCAACAAGTCCAGGATCGAAAATCGGTGTGATGACGGATGCATGCGTGAGTCCCTTTGGGGCGGGCGCTGTGAAGCCTATGGAAGCGGTACGGCGCGAGCCGGCCGGTACTTCCCTTAGTTTAGGAACCGGTGGGCTCGCGCCCAAGCCGCTATGGTTGCCGCATTTTGCCCACCCACAAAAGCGGCACGGCGCAAACCGTCCGGTAACGTCCGGCAAATGCAGAACCGGTGGGCTCGCGCCCAGCCGCTATCGTTGCTGCATTTCGCCCGCCCACAAAAGCGGTACGGCGCGAGCCGGCCGGTAACGTCCGGCACATGCAGAACCGGTGGGCTCGCGCCCAAGCCGCTATCGTTGCCGCATTTTGCGAGCACCCAATGCCTCACAGCGATCCCTTCGCGTAAAGCTCGTCGGCCCAAAGCCGGCAAACCCCGCAAAACCGTTATTCTCGCGCGGCCGGCGAGGGGGTGCGGATTATACACCCCGTTTCGCGACGTGAAGCGAAAAAGAGCCGCGGATTGGCTTCACCCCACCCCCTCGTGGACCTTACAATGGAATCTGCAGAAAGATCTGTCCCGATCCTCACTTCGCCTACGGACTGCAAGCCATGACGTTCCGTCATTTCCGGCCCCACCAACCGGGCAAATTCGGATCGGCCTTTGCCGCGACCCTCGGCCGCGCACAACCCGTACAAATCGCCCCTGCCTCCGCACCCAACCCCCGATCGACCATGCAGCTGCAACGCACCCTGACGCTTTCGATCGCCGTCGCGATCGCGCTGGTCGCTTCCTTTGCCCCGGCGTTCGCCACCGCCGCCTGCCCCTTCTGCTCGGCCGTCTCCCAAACGATCCGGCAAGAATCGGAAGTGATGGATGCCGTGCTGATCGCCGAAGCGACCGACAAGTCGGTCCGCAACGAAGAGACCGGGGCGGTCGAGTTCAAGGTGGTGAAGGTGATCAAAGGGGCCGACTTGGTCAAAGTCCCAACCGTCACCGCCGTTTACTACGGTGACCTCGAAGCCGGTCGCCGCTTCCTCGTCTCCGGGGTCGATCCCCCCGACTTCCAATGGTCGTGCATGCCGCTGACCAAAGAGGGCGAAGCCTACGTCCTCAAGATGCTCTCGCTCCCCAACGACCCGCTCGAACGGGTCAAGTTCGCTCAGGGGTACCTGCAACACCCCGAACAAATGCTGAACCGCGATGCTTATGACGAATTCGCGACGACCCCTTACCCGGTGATCCAATCGCTCAAGCCGTTCATGAACCATGACGAATTGTTGAAATGGGTTTCCGACCCCGAAATGCCGGCCGACCGCCGCCGCCTTTACCTGACGCTGCTGGGCGTCTGCGGCACCGAGAAGGACGCGCCGTTGCTCGAAAAGATGCTCAAGTCGTCCGACCCACAAGCCCGCGCGGGGCTCGATGCCCTCGTCGCTTGCTACCTGCTGCTGGCCGGTGAACCGGGTTTGAAATTGATCGACGAACAATTCCTCGCCAACCCCGACGCACCCTATGCCGAGACCTACTCGGCGATCATGGCGATCCGCTTCCACGGGACCGAAACGGACAAGATCCCCCGTTCGACCCTCGTCAAATCGCTCTACCACGTCTTAGAACGCAAAGACCTCGCCGACCTCGTGATCCCCGACTTGGCACGCTGGGGCGATTGGTCCCAGATCGATCGGCTCGTCAAACTCTTCACCGAAGCCGAAGCGGACAACAATTGGGTCCGAGTCCCGGTCGTCAATTACCTGCGGGCGTGCCCCAAGCCCGAAGCGGCCGCGGCGCTAGAAAAGCTGAAAGAGATCGATCCGGAAAGCGTTCGTCGGGCGAGCTCTTTCTTCACGATCCCGACGCCACCCCCGGCGCCGGCCCAACCGTCAAACAGCTTCCGCGTCCCCGATCGCACGACCCGCTTCGCCGCCGCGGGGCAATCGAATAACGCCGACTTCCCGCCGCTGGCGAAAAAGCAATCCGACCCGAACCGCCGCAAACCGCGGCTGGTCGCCGCCGCCGACTCGCAGTTCGACCAACTTTCGGCGAACCCGCTGCAGCTCCTGGGCGTATCGTCACTAGCGATCGCGATGCTGTCGCTCGCCTTCTACTTGGTGCTGACCGGCGGCTCCCCCCGGCTGGACCAAGTGCGACGTTGACCCTTTTGAGCCTCCCCGCCACCTGGCATTTGCACGATTGCTTAAACGTGCAATTGCGCGATGGCCTAAACGTGCGTTTGCACGATGACTTAAACGTGCCTTTGCACGATGACTAAAACGGGTGCTTGAATAAGCGGTCGAAACTGCCGGATTTGAAACCTTCGGGTTGGATACCATCGGGTGCTTGAAACATGTCTGCCGAGATTTCGCTCAACCAATACGACGAACCGCTCGATTTTCCCTACCGCGCGATCAGCCGCGCGGCGGTCGTCTCGATCGCCTGCATCCCGGTGGCGTTACTCGGGCTGATCCCCGGCTTCGCCCTCCTTTTGGTCGCCGCCGTCATCGGCGTGGCGACGGGATTGTTGGCGGTACGAACGATCCGCCGCTGGCCCGAAGAATACAGCGGCCGGACATTGGCCATGATCGGGATCATCGCCAACGGGCTCTTGCTGTTGGGCGGCTCGGCCCATCACGCCTATGCTTATGCCACCGAAGTCCCCGAGGGGTATGAGCGCGTCGGTTTCTACGAATTCCAACAACCCGATTCGCTCCCCGACGTCCCCACAGCCAGGGCGATGGAAGTCGACGGCAAAGACATTTTCCTGAAAGGGTACATCCACCCCTCGTCCGGCTCGGGGCTGCTCCGCAAATTTATCCTCGTCCCCGACCTCGGGACCTGTTGCTTCGGTGGGCAACCAAAGAGTACCGATATGATCGAAGTCACCCTGGGTAAGGGGCAAACGGTGCGGGCGGGGCTGATGAAGCTGAAACTGGCCGGCAAATTCGCCGTCAACCCATACAACCATCGGGCGGCCGACTTCGACAACCAGATTTATTACCAAATGAAGGTCGACCAGATCCGCTGACGCGGTCGCGGGTCGTCTTCGGCATCGCCGTCGGGCTCGATACCCAACGGCAACGCCTTGAAGTGATTTAAGAGCGGGAAGAATCGGGCTTTCCACCTCGGGGAACATGCCGGGACCAAGTGGAAATAGCACTTAATGAAAGATCGGTCGAGCAGCGCAACCGCCCGACGAGATGCCGTGTCCTTACGGTCCCGGCTTTGCTAGAAAAAAATAGTGGCACGGCGGTCCCCGCCGTAGATCGATCATCACGGTGGGGACCACCGTACCACGTTAAAGCCGTGTCCCAGCGATCGCGGCGCTGTTTCGTAAAATACTTCACAGCGTTGCCCCACCGGCCGCTGCAAAAAGATCCCCACCCCGGGAGCCCCCCACGATGACCCGCACAGCATCCCGATCCACCCGCACCAGCCACCACCCGGGCCCCAGTGCGATCGATAACCACCCGATCGATTCTCACCCGATCGCGACATCTCTAATGGCCAAGGCGTTGTCCCTCACGTTCGCCATCGTCTTGTCGATCACAATCACGGCGACCAACCGGGCCGCGGCCCAAGCGCCGAGCGAATCGCCCAAGCCCGCCACCGAAGCGGCACCGGCCCCGCCAGCCCGGCCGGCCCGACCCGCGCTGGGCGCGAAAGCGGCCCGGGACGCGGCGCTAAAGGCGAAGAAACCGTTACCGGAAAA
>JBEIRZ010000569.1:0-2347 GCA_040375695.1 Planctomycetaceae bacterium
AAACCTTCGGGCGATTGGCTTCGCGGCAACCCCGCCCCCAAGGCACCTCACCACCACGGTCGTAAAACTTAATTTAAAAAAACCGGCCCTTGTGGCGAGTTTTGAGCTGTTAATGGGGTGTCTGATTCCCTTTTTCTCGCTGCCGGTTTCTGTGCCGGAACTTCGCCGCGGCCGACCGGGTTTACTTGGCGTGCGTCGGCCGTCAACTTGGACGGCAGTGACGCCGCGTTCCTGATGTCGAGGACGGTGGCAAATCGATGCGGCTGACCGAGGTAATGATCCTAACTTGGTCGCCGTTTTTTGTAAGGATCGATCGATGACGAGGCCGTTGGGGACGGCCCCCAATGATGGGAAGTTTCGGCTGGCGTTTTTTCAAACCGGTGTTGCTGCTGGCCGTTTTATTGATCGCGGTTTGCATCTTCACCGCGGTCTATCTCTTTTCACAGCAGTCGAAGATCGCTGATGTGTTGCGCGAGAATGTGGCTAGCCGTTCGGCGGCGACCGATCTGCGGGTGACCCTAAATTCGCTGATCGAATTGGAACGGAAACAGATCGAATCCGTCTCCGAATTGCATGACCGCGCGGCAAGGCAGATCCCGGTCATCGAGTCTTACGCCGATCAGTCTCATGAAAAGGTATTATCACGACGGATCGCCGACGGTTTCGCCGAATACCTGCAGCAATGGCAACTGGTCACCGGCGGCGAAAATGGGGATGGCAAAGTGAACTTGGACGGTTTGATCGGACTGCTTCGCGAGCGTGTCCTGTCGCCGTGTCGCGAGATCGAAGCTTTCAATGACGCCCAAATCCAAGCGGTCACTTCGCGGTACGAGCAGACGCTAAAGCAATTGGCTTGGGGGATGGGGGCCACACTGATCTTGGGCGCGATCTCGGGGATCATGTTCGGCTATTTCGTCTCCGGGTTGCTCAGCCAAACGATCCAAAAGCTCCGCATCCAGATCGACGATGCCGCCGGGAAGTTGGCACCCCAATCGACGGAGATCGTCGTCACCAGCGACCGTGGGTTTGAAGGTTTGCACAAGGCCCTCGAAAGCCTCGATGAACATATCGAGGGGGTCGTCAAACAGTTGCACCAACGGGAGCGGGAAGTGCATCGTGCCGAACAGCTCGCTTCGCTCGGTAAGCTCGCGGCGGGCGTCGGGCACGAACTGCGAAATCCGTTGACCTCGGTCAAAATGCTCGTCCAGACCGGGTTGGAAGATGACCAGCTCCTGAGCAAGGCTGACTTAAAGATCATCGAGTCCGAAGTCCGTCGGATGGAGCGTTCGCTACAGACCTTCCTCGCATTCGCCCGCATCCCCAAGCCCGAACCGCGGCGGGTGAATCTCAAGGCGCTGATCGACGACACGTTTGCCCTGATCAGTGGGCGGGCCAAAAAACAGCAAGTCCTGCTGCTGGTCGAAACGGTCGACGGCGAGATCACCACCCCGGTCGATGAAGGGCAATTTCAACAGGTCCTCGTCAACCTCGCCTTCAATGCCCTGGACGCCATGCCCCGAGGCGGCAACCTGACGGTCCGCACGCTTCGAGAGCCACACGGGATCCGGGTCGAAGTGATCGATGACGGCAAAGGGTTTAGCGAAGCCGAACGCCAAAAATTGTTCGAACCGTTCGCCAGCACCAAAGAAAATGGCCTCGGCCTGGGATTGGTGATTTCAAGGCGGATCATCGAGGAACACGGCGGGACCCTCACCGCGACCCATACCGCGGGGGGCGGAGCCACGTTCGTGATCACGCTTCCCGAAAACCCCATGCCGCTTCCTGCGAGTTGATGATGCCCGTGCTGCTGGTGATCGACGACGAAGCGTCTATCCGACACGCTTTCCATCGCGCTTTTCGCGACGGTGATCTCAAGGTCGTTACGGCGACGACCGCCGCCGAGGGCATCTTGATGTTCGAATCGCAACGCCCCGACGTCATCGTCCTCGATGTTCATCTCCCCGATTCCAGCGGGCTCGAGACGTTTGAGCATTTCAAACAGGTCGACCCGCGTGTCCCCGTGATCTTGATCACCGGTCACGGCACGACCGAGCTCGCCATCGAGGCGATGAAGGAAGGGGCCTACGAATACTTGCTGAAGCCGCTGGAGCTGCCTGAGCTTCGCAGGCTCACCGCCCAGGCGGTCGAGTCGAGCCGGTTGATGCGCACCCGCACCTTGCTGGCCGATGGCCCCACCGGCGACAAAGACGCCCAGAACGAAGACGCCCATGATGCAGACGAAGGCGATGTCATGGTCGGCCGATGCCCCGCCATGCAAGAGATCTACAAGTCGATCGGCCGTGTCTCACGTCAAGATGTCACCGTACTGATCAGCGGCGAAAGCGGG
>JBEIRZ010000542.1:0-2513 GCA_040375695.1 Planctomycetaceae bacterium
GCACCACGGTTTCATCCTTGCTGGCACCGGCGTCAATCCATTGCAAATTACCATCGGCGGCGCGCGACGGATTCACCGCGCGAACGCTAATCAGGACGCACTGACAACCGTCGCTCGATCGCCGCGACCCGCTTGGCGACTTCGCGGTCCTGCTCGATCGCCTCGCGACCACGCTTCACCAATCCGCTGGCGCTGTCCTGGTGCGTCAGCCCGAACCTTTCGGAGAGCTCCGCGAGCGTCGCGGTGGTGTAACGGCGGCATAGG
Source organism: Planctomycetaceae bacterium (assembly GCA_040375695.1). GTDB lineage: Bacteria > Planctomycetota > Planctomycetia > Pirellulales > Pirellulaceae > UBA6163. The sequence continues at coordinate 265 of JBEIRZ010000542.1, forward strand.
AACGCGGCGATGTCGCGGCCGGCCGCGTGGCTGCGAAAGCCGACATAATCCTGCGGCTTGACCTTGTACTCCTTCGCCGTCGCCGCGATCACCGCGTCGACGGTTTGGGTCGACTTCTTCAATTCCCTGCGAAGCTGCGGCGATTCCCCGCCGCGGCTCGCCAACGCGACCATCTTTCGCAAAAACTTTTCGCTCCCATAAACCCATCCCTTGAGCCTATCGACGGTCGGATCGGCCCCCTTGTGCAGACCCGACTTCACGAAGTGACGGTAAGCCGCATCGGGGTCCCCATCGTTGCACGCGACCCAGTGGCGATGATGCTGTTCATAGTCGATCCACTCGACCCGCTTCGACCTTTTCGCGTACCCGGCATAGCTGCTTTCGGGATAACCTTCCGGCGAAGTGGCCAACGGCTTTGGCCCCAAGCAGGGAGCGAGATGGATCGAGCGGCTGAGGCCCCAGTAATTCTCCTCGTCTTCGACCGGATAAGCCTTGTAACGCCCCTGGTACAGATTCCCGGACCGGCGGGTTTGCCGGGTGTACCAATTCGCGTAACCACTCAACCAATGCTGCATGCCGCGAGCAAGATTCGGTTTGGGGGTTCGCAACAGCAACTGAATGTCGTGGGCCATCCAGCAATACGCGATGACCTGCCACCCACAGCGGTCGACCTGTTCGACCAGCCCTTCGGTGAACTTCGCGTAAGCCTCTTGATTCGGGAACAACGCCCGCCGCCCATCACCGCGGGTGACGACGTGGTAAATCGCATCTTCGTACTGCAATCTCGGTAAACGCGCCATGCCAGCACCATAAAAAGAAAGGGTTGATGACATCAGTCTCAACCAGATCCCCCCCACCGTCAATCCCGAATCCCGGGTACGACCCCCAAACCGGCAAATCCGCATCAACGCGATCAAAAACTGCCGACAAGCCGCTAGCCGTCGGCCTCACCCAAACTCCGCGGAACCGCTTCTGGGTTCTGGTCTGGTGCTCGGTATTCAGGCGACGGCCGTCCCCTCGCGATTCGGTCGAGACCCTGCCTTGTCACGCGGGGAAATCTGACGAAGCGGGCTAATCGATCCGGACTAATGACGCGGTGCGGGCCGAACGGTCGGAATTTTCGGGCGAGGTGCGACCCGACCCCTTTTTTTGTATACTAGGTTCGTCGATCGGCCTCCGGGTCAACATCCCCCACTGGCCCGTTCCCGACGGCTCGGCCCTCCCACCGCACCGAATCCCTATGACCACCTCCGCCAGCAAAACGCCCCGCATGACTACGCTTGTAGTCACAGTGATCACAACTGTAGTCACCGTGATGACAACCGTGGTCACGCCGGCAGTCGCCCAGCAGGGTTCGAAGGGGCAAGCCGCTGCCCCACAAGCCGAAGCCCCAAAAACAGCTCCTCCAAAAGCCGCTGCCCCACAATCGGCTGCCCCAAAAGCCGCTCTCAAGGGTGCCGACAAGGCCGCCGAACAGCCCACGCCCCAACCGATCGATCCCGCCCTGCCGACCGTTCTCGTCCTGGGGGATTCGATCTCGATCGGTTACACCCCGGCCCTCCGTGAAGCGCTGCAAGGGGTGGCCAACGTCGTCCGCCCGATGGGCAAAAAGGGGCCCGAAAATTGTTCGGGGACGAAGAACGGCGTCGCCAAGGTCGCCGATTGGGTCTCACGCTACGGCAAGCCGGACGTGATCACGTTCAACTTCGGTTTGCATGACCTGAAGCGTGAAAAGGCCGATGCCGCAGGAAAAGCCGTCGCCTCGGAGGACCCCAACGACCCGCGGCAATCCGAACCCGAGGCCTATCGCGACAACCTGACCAAAATCATCGAGCAGCTCCAAGCGACCGGGGCCAAGCTCTTCTTCGTCACCACCACCCCCGTCCCGCCGGGTGGCGTCAAACCACACCGCGACCTGGGCGACCCGCTCTTGTACAACGGCATCGCTCGCCAAATCGTCGAGCCCCGCGGGATCGAAGTGATCGACCTCTGGAGCGTCGCGGCGGAGAAGCCCGAATGGATGCGGCCGGCCAATGTCAATTTCACCCCCGACGGGTCCGCGGGGCTCGCCGCCGCGATCGCCACCCCGCTCAAACGCGCCCTCGCCGATCTCGCTGCAGCCAAACGGGGCCAAACGCTGCCGGCCGATGCGAAGCCGTGGGAGGCTGACCCACAACTGGTCGAAAGGCTCAGCAAGGATCGCCCGTTCCTCTACCGCGAAGCCGACGTCCCGACCTACGAACTCCCCA
>JBEIRZ010000460.1:0-3384 GCA_040375695.1 Planctomycetaceae bacterium
ATACCACCCGTAAAAGCGGGAAAACAACCATTTGGGTGGGTTTTTCACTCCCGCCGCGGCGTTGTCCCCCCGATCGGCCGCGAAGGGAAGAAAAAGGCCCCTGTGGCGGAACCGCACCTTGGCCCCAAAGCCACCCGTTAGCCACAAAGCCACCCGTTAGCCCCGAAACCGCCCGTTAGCCCCGAAACCGCCCGTTAGCCCCGAAACCGCCCGTTAGCCCCAAAGCCACCCGCTTTTCTGGGCCTTCCCCGACGACCGAGCGGCTCAAGGATTGCGGATGAAGCGGATCAGGTTGGCCAAATCGGCAGGCGAAATCTGTTCGTGAAAATTCCCCGGCATCAAGGATCGTGACGATTCGACGCGTTTCTCGATTTCGGCAGTGGCGATGGTGACCGTCTTCCCCTGGCTATCGGCCAAGCGGATTTCGCCCGCCGATTCGGTTTGGATCATCCCGACGATCACCCGGCCATCGTCCATCAGGAGCGTGGTCGTGCGGAATGCTTCATCGACGTTTCGGTCCGGGGTGAGGATGTCTTCCATCAACCGCGCTGGGGTGCGGGTGACGACGCCGTCGAGCTGCGGGCCGACAATCTGGCCGCTGCCGCGAAGCTGGTGACAAGCCGCGCAGTGCCGCGTGTAGAGGGCTCCGCCCACTGCCGAATCGCCAAGCTCGCGGTCGATCGCCTCGGCGTAGCCGACAAGCGTCTGCGGATCGACGGCGGGTTGCGACGCGACATTGGCGGTCAACCGTTCGAACCGCTCGCGTCCGGCATCATCGAGCTTGGTTCGCAGGACATCGGCGACGGGGGCGGCGACGAGCACGGCGGGGCTAAGTCCACCCTGTTCGCAGAGCGTCAGTAACCGCTGGGGCGTGCCGCCGGCCTTGATCCACGCCAACGCGAATGGCGACTCTTCTTTCGAGAGGAGCTGCGAGGTCGCTTGTCGGATCGTCTTGATGAATGTTTCGTCCGTTTGCGACGGGTCGGCCTGTTCGGGGCTGCCCAGGAACAGCGGCACGATCGTACCTGCGGCCAAGGCGCTTTGCGGGAACGGGCGTGACGCGGCGAAGATCGCCCCCCAATCGTTCTGGCCGCGCAAGTTGGCGATCAATTCTGCCGCCTCCAGACGCAACTTCAATGGTGCCGCATCGGCACCGGCGAGCTTGATGATCCGCGGGACGAGTTGATCGAGATCGAACTGGCGACACCACCTCGCGACGCGAGCGAAGTCGTTGCCGGCATCGGGCCCGTCGATCCAATCGGGTTCGAATTCGCCAACGGCCAACCAGGCGAACGCCTTGCCATCATCGCCGTCGACGCATTCGATCCGGACCCGTTGCCCGGCGATGCCAGACGTGTCCCAATCGACCAGCTTGGCGGTGTCGTTGCGTGGGGTGAGCTCTTGCTTGAGGACCGCGCCGTCGCCGACACGGACGAGCCGCACGAGGTTCTTTTGATGATCGGGCTGGTCGGGATGGCCGCCGTGGCCGGCGAGCCGGAAGCGGATCGCGGCGGGTGCGGGGAAGGGATCCGAAACGAGTTTGCCGACATAGCTTTCGCCGCGGGTGATGCTGCTGATGACGATCCCGGGCTCGGCACCCGCGAAGGGTCGGCTTTGCGTCCCCCAAGGTTGCCCATCGGTGGTGGTCCAACCGACGGTCATTTGTCCCGAACCTAGTCGCTGATCGATCGCCGCGAGCGACCCTGACGCGATCGCCAGCCCCCAATCGCGAAGCGCGTCCGATTCGGCGACCTTCGCCCCCCCTTGGCCGGCGATGATCGAATCCAGCATATCGCTCTGTTCTTTGATCGAGCCGGAGGTGATGTCGCGGGCGAGCGTCACGACCGAAGCGAGCGTTTGGGGACCGGCTTGGGAGACGGCATGGCGGACGAGCTCTTTGCGGGCAGCGGTTTGCGGGCTGTCTTCCAAGTAACGGACGATCGCGGGGACGACCTGTTCGCCAGACACCCCCGGCAAGATCGAGGCGGCTTCGTTCCTGACGTCTTCGGCCGCACCTTGCCCCAAGATCCGTTGCCACAGGGGCGATTGGGATGGGGTGCGGTTCAGCCGGTTGCGGATCGCGATCCGGATCGTTTGATGGAGCACCGGGTCATCGGCGGCGACCGTCTTGAGCCGTGCGAAGAGCCGCAACGTGTCGTCGTCCGAGGTATCGGCCAACCCGAGCGCTTCGGCCGCGGCGCGGGCGATGTGCGGGTTGGGATCGTCAAGCGACGCGGCGACCCTATCCCGAGCCTTCGCGTCCCAAGCGTCAGGGCGCGACGCGGCCGCCTCGCCCAATCGCGCGAGCGTTGCGATCGTTTCGCGCGACGACTTGCGCGTGTCCGCATCCGCAGTGGCGGTTGTAGGAGTATCCGCATGCGCACCCGTGTAGCGGACCTGCCAGATGCGGCCGCTCGTCCGGTCGCGATCGGGGTGGTCCAAGGGGACTTCGTAATGCCCGATGATCTTGTTGTAAAAATCGGCGATGTAGATGTTCCCGGCCGGATCGAGTTGCAAGTCGACGGGTCGGAACCAACTGTCATCGCTGGTGAGGAAATCGGGGAGTTCGACACCGACCGCGGTGGCGCCGCGATAGGTCAACAAATCACGATTGATTCGCGAAGTCATCACGTTGCCGCTGAGCAATTGGCCGCGCAGGGGGACAATCGGCGAGTCGGCGGGGATGTAAACGATCCCCGAGATCGCGGTGCTGCCGTGCAGGTGATCGATCGTTGGCGGCAAGAAGCCGAGCCCGTCGTGGGGGCGTCCGAAGCTGGGGTAACAGCCGCTGCGGATCAATTGGGTGATCGGTTTGCTGTGACAATCGGCGGTGAACCAATAGCCGTGATCGTCGCGGGTCATCCCGAACGGGTTGACTTGGCCTTGCGTGTATTGTTCGACACGGCTGCCATCGGGACGGAACCGAAACGTGTTCCCCGATTCGAGCCGGACTTCGTGACCGTCGCGGCCTTTGACGACCGAACGGTTGTTGAAGCCGTGGCAAGCGTAGATCCAACCGTCGCCGCCATCGCGCAGGGCGTTGACCATGCCGTGGGTGTCGCGGGATGTGTCGAACGGGCCGAGGATCACTTCGCGGGCGTCGCAATCGCCATCGCCGTCGGTGTCACGAAGGTACAGGAGGTTCGGGATGCTGAAGGCGATGCAGCCATCACCGTAAGGGAGGACCCCGATCGGGATGTTTAGCCCATCGGCGAAGGTCGTGACCCGATCGGCTTGGCCATCGGCATCGGTGTCTTCGAGCAGCTTGATCGCATCGCCGGGGTTAGCCCCTTCGGCTGCGGGGTAAGGGTAGGCGGTCGTTTGGGTCAACCAGACTCGGCCTTTCGCGTCGATCGCCATGTTCAAAGGTTTGGCGATCTGAGG
>JBEIRZ010000539.1:0-2568 GCA_040375695.1 Planctomycetaceae bacterium
CATCCGTTCGCTCTATGGCTGCCCCGACCAACACGCCTCCGACCTCTGCATGAGCGGCTATCCGATCGGGCCCCGCGGTCGCCAAGACAACCACCCGTCGCTCGGCTCCGCCGTTTCCAAATTGCAAGGGCCGGTCGACCCCTCGGTCCCCCCGTTCGTCGGCCTGACGATCAAGACCAAACACGACCCTTATTGCAACCCCGGCTTCCCCGGCTTTTTGGGCGCGGCCCACGCGCCCTTCCAACCGCAAGGGGAGGGGATGGCGAACATGCGGCTCAACGGCATCTCCCTCGAACGGCTCCGCGATCGCAAGGCGCTGCTGGCGAGTTTCGACCAGACCCGTCGCCAATTCGATGAACTCGATGTCTACCGCGGCGTCGACTCGCTGACCCGCAAAGCGCTCGATGTCCTCACCTCAAGCAAACTCGTCGAAGCCCTTGATGTCGAACGCGAAGAGCCCGCGGTCCGCGATCGCTATGGCCGCGGCAGCGCCGACCCGGCGTTCGGCGAAGACGCCGGCCCGCACTGGATGGACCAGTTCCTGATGGCCCGGCGCCTTGTCGAGGCCGGCGTTCGCTGCGTCACCCTGTCGTTCGGGAGCTGGGATCGCCACCACTCGAACTTCATCCGCCTCCCCGAACAACTCGCCAAGTTCGACCAAGGGATCACGGCGCTGATCGAAGACATCTACCGCCGCGGGCTCGACCAAGACGTCTCCGTGATCGCGTGGGGCGAATTCGGCCGGACCCCTCGGATCAACAAGGATGGCGGCCGTGACCATTGGCCCCAAGTCGCGTCTTGCTTGCTCGCCGGTGGCGGCATGCGGATGGGCCAAGTAATCGGCTCAACAAACCGATTGGGCGAAGTCCCCCAAGACCGACCGATCCACTTCCAAGAGGTCTTCGCGACCCTTTATCGCCAATTGGGCATCGACGTTTCCCGCGCGACGATCACCGACAACACCGGCCGCCCCCAATACCTCGTCGACCACCGCGAACCGATCCGCGAACTCTGCTAAGCCGATCCCTTTCCGCACGGCCTGAAACCGCGAAGCAGACCCCGCCGGCCTTTCAATTGGAATTGAAATTGAACAACCCGGCACCTTCCGCATCCCAAAACCGATCACCTCGCGCATTGCCCCCGACAGCCAACCAGGTCGACCGCGGCGACAACCATCCGGCCGAGCCGATCCCCGTGGCCGTCACCGCGCTCGTGGCCACAGCGGTCTTCGCCTTCGCGACCCTGGTCCGCCTCCCCGCGACGACCGAAAGCCTCTGGCTCGACGAATTGCACTCCGCGTGGGCCGTTTGGGGCGACTTCGGCGACGTCCGACAACGCGCGGCGATGGGGAACCAATCCCCACCCTTTTACTGGTTGCTCTGGGCCTGGCACCAAGCCTTCGGCGATGCCGAACCGGCGCTGCGTTCCCTCAGCGTCATCTTCTCGTCACTCGCCGCCGCGATCACCGCCGTCGGCGTGACCCGGCTGACGGGGAACGTCGTCGCCGGGGCGATCGGTGGCCTCTTCCTGGCGATCGAACCGAACGCCATCTTCTTCGGGACCGAAGTACGGGCCTTCGCCCCGGTGATGCTGCTCACGGCGATCGCCTGCTGGGCCTGGGTCAGCACCTTTCGTTCGAACTCACGCTTGCCGGTGTGGGCGCTATTGGCGTGCGTCGGCTTGGCGACGATGATCCAGCCGATGTCACTAGGCCTCCTCGCTTGGCCACCGATCGAACTGTTTTGGCGCAAGCGCCACACCCTTCGCTTGAACCCACGCCGAATGCTCCTCATCGCGATCGCGACGCTCGCTTCCGCTTGGGCCGGCTGGGAACTCTTTGGCAAGGTCTTGGCGACGGCGTGGCAACACCGCTACGAGTGGCAAGCCGCGATGCCAACCGGCCCGGCCACCACAATCCTGACGGTTTGGCCATGGGCGATCGGGATGATCGCGGTAGCAGTCACCGCGGCCTTGCTAACGATGCACCTCAACCGAAGCGCTGACCGCCGCGCAGCGATCGATGAAGATCACTGCCCCAGCGATCACGCCCGGATCGAACCATGGGACCCTGGCTGGCTCGCCCCTGCATCTCTAGCCATGGGGGCCACCGCGCTCTATTGGTCGCTCTCGGCATCGGGGATCGCGCCCCTCTTCCATCGCCGCTTCATGGTCGGCGTGGTCGTGATGATGGCCTGGGCCTTCGGCGTCGCGACTCATCAGCTCATAACGTGCCTCGTCCGGATCCGGCGCGGTCGCTTCGGCCGCCAGAGCGACCGCCCCGCCGTTCGCAAGGTCGTGCAGTGGGGGCTTCCCGCCGCACTCCTCCTCTGGTCGCTGCTCGGTGCGATTCGGGTCGCGACGAATCCCGAAGCCTACGCCCGACCCTTGAGGTCCGAAGATTGGCGGGGGGCCCGCGAACTGATCGCGAAGGGTCCGAACGAATCCATCTGGCTCGCCCCCGGGCTGATCGAGACGCAGCGATTGCTATCGGGCAATGACCCGAGCCAAATCGCCTACCTCACCTTCCCCCTTCAAGGCCCGTACCCGCTCGATCGGGTCGAACCGATC
>JBEIRZ010000371.1:0-4462 GCA_040375695.1 Planctomycetaceae bacterium
CGTCGCGCCGCTTCGCGGGCCGCTTGGACCGCTGGTAAGAGTAACCCGACCATCACGCCGATGATCGCGATCACCACCAACAGTTCGACGAGCGTGAAGCCGCGACGTTGGAGGTGACGAGGACGTATCGATTGAACCATTGCGGATTCCTGTCGAAAGAAGACGAGAATAAAAAGTGGCGAGATGACGAGAGACGCGTCATGTCTCGGACGGGGGCGTTGTTTGGCTGAGTTGAGGTCGACCAGTCGGCTGTTGTCCCAGCCATACGCGTCCCGGCCCCCATTGTAGGTCAACCGGGGGGCCTTTGATCAAGCGGCGATTCAAAAGCGGTTAATTTTTGTCCCATTGCTTCCAGGATTTCCCGGGGCGGTCGACGCGAAACGCGACCAGTCGTGTCTTTTCGACTTCGGTGACGTAGACGGTCCGGCCGTCGGGGCCGCCGAAGCACAGGTTGCTGGGGCGGCTCCCGAGGACGTCAATTTCCGTAAGAATTTCGCCGCTGGGTGACATTTTGACGACGGTCCCCTTGCCGTATCGGGTGATGTACAGGTTCCCATCGACGTCGACCCGCATCCCGTCGAAGCCGTGGTCCTCGAAGCGGCGGACGAGCCGTTTGTCGCCAAGTTTTTTGTCGGCGTTGATCGGGAAGGCCCAGACGTTGCGTTGGACACTTTCGTTGACGTAGAGCGTTTTGCCGTCGGGGCTGAGGTCGATGCCGTTGGTCGTTCCGAGCCCGTGGGCCAGCAGCGTCGTTGTCCCGTCGGGGTCGATCCGCCAGAGTTGGCCCGTCGAGGCCTGCCAATTCGGGTCGCTGGCATAGAGCGTGCCGTCATCGGCGATCGCGATGTCGTTCGGTTGGTTCATCGCGGGGTTGTGGGCGAGGACAATGACTTTGCGAGTCGCAGGGTTGACTTCGAGGATTTGGTGGGCAGTGTAGTCGGCGACGAGGAAGTTGCCGGCGGCGTTGAAGCGGATGCCGTTGCCGATGCTCCCTTCGGGGAGTTCCACGAAGACCTCCCCCTGCCCATCCGGGGTGACGCGGCCGATCGTCCCTTGCTTGCGATAATTAACAGCCAAGACGTTCCCTTGCGGGTCGCAAGCGGGGCCTTCGATCCCTTCGGTGAATTCGCCGGGTTGGGTGAGCGGCTTGGCGACCCACAGCGTTTCGGCCGCATCGGCGATCGCGGCAACGCTTGCGAGGGTAGTGGCGAAGATGTTGGCCAAGGCAAACCGTGCTGCTTGGCGAGTGAGTTGCCGGAGGGTTGGGGTGCGGCGCATGGGCGGGGTTCCCGGTTGGGGTGCGGGTGGGGATGAGTTGGCGTCGATTATACCGATGCCTGCGGGTTGTGGCTGTCGCTTGATGTGGGCGGCGTGCCGGCGTGTTAAACTGCGGGTCTGCCAGCACCATGACCGTTGTCACGGATCGGCCCATTGTGGGCCTCGGTTCGGGACTCGGTCCCCGCCTCTAGACCGCGAGAGATGCCCCATGTGGAATCGCCCCCTTCGCATCCGTCGGATCGTCTTCATTTTGGTCGTGGCCGTCACGCTGGGAGGCGTCTTGCGTCGTCCGGCAGATGCCGCCCAATCGGCCGCGTGGAAGGTCGGGGTGAGTCGCGAGAACATCACCCCGAGCGAGTACATGTGGATGTCGGGTTATGGCGGGCGAGATCGGCCGGCCGAAGGTAAGACGACCGACTTGTGGGGCAAGGCGATGGCGGTCGAGGATGCGGACGGGCGGAGGTTGGTCCTGGTGACGCTCGACCTCGTCGGGATCGACCGTGACACGTCGGTGGCGATCACCCGTGAGGTCGCGACACGGTACGGCTTGCCACGTGAGGCGATCGCCATTTCGACGTCGCACACCCACAGCGGTCCGGTCGTGGGCGAGAACCTGATGGCGATGTATTCGCTCGACGCGGCGGCGCTAAAGTTGGTCCAGCAGTACACGCAAACGCTTCGCGAGAAGGTCGTCGCGTTGGTCGGCCGTGCGATCGATGATCTGAAACCCGCGCAGGTCGGATGGACGGTGGGGCGTGCCCACTTCGCGGTCAACCGCCGCAACAACGCGGAGAAGGACGTGCCGGAGCTCCGCAAGCAGGCGAAGCTCAACGGCCCGGTCGATCATGACGTGCCGATCCTGGTCGTCAAAGATCCCGAGGGGAAAGTCCGCGTCGTGTTGTGCGGGTACGCTTGCCACGCGACGGTGTTGTCGGGGTATCAGTGGTCGGGGGATTGGCCCGGTTATGCCCAAATGGAGCTCGAACAGCTCTACCCCGGGGCGACCGGGATGGTCTGGATCGGGTGTGGTGCCGACCAGAACCCGATCCCGCGGCGTGAGGTCGAGCTGGCGATCGAATACGGCAAGGCCCTTGGTCAGGCGGTCAAGGCGGCCGCCGATCAGTCGCTGATCCCGTTGGGCGGGAAGCTCGAAGCGGCCTATGAAGAGGTCCCGTTGGAATTCGCGGCGATCCCTTCACGGGAAGCGGTCGAGGCGATGGCGAAATCGGACAACAAGTTCGAGGCGGGGCGTGGCAGGATGCTGCTGGCCCGGTGGGATCGCGATGGCGGGCTTTCCAAGACGTATCCCTACCCGGTGCAAAGCTGGCGATTGGGGGATGGCCCGACGTGGATCTTTTTGGGGGGCGAGGTCGTTGTCGATTTCGGTCTGCGGCTCAAGCTGGAGCTGGGTGCCGGCAAGACATGGGTCGCCGGGTATTGCAACGACGTGATGGCCTACATCGCCTCGCGGAGGGTCCTGAAGGAAGGTGGATACGAAGGGGCGACGGCGATGATTTATTACGGCCAGCCCAGCCCGTGGGCCGAGTCGAGCGAAGATGCGATCGTCAGCGCGGCGCGGCGTCAGGTCGCCAAGCTGGGTGGCGTGCCGGCGGATGAGCCTCGGTCGATCGCCCCCGTCAAATACCCCGATCACACCGACCTGACCCAATTCATCGACGAGTCCGGCAAGGGGGATAAGGTCGAGACGCCTGCCGATTGGCAGCAACGTCGCGAGCACATCCTCGAATCGATGCAGTGGGTGATGGGGCGGTTGCCAAAAGAGAAAGAGCTCGAGCCGCTGAAGGTCGTCGAGCGGGGACGCGAATCGTTCGACAAGTACGATCGGTTGTTGATCACCTACCACGTCGCCGCGGGGCAAGACGTGACCGCACACCTGTATGTCCCCAAGGGGACGGCGGGTGGGGCGAAACGTTCTGCGGTGCTCGCCCTGCACCCGACCTCCGCCATCGGCAAATTGGTCGTCGCGGGTGATGGCCCGAAGGCCAATCGCAACTATGCCGTCGAGCTTGCGGATCGAGGGTACGTCGTGCTGGCCCCCGATTATCCCTCGTTCGGCGAATTGACCGATTACCCGTTCCACACCGATGCCTACCTTTCGGGGACGATGACCGCGATCGTCAACCATCGCCGCGGCGTCGATTTGTTGATCGCCCGCGACGACGTCGACCCGGAACGGATCGCGGTCATCGGCCATTCGTTGGGGGGACACAACTCGATGTTCGTCGGGGTCTTTGACGAGCGGATCAAGGCGGTCGTTTCGAGCTGCGGGTGGGACCCGTTCCATTACTACTATGGCGGCAAGCTCGCGGGTTGGGCGAGCGATCGTTACATGCCGAGGATCCGCGAGATGCACGGTCATGACCCAGACCAGATGGCATTCGACTTCCCCGAGGTCGCCGCCGCGATCGCGCCGCGAGCCTTCTTTTCGTGCAGCCCGCTTCGCGACAGCAACTTCGATTACCGCGGGGTGAAAGAGTGCGAGCCGAACGTTCGTCAGGTTTATCGATTGCTCGGCGCAGAAGAGAATTTCGTGATTCGCTATCCCGATTCGGACCATGATTTCCCGCCGGAGGTGCGTCAGGAAGCTTACGAGTTCCTCGATCGCGTGTTGGCAGGGTCAAAGGCCGAGGCCGCGGGGAAGTAAGTTTCCTTGAGGCGACACTGATGGCCCGCGATGTCTGGCGCGATACCGTGCGGACACTGCGGGCCGACGGATGGGCGGGCCTTTGAATGGGCGGGCCTTTGAATCGGTGTGTCCGTTGAATCGCTGGGGGTGATCGGGCCGCCATCGAGAGGAGTTGAGAGGTGGATGGTTCGGCGAGGGACGATGGGACGCAAGGCACCGAGCTGCTCGATGGCGAGCGGTTGTTGGCGGCCCGTTTTCCCGATCCGGCTTGCGAACCGCAACTGCTCGAAACGCACATCTCTTGGGTCGTCCTTACCGGCCCGTGGGCGTACAAGGTGAAGAAGCCGGTCCGCTTCGGGTTTGTCGATTACTCGACGCGTGAGCTGAGGCGAAGGTATTGCGATCGTGAACTTGAGCTGAATCGTCGCTGGGCGCCGCAGCTCTATCGCGATGTCGTCCCGATCTTCGCGGGGGATGGGTTCGCGCGGGTTGGGGCTGGGCAGCCGCGGTTGCGGTTTGGCGAGGCGGGGGAGTCAC
>JBEIRZ010000476.1:0-3172 GCA_040375695.1 Planctomycetaceae bacterium
GGCGTTTGAGCGACCAGAGCCAATGGGTGTTGATTCTGGATGCCAAGCCGCTGCGATCCGACGGTCAGGCACAATCCTGGGAGGTCCGTTATTCATGGTGAAACTTGCGAACCGATGGCGATGCGAACGACTGGTGGCCCAGGCCTATGTGCTGCTGGCCTTTTTGCCGATGCCGACTTTGACCGGGCAAGGGTGCGAAGCGGCTTTTGCCGACGAGACGCAGACAGACAGAAGTGCGGGTAAGCCTGCCGGTACATCGACCCAGCCGCAGGTCGATGCGCAGGTCGATGCGAAGGGCACGGCCAGCGATGGCCAAAAGGAAGAAGACTATTACCCGCTCGTGTCGCTTGACGTGACTCAATCGACGACCGATTCGCGGGCGGAGATTTGGAAGCCGGGTCAATCGGCTTCGGGCGATCGACCGGTGCTCGAGATCACCGGACTCGCACCGCTGCCGGACGGTAGGCTCGCCGTCGCGATCCGCAAGGGCGAAGTCTGGATCCTCGACGGGTTGGCCGAGAATCTTCCTGAAAAAATCCGTTACCGCCGTTTCGCCTCGGCGCTGCATGACCCGATGGGGTTGCTCTTGGCCGTGGACGGGGCGCTGCTGACGGTCCAGCGTGGCGAATTGACCGCGCTGCGCGATCGCGACGGCGACGGCACCGCCGACGAATACGAAACGGTCGCCAGCGGCTGGGGGCTGACGGGGCATTACCACGAATACGCCTACGGGCCCAAACGCGACGCGAAAGGGAACCTCTGGTTGACGCTCAACATCGGGCTGGGATTGAGCGGCGAGCAATTCGCGCGGACCGTCACCGACCCGACGCTCGGTTATCGTCAAGGGAAGTGGCGTGGGTGGGGCATGGCGGTGACGCCCGAGGGGAAGCTCGTCCCGATGTGCGGCGGGATGCGTTCTCCCAGCGGGCTGGGGCCGAACCTTCGCGGCGACATGTTCTACACCGACCAACAAGGGAACTGGGTCCCCACCAATTCGCTGCATCATCTCCGCCCGGGCGTCTTTTTTCACCACGCCGAAGCGCTCGCGTCGATGAGCCTCCCCGGGTCACCGATCCGCGGCGTGAAGGGCGTCCCCGACGGCGTCCCTTACCCGGTCGCGCTGAAACAATTCCCCCAGCTCCGACCACCCGCCGTTTGGTTCCCTTACAAAAAGATGGGTCAATCGGCGACCGATGTCGCCGTCGACGCGAGCGGCGGGAAGTTCGGGCCGTTCGCGGGACAACTGTTCGTCGGCGAATTCACCCAAGCGGCGATCCAGCGGGTCTTTCTCGAACAGGTCGGTGGCGAATACCAAGGTGCCTGCTTCCCATTTCGTCAGGGGCTCGCCTCCGCCATCGTGCGGCTGGCACAGGCCGAAGACGGAAGCCTCTTCGCGGGGTTGACCAACCGCGGATGGAGCAGCCTCGGGACGGCGTCTCACGGATTGCAACGGGTCGTGTGGTCGGGCAAGACCCCGCTAGAAATCGTCGAAATGAAAGCCCGCCCCGACGGTTTCGAGTTGGTCTTTACCCAACCGATCGACCCCGCATCGGCGAGCGACCCCAAGTCCTATCGCCTGTCGAGCTACACCTACCTTTATCACGCCACCTACGGCAGCGACGAGATCGACGCGAAAGAGCTCGCCATCACCGCCGCCCAAGTCGCCCCCGACCACCGCTCCGTGCGGCTCAAGGTCGACGGCTTGCGCCCCTTCTATGTGCACGAATTAACGGCTGCGGGCGTCACGAACCCGGCAGGCCAAAAGCTGCTGCACCCCGATGCGTACTACACGTTAAATCGCATCCCTGCGGAATAACGGGCAAAGCGCGATCGGCACAAACGACAAGGGCCGTAGGAAAAAGGGCCAAAGGGATCGAGCACTTAGGGCCATAAGGACAGGGGATCTGTAGGGACAGAGCACCTTGTAGTCGGCGCGAGAGCCTAATGTGCTATGTCCCCGCGACCTCTCCCCCCTACCTGTGCGACCCGATGAATACAGCCGATCTCCGTGATAGAATGGCAGAGTTCTTTTCGTGAGGATAAATATGCAAATTCCAATTGAGACGATGACGATCGCAGAGAAGCTTGACGCCATGGAGCAACTCTGGACGTCCCTGCGATCGTCACCGGACTACGCCCCGCCCGATTGGCATGGTGAGATTCTTGCCGCTCGCCGTCGCCGAATCGAGAGCGGCGAAACGAGCTTTTCTTCCCTCGATGACGTTATTTCGCGTCTTAAACAAAGCCGCAAGTGAATGTTCAGCTATCCGATGAGGCCGAGCGCGACCTGCTTGACGGGATCGCGTTCTACGATAACAGCAGCCGGCAAGCGGGTGACCTTTTCTTCGACTCGCTAACCGCAGACCTCCGGGCGCTCTCTTTCCTGGGTGGCGTGCATGCGATTCGGCACGGCTATCATTGTGCCTCTGCTAGCCGATTCCCGTTCGCGATCTACTACACCGTAGTATCCGGAATCGTGTTGGTCGTTGCGATCCTTGACGAACGTCGCGACCCGGAATGGGTTGCAAATCGTTTGACCAACGGATAGCACCAAACAGCGATCATCCGCAAATGAACTTCAATTGCCCTTCGGGACAAACGACTTGGGGACGACAAACGGCTTGGGGACAAAGCACGTTGCAGTCGCCGCGGTCGCCCAATGTGCTACGTCCCTGCGACTCCATGTGCTACGTCCCTGCGACTCCTCATTCCGCTAATGCACGGAGCGAGCGTCAACAGACGGCATCGCGACCGAATCCCGAATCCCGGGTACGACCCCCAATCGCCAAAGGACGCTGCTCTTCACGGATTCGGCCAGACCGTTGGGTCGTTCGTTACAACTGAATGTGACTGGCGTTGGCAGGTGTCGGGTGAGGCCGGCGGCGAGCGTCTTGCCGCTGATATTTTTAAAAGCCTCGACCCCTTTGCTACGGTCCAGAAGTGTAAGACCGACGGCGGGATGGCCTTGTCGGTTGAAGGAATTCGCGTGATCAGCGAGCAACCCAAGCGCAAACCCAACTTAGCGACTTTGCGACTTTGCGAGAAACCCCCGCGCACGGCAAGCTTACAATACAATACCGGGTCTGTCCCCCAACGTTATCAATATCCACCATCCCCAAAACCATGATCAAATCCGTTCCTTCACCTTCGTGCCCTTCGAGTCTTCGTGTTA
>JBEIRZ010000519.1:0-2744 GCA_040375695.1 Planctomycetaceae bacterium
AATTTTTTTGGTCGTTATTTTTTCTTAATGGTGAATGTCATGATCAAGTCTTATCTCGCGGTTTTCGGATCGCATCGTGGGCGGCTTCGCCCGCGTCAGGGTTTTACGCTGGTCGAATTGTTGGTCGTCATCGCGATCATCGGGGTGATGGTCGGGTTGTTGTTGCCCGCGGTGCAGGCGGCGCGTGAATCGGCGCGACGGATGCAATGTTCGAACCACTTGAAGCAGTTCGGGTTGGCGCTGCACAACTACGAATCGACGTACAAGATGTTGCCGATGGGGCGGACGTTGGGCGGGTTGTCGGCACACGGCGCGATTTTGAATTACATGGAGCAATCGGCGATCGCCGATCTGATCGATTGGCGTGTGGCGTACACGCATCCGAACAACGATTTGGCGCTCAAGTCGAAGGTGCCGACATTCCTTTGCCCTTCGGACCCGATGCCCGATAACGCGTTGGGGTGGGGGGCGACCAATTATCGGGTCAATCAAGGGACATCGATCCTGTGGAGCCCATCGACGGGGCCCTCGGACCCGAACGCGTCGTTGCCAGTGCCGAACGGGCTCTTTTTTCTTGAAAGCAAGACCCGTTTTCGCGACGTGATCGATGGGTTGTCGAACACGGCGATGGTGAGCGAGCATGGCCGGGGTGACTTCAGCAATGCGGTCAGCAATCGGAACGACACCTTTTGGCCTCAGACGACGCCCGCCAACGCTGACGAGGCGTATCGGGATTGCGAAGCGATCAACGTGGCGGACTTGCGATTCCAGCGGTTCAGCGAAGTCGGTGCGCCGTGGCTTCGCGGGCATCACTCGAACTCGATCTATTTTCATGTAGCGCCTCCCAACAAGCGGTCGTGCATGTACCCGCCTGGGCGGATCGCGACGACGGCCAAGAGTTATCACCCCGGGGGTGTTGGCTTGGCGAAGGCGGACGGATCGGCGACGTTTGTCAGCGACGGCGTTGACTTGGCGATTTGGCGTGCGTTGGGGACCCGGGCCGGTGGCGAATCGGTCGGAGGGGTCGAATGAACGTCACGCTAACGGATGGCGGTCGGTCATCGGCATTGGGCCGTTTCGGTCTTGTCGTGTTCGCATTCCTATTGCTTGCCGTCATCGGTTGTGGGGGCCCGGCGGTCCCCGCTTCGGATGTTGCGGGGGCGACCGCGCTTTTGAAGCGGTCGTTGGACGATTGGAAGGCGGGGAAGACGACCGACGATTTGGCCGGGGGTAAGCCCCCTGTCTTTGTCGCCGAGGACCTTTGGCAGAAGGGTTACAAGCTCGACAGTTACGGCATCGCGGAGTCGGGTCAGATGCTCGGCACGAACGTCCGGCTGGTCGTCGACATCGAAGCGAGTCACCCGACGCTCGGAAAACGGAAGCAGAGCCAGGCTTACCTGGTGACCACGACCCCCGCGCTGACGATCAGTCGCGAGGATCGCTAATCCTTTGTCGGTATCCCGCAACCATCGGACGTCATGATCATGAAAACGCAGTCCCTTCGCCGCGCGATCCGATCGCTGGTCGGCGCCGCCCTGTTCGGTTCTTGCATGCTGGGTTCATCGGCGATGGCCCAGGAGCCATCGGCTGCGGTGCAGCCGCCGGCGACGCGGCAGGAAATGTTGCGGATGCTCGATTCGCTCAAGTCGCGTCAGGCGAGGCTCCCCTACACGGCGCCGGCCGACGCGGTCGAGGGGGGCGTGGTGAATAACCGCGCCTTGCGAGAGCTGTACTTGCCGGACCTTTTCAAGAACACGGATCCCCCGGCGGGCCAATCGTCGGCGACGGCAGATCCGGTGGTCGATTACCGTTTCGCGACGCAGATGTTTTGGATCGTATCGCGGGCGAATGATTGTGCCTATTGCCTTGGGCATCAGGAAGGGAAGCTCAAAAAGGTGGGTGTCGACGAAGAGGGTTTGTTGGCGCTGGACACCGATTGGATGGCGTTCGGCGAACCGCAGCGGGAGGCGTTCGCGTTGACCCGCAAGTTGACGTTGACCCCGCAGCTGATCGGCGACGGGGACATCGATGCGCTGAAGCGTCATTTCACCGACGACCAGGTGTTGACGATCCTGTATTTGATCGGCCGTTACAACGCGACGAACCGCTGGACCGACGCGACGGGGATCCCGCAGGAGGGGTACCGCGATTTTTCGACGGCGCTGTCGGCCGATGCGCTGAACCGTCCCTCGAAGGTCGCATCGGCGGTGGCGATGCCGAGGCGTCATGCCGAAAGTTTTGAAGCTTGGGAGGGGCGTTTGGCCGATGCGAAGCGGCGGGTCGCGCGATTGAAGCCGACGCGCGAGGTATCAACCAAGGCGGAGCCGATCGAAGCCACCAAGGCGGAGCCGATCGAAGCCATCGGTTCGGAGCCGATGGAAGCGACGCACGAAAGGTTGTTGGCGGCGATCCCGCAAGCGGGGCCGACGGCAGTGCGGCAAGCCCGCGACGCGATGGGCAAGGGGAAGCTCGATAGCCGATTGAAAGAGAAGATCGCCTTTTTGGCCGCGTTCGAAGACGAGGCGTGGTACATGCAATCGTTGCTGCTAGCGCGGTTGGGGAAGGAGGGGGTGACTCGCAAGCAGGCCTATGACTTGGCCGCGGGGGATTTGGAATCGGTCGCCGATCCGGCCGAGCGGGCGGCGCTCCGTTTCGCTCGCAAGTTGACCGTCGATCCGGTCCAGGTCGTGGACGCCGACATCGAAATGCTCGGCGAGCATTACTCGCCGTACCAGATCGCCGAG
>JBEIRZ010000391.1:0-4179 GCA_040375695.1 Planctomycetaceae bacterium
GTTTTCCCGGCCGATTCGCAAATCTTAACATTCGCTTCACGCGATCCTTTGCTAGCTTTTGCGCCGCATTCATATTCCCCAAGCGAATCCTTGACGTTCGGTTGTCAGAATCCTCGCACGGTTTCGGGGTCTGACCCGGCCCCCATGACCGGGCCCTTCACGCAGGGCAATTGAATGATCTTTACATCTTGGAGCTTTTTGATATGGAAAAGAAAAAAACCTTAGCACGCGGCCGCGGCTTCACGCTGGTCGAGCTGTTGGTGGTCATCGCGATTATCGGTGTGATGGTGGGGCTGTTGCTCCCTGCCGTGCAAGCGGCCCGCGAAGCGGCCAGACGGATGCAATGTTCGAACCATCTGAAACAGATCGGACTGGCGATCCATAATTTCGAATCGACGTTCAAATTCATCCCGCAGGGGCCTTATGACGGCCACCCCAGCCTCTCAGGGATGGTCTATGACGAACCGGTCGGGCAATACGAATCGGGGACGACCTGTTGCAATGCCGCACACCCGGACGGCTGGAGCCAGTGGTACAAGATCCTGCCGTTCTTGGAGCAACAGACCGTTTTCGAGCTCGGCAAACGTGACCTGCCCCCGGTCCATGCCGGGAGGACCGTCGATTACAACGGCGAAGACTCCGTCGCCCGCGTCCTGGTCTCGACCTATTACTGCCCAAGCCGCCGTGGCCCGACCGGTTACGGAACGGCGCTGTTAGGACGCTCCGACTATGCCGGATCGGCCGGTTTCTACCAAGGCGAAATCCACGAACATGGCAGCACCGGCGGTATGACGCCTCAACCGCCCGAGCCGCAGATCCCTGCACCGCCACTAGGGCTGGAACCACGTCGCAACGAACGGACCCGCGAAAACTTCGGCAACTTCGGCGGCCGAAAAGGGTTCTTCCTCTGGGGCGCCCGCGGTGATAAACGCCGCTGGGCCGACGCCACTGACGGCCTTTCCAACGCGATCCTGTGCGCCGAAAAAGCCGTGCCCGTCGGCCGACACGGCGCCGATGGCGGCGACAACGAACGTTGGAACAACGCCGGCTGGGACGAATGCGTCCTGCGTTGGCACTTCCCGCCGATGGCTGACACCGATAAGCGAAACGTCCCCTTCCAAAACATGACGACGCTCAGCGGTACCGTGTGGCGCCGTTACTTCGGTTCGGCTCACCCCGGCGGCTTGAACGCCGTCATGGGGGACGGCTCGGTTAAGTTCGCATCGTTCAGCGTCGATGCACGTGTCTGGATGCTCTACAACGTGATCGACGATGGCAACCCCTTGCCCAGCACCATCGAGTGATCGGCTGTCGTCCATGTTGTTCCCCCAAGGGCACGTTGTGTCCTGGTGGGTACGAAGGGCCCGGTCGGCGCCGCCTCAGCCGACCGGGCCCCTTCGATTTTTTAGCTAACTTCGCGAGAGCCCTTCGAACGTCCGAAGCGCCCTTCGTTTTCCACGCCCCGCTGCAAAGTCGCTTCGTCACCGCGACATCCCCTGTCTTTCCTGAATCACTTTCCTTTCGAGATCCCTCATGAAGAAGATAACGCTACTGGCGCTCGCCGTTTCTTCCCTCCTGATCGCCGGTTGTGGTGGCAGCGAAACCGTCATCCCCAAGGGCGCTTTAACCGAAGAACAGAAGGCGGCGATCAAAGCCGAAGACAAAGCGGTCGCTGACGAAGAGAGCGGCAAATCGCGCTAACGTCAGCCCTCTGTCCGCCTCTCATCGCGAGCAAATCTCTCGCGAACCGCCATTACTAATGACAAAGAACCGCCGATGTTGACCCTGTTGATCCCGCGGTCACGCCCGCACCGCGTGCGCTCGTTTCAGCTCACGATTTCCCTGATCGTTTTGGTGCTGGGGTGCGACACCGCACCGCCACCAACCCCGATCCCGCCACCCGCCCCGCCAGGACCGGTTGTCCCGACGCCTCAATTCGTCCACTGGGCACAATTCCCGATCGGCACCGAGGCGGTTCGTGAAAAAGTCGTTACGAATGCGAACGGTTCGATCACCGTCACCACCACCCAAAGGCTGATCCGTAAAGACGCCCAAGAGGTCGTCGTCGAACAGCAGTCGACCGTGTCACGACCCGATGGGAAGACCGAAGAGCCCTCGCAGGAATTCGTCTTCCCCGCCACCTTTCGGCTCCCGCCAAACCTGAAAGAGGAACAGTTCGCGCTCCCTTCGTTCAAGGCGAAATTGACCGGTACGGAAGCGGTTAAAATCGGTGACGCGAGTTACAATGCCGACGTTTATGAATGGCAAGAGGCCAACGAGACCGGCCCGATGACCGTCAAGCTTTGGCGGGACCCCTCCGTCCCCGGCCAAACGCTCCGCGAAGAATTGAAAATCGTCAGCAATGGCCAGACTTCGATCGAAGAGCTAAAACGTTTTGTCATCCCGCCGCAGTGACGCGACCCCGCCCTGCACCACACCCTTGACCACCCACCTCAGCCATTGGGGGCGGTGCCCCAAAGGCTGCCGCTCCCACCCCAAAAAATCCTTCCGGCAAGACCGATATGCTCATCATCGAAATGCAACCGTCGATTCGTGATTCGAATACGCTTCATCGATCGACAGGCCATCCGTCAAGTCGGCCGAACCGATTCGGCCTTTCCCTCGTAACGCTCCTGATCACATCCCTTTGTCTCTCGGCCTGCTCACCCATGCCTCCCAAAAATGCCTCGGCCGCCGATCCGGTCCGACCAGGGGCCGGGGCCAATCCGGTCGTCATCGCCCATCGCGGCGCCAGCGGCTATTGCGTCGAACATTCCGAGGCCGCCAAAGCCCTCGCCCATGCCCAGCAGGCCGACTTCATCGAACAGGACGTCGTCCTGACCAAGGACGAAGTCTTTGTCGTTTCTCATGACATCACGATGGAGGCCACGACCGATGTCGCCGAGGTCTACCCCGATCGCAAACGCGATGACGGTAAGTACTACTGGGCCGACTTCACTTGGGAGGAACTCGCTAAGGTCTCTCTTCGGCCTCGCTCGGGCCAATACCAAGGGAAACTGATCCGCGGTGCCGGCGCGTCGTGCGGCCAACGGATCCTCCGGCTGGAACAAGAAATCGAACTCCTGCGGGCGCTCGATCTCGCTTTTGGCAAACGGACCGGGCTCTATGTCGAATTAAAATCCCCCGCTTTTCACCGCACCCAGTTCGGCAAATCGATGGGCGAACTTTTGCTCGCCAAGCTCCGCGAGGCGAACGTCCCCGCGGAGCCCAACGCCTGCCTGATCCAATGCTTCGAAAGCGACGAATTGGTCGACCTCAAGACGCGGCTGGATTGCCCCTACCCCTTGATCCAGCTCCTCGGTGGCCGCGAAGAGCCGAGCTTCGAAAAGATCGCGACCTATGCCTTTGGCGTCGGCCCGTCGCTCACGATGCTCGCCAAACGCTCCGAGTCCGGCCCGGTCTCGACCGGTTTCGTCGAAAAGGCCCACGCAGCCGGGCTCCTTGTCCACCCCTACACGGTCCGCCGCGATTCCCAGCCGCCATGGTCCGATTCGCTGGAGCAAACTCAGGACTTCCTCGTCGACCGCCTTCATGTCGATGGTTTTTTTACCGACTTTCCCGACCTCGGTCGAAAGAAAGTCGACGGCCCACTCGCCTCTTCTCCTTGATACCCTTCGAAACAACCAACCCTTCGTTCCGACCCGATCCTTACTCGCATCGACAACCTGACGGACCCTCCCCCATGAACCGTTTGACCCACCAGCCCCTCGCGAGCTTCACGATATTATTCGTCTGCGCGGCATCGCTCCCCTTCGCGGCAACGTTTGCCCACGAAGGTCACGCCAAACGGGACCGTTTAAAGCGCCAAGCGGTCGCCGCCAGTGCGCCCCTAATCGCTGCGGCAGATGCCCCAGTCCCGGCTCAAGCAACTGCGCAAGGCCCCGTTCAAGAAACGGCGCAGCCCGTCCAACAGGAATCCGCGCAGGCACCTGCGAACGCTCAGCCGAAGCTGACCGCGACCGGGGTCGTCTTCGAGGACCTCGACCGCGACTCGGTCCGCGACCCGAACGAACCCGGGTTGCCTGGGGTCCGCGTCAGCAACGGTTCGGACATCGTCAAGACCGATGCCAACGGGGCCTACTCCCTTCCGATCGATGACGACGAAATCATCTTCGTGATCAAGCCGCGCGACTTCATGACCCCCGTCGATGAAGACCA
>JBEIRZ010000173.1:0-9261 GCA_040375695.1 Planctomycetaceae bacterium
ATCCCCTTGGCGTACTGCTGGAGCGATTCGGCCAAATCGAGCTCTCCCGATTCGAGCCTCGACACGATCTGTTCGATCTCATCGACGGCGGACTCGAATCGACGCGATGCCGAACTACTACGCGATGCCGGATGCGAATCGTCACGACCCGAACCCATCGACCCGATCGTTTCGGGTGGGGTCAACTCGGGATGATCGGTATCGGCGGGTCGCTTTTTGGCCACAGACGCTTCCGACCTCGGACAAAATGCTCAGGAATTCGGGTCAAGCCACTCCGCGAGTGAGAACCACAGGCAGGAACCGCCGCCGCGAGTCAACTACTTTTTGCGATGGCGAATCCGCGCTCGCATGCGACGTTTCTTTCTGCCGACCTTGCGGCGACCTTTGCCTGTCTTCTTTGTACCCACCTAAACGGATCTCCGAAAAACGATGCGACTTCGAGTGTGATTGGGGGTCGTTAAATTAGCAGATCTCATGCCGGAGGCAATGGCATTTCGGGCGGTTCTGGGGTCGGAATCTCATCCCAGAGCGATCGACCGGGTCCCGGGAGGGGGGACAAAAGCTTGGCGTTGGCAAACCCCGCGCAAGCGATACGACCGGCTTGGACGAGGGCCGAAATCACTGCCCCGCGGGGGGCCGGGACTTCCGTCTTGTCCGGATCCGGTTAACCTCAAGCCCATGTCCCTATTCCTCTTTTTACTCGTGATCTGCTCTTTGGCCTGCGGCGGGATTCCCTCCGCCGATTCGATCGATTTTTTGCCCCACCTCCCCCTGATGCCCCGGGGAATTGCCGCCTGCGGGTTGGTGACCTTTTTTGCCGTTTTGGCCTGGCGGTGGACCTTGCCGGAATCGCGGCAACTCGCGGCAGGGGGCGATTTGGCGATGGTCGGCCGCGGCCTGGAAAAAAAGCTCGATCGACTTCGCTGGGTCGGTCTCTTGGTGGCGATCGCGACGCTCGTTCTGATCCCGCTGGCGGAAGCGACCCTGTGGTCAGATCGGATGGCCGGGTCGATCTTCCTGCAAATCCTTTACCTCCTGACACCGGGGCTGCTGACGTTGGCGATCACGCTGGCGATCGAACTCCGCTTCACCCCCACCAGCAACGCCGATCGGGAGTGCCGATCGGCATCGGGTGGCGGACTGGCGGCCGATGACGCCGTGGGAGGCGATCGCCTTGAACTGCCGTCGGCGGCCCAGACGCTGCGGGCGTTGCCGATCGCGGTGCTGCGTTTCGCCGGTTGGATGATCGCGCCGATGCTGATCATGGCGGCGGCATCCGACCTGTTGGGCAAAGCGCTCTTGGCGACCGGTGATTGGGCCGAGGCGGTCCCCCAAGGTGCGGCCGGGCTGTTCGTGGTGGCGATCCTGATGCCGATTTTGGTCCCGTGGCTGGCGAAACGGGTCTGGAAAACGCGGCCACTGTCCGAACCACAATATCGCTGGCTCGTCGAGCTGACGCGTCGGTTGGGGGGGAGCGGCCTCGACGTCCGGTTGTGGGACACGGGGATGCGTGAAACGAATGCGGCGGTGGTCGGTTTTTTTCCCCACGCACGATCGCTCTTGTTGACCGACCGGCTGCTCCGTGACGCCTCGGCCGACCAGCTCTATCTGATCGCGCTGCACGAATTGGCCCACCTTCGCCGCGGCCACATGTGGTTGCGGATGTTGGCAGTCGCCCCACCCTGGTTGGCCGCGGCGGCTTGGGTCCGGTTCGTCGATGCCGGCCCGCTCAGCTTTCTGGTCAGCCATCTGTTGGCGATCATCGCGACGCTCGGATTGTTGAGGCTGGTGGCGCACGCGACGGAATACGATGCCGACCGAGTGGCATGCGACTTGGCGGCACAGATGGCGGCGTCGCACCCGGTCGGCCGCGGCGAAGGATCGGAGGGTGCGATCGGATGGGGGATGGCCCGCGAGCAGGTCGAACGCTTCTGCACGACGCTCCGCCAGGCCAACGGCGACGACGAACTTTCGACCTGCACGACGACATCGTGGCTCCACCCGAGCGTCGAGGCACGCTGCCGGGCGCTGCGCGGCTGGGTCGCCATGGCCCAGTCCGTAACCGGGCCTCCGGAGACGCCACCCCCACGCATGCCACATCTCCTTGCGGAACGGGCGGAACCCTCCGGGGCCAGGGGCTGAGTCAACGGGGCGGGGCCGAGTCGCGGGGCGAGGCGGCTGAGTCGCGGGGCGAGGCGGCTGAGTCGACGGGGCGACGCCCCATTTCGGATTTTTGACTTCCGGAGATACTTTGCCATCGGCGGCCGCCCCGGTCGCCGACCCAACAGCCCAGTACACCCCCGCTTTCGTGGAGAGGATCAATGAGTCAGACCGGAGTGATCACGTTCAAAGGGAACCCGATGACGCTGGCAGGCAAGGCGCTCGCCGTCGGTGCCGCCGCCCCCCCATTCACCCTGCATTACGCCGACAACGGGCTGAAAAAGTTGACGCTGGAGGATCTCCAGGGAAAGCCGACGATCCTTAGCATCGTCCCGAGCCTCGACACGCCGACCTGCGCGACGCAGACCCGCCGCTTCAACCAAGAGTTGGGCGCGATGGGGGACAAGATCAACGCCGTGACGGTCAGCCGCGATCTGCCGTTCGCCCAAGCCCGGTTCTGCGGCGCCGAGGGGATCAAGTCGATCCGTACGGCGAGCGATTACCAGACGCACGCCTTCGGGGACGATTACGGACTGACGATCGAAGAACTGAAATTGCTGACCCGCGCCGTGATCGTGCTCGATTCGTCGGGTAAAGTGGTCTACAAGCAGATCGTCAGCGAAGTGACCCAAGAGCCTGATTACGACCAGGCCCTTTCCGCCCTCCGTTCGGCAACGTAAGGCCGTCGATGCTATTCAAGAACCTCGGGATATTCATCTTGTTGGCGCTGGTGATCGTCGTCACCACGCTGCTGGAAGGGAGCTTCGCGGCCCCTGCGAATTTACGTTCGATCGTCCGTGACACCGGCTTGTACGGGTTGATCTCGATCGGCGTGGCGCTGGTGATCATCACCGGCGGGATCGACCTTTCGATCGGTTCGCTGATCGCGTTGTCCGGGGTTCTGTTGGTCAAAACGGTCAATGTCCGATACGAGCCGAGCGATTTCGAATCGCGGATCGCCGAGATCCGTCCCGAGGCGATCGGGCCCTTCACCGGCCCATCGCTGAGGCTCGAAGAACCACCGCCGGAGCTCCGCGCCGGAGATCGGCTGAGCTTCGCCAGCACCTCCGGCAGGTCAGCGGTCGAGGTCGCTCGGGTCGTCGATTTCGAAGGGAAACCGAACATCGAGCTCCGCGACCGGATTCAGCTCCTTCGGCCCGGGATCACCGTGCGGCTCGATCACCTTCGGCACACCAACCCATTCCTCGCCTGCGGCATCGTCCTCGGCTTTTGTGGCCTCATCGGGCTGATCCACGGCTTGCTGATCAGCTGGGGCAAACTGCAACCCTTCGTCGTGACACTCTGCGGCCTGTTGATCTATCGCGGCTTGGCACGCGTGATCACCGGCGACAACCAGATCGGCTTGCTCGGGGCGCTCCCCGAATTCAAAGCGTCACTGACAGGTGCCTTCTTTTCCGTACCGGTCCCGTTGGTCTCGAAGATCAGCGGCGAATCCGATTCATGGTCGACGATCGCCTGGATCCCGTTCCCGGTCAGCGGCCTGATCATGTGCATCGTCGCCGCGGCGACTTGGATATTCCTCAACAAGCTCATTTGGGGACGCCACCTGATCGCGACCGGCGAGAACGAACGGGCGGCAATGTACAGCGGCATCAACACCTCGCGACTCATCACCCTGGCCTATGTCGCCTGTTCGCTGCTGGCCGGCCTCACCGGGATCCTCTTCACCCTCGAATTGAACTCCGTCCAACCCGCCTCGACAGGTTCTTTCTACGAACTCTACGCGATCGCCGCGGCGGTCTTGGGCGGATGCAGCCTCCGCGGCGGCCGCGGGGCGGTGCTGAGCGTCATCGCGGGTGCCGCGGTCATGCGCTGCCTCTACAAGGCGATCATCGTCTTGGGCATCTCGCAGGAATGGGAGATGGTCATCATCGGTGCCGCGCTCCTAGCCGCGGTCGTGACCGACGAAGCGATCAACCGCTGGTCGGAACGCACCAGAAGCCCCCGCGCCGCGACTTAACCGCTTAAGAACCTCGCCAACCACCCGCACCCGCTTTGACTCACGTCGGTGCGGCTCCAGGCCTGCGCGGGTGAAGATCACGGCCGCGCGGCTTCGCCCCGGACGAGCCCTTCGACCCGCGCGAATTCGTCTTCGACCCGATCGCCACGGTAGAACGAAACGTAACCGACAAGCTTGCGGCTTTCCCCCGGCGGGCAATCCGGAAACTTCGGATCGGAATGGATGCAAGGGCAGGGGGGATTGGCCCACGGCCTCTGGCAACCTTGCCACGCGGTGATCACCCAGGCGTCGCCATCGACATGACGGCATGCGACGATCGGGTCGCGGATCGATTTGTTCTTCGCCGTTTGACTTTCGAAACCGGGGGCTCGGGCGAGCATCACGCAATTCTGAACAACGACGCCGCGGAGCGTCTCCTGTGTCCCGTTTTCGATCTCCATCTCGAACCGACAATCACGCTCCCCGGGATAGGCCTGGGTCCGGAAGGTGACGCCGTTGGGTAGCCGCCTTTCGATCTTCCAACCGTCTTCGGTCGCTTCCCATTCCAAAGGCTCAAGCTCCACGCCCCGCTTGTCCCAAACGGTCGACACGTGGGTGTGGGCCAAATAGAGGAGCTCACGTCCCGATGTGGGTTCCCACCAGATCGCTTCGGGAAAATCGGCGACGACATAATCGCCCTGGTCCCAAGGGAGGAAGAGGCTCAGCTTCGTCTCCCGCTGCGGCCTCAGCGCCCCATCGCGAAAACCGATCCGAGGATGACGCCCGCCCGGGTAGGGGACCACCTTCAGCTTCGTCCCCGCGCCACCAGCGACACCCGCTGACGCCTCATCCGCCGCGACCTCACTCGCCCCCTGACCGTCGCGCGAGCGAAGCCCCAACCGCCGCAACGATTCGGCCAACTCCGTCTCGCCCATCCCGGTCGCCGCTTGCATCTCGGCCAGGGTGTAGGCATGATCTTTGGCCATCGTCGTCAACCAAAACTTTAAGTCCGCTTCTCCTTTAGGCATGCGTCCTTGCACCAGCGGCTTCCCCGCGGCGATCCTCGCTTGTCGGTCGCGAATCACACCCATCGGGTCGTTCGTCATCACATCGGGGTCGACGTATTTCTCCAGATCCCGCATCGCGATGACGGTGTATTTTTCGCGTGCCAGATGGTTCATGTACATCTCGAACTTATCGGGCGATGTGTTGACCCACGGGTGGGCCGTGTCGGGAACGCCGTGGAACTGAAGGACGACGATCCTGCCGGCACCGCTGTTCCGCTGGACCTCTCGACGAAAATCTTCGAACTCCCACGCCGGCCTCGCGTCGGCCGCCGAAGGGATCAGCAGCGGGTGGTCGACGAGCGGCTCGTAACCGACGCCGGCCCCTTTTTCGTAAGGGTATTCCGGACCACCCCCGCGTCTGGCGAAACGGATCCCCTGCCGCCGTAGCGTTTCAAACGCCTTGGCGCTAAAGGCGTTCCCCGGCCAAGCGAACGACACGGGGTCAGGGATGCCGTGATCGCGACACCGCTGGCGAATCGCCGATAACTGTTCCTCCGCCTGATCCGCCCGCTCATCGCTCAATCCCAGATGGTCGCGGGTGTGGTTGCCGATTTCGAACCCGTCCCGATGGAGCTGCGCGATTTCGTCCCACGTCATGTAGTCGCGTTTGTTCGTCTTGAAATCGAACCCTTCGGTGATGAAGAACGTCGCCCCGAAACCGTACTTCAGCAAGATCGGCCGGACGACTTCGAAATGCGATCGGACCGAATCGTCAAAGGTCAACACGGCCAATTTCGTCGGGATCGGCAACCGCTCGGCGACCGCCGCTGGTCCTTCCCCCATGACCGGCTTCGCGACCAGAAACAGCCCCAACACGAGCGATGCGAAACGGGGCAACCGATGCGAACGCGAAACCAGACGATCCATAGTCAAAACCGATCGGCGATAAAAAGGGCGGGGCGGGTTAACAAGGGAGCGAACGAAACGGCGCGATCGCGACGCAGCCGCGAACGCATCGGGCGTTTTTCAAGAATCGGTTTTTCCGGCCGATGAGACCGCAGTGGCTGGTTTTTCCGATGATGAATTCTTGCCCGGGTTCGGGGTCAACGGGTTCGGGGTCAACGGGTTCGGGGCCAACGGGGCGTTGTCGACGGTGACCTTGGGCGCGACCTGACCCGGCCCGCCGAGGTAGGCGAAGAGCTCGATCACCTGCACCAACGTCAGCGGTTCGAGCAACCCTTCGGGCATCACCGACACCGGCGAAACGGTCTGGCTCTCGATCTCGTCCGCCGGGATGACGATCCGCTCGGTCGCCGAACGAATCGTCACCGCCTGATCGTTCTGGGCGACGAGTAACCCGGTGACGACGCGACCCGACGTCGTCCGAATGACCTGCATCTGATAATCCTTCGCCACCGCCGCGCTGGGGTCGACGAGGTTTTCGAGCAAGTAATCGACCTGGGTCCGCTGGGACCCGGTCAGCTCAGGGCCAACCGCGTCGCCGTGATCAAACAGCTTGTGGCAATTCGCACATGCCGCGTCAAAGATCGCCCGGCCCGCGGCCCGATCGGCGACGGCGAGCTTCTGAGGGGTGATCCCTTTTTTCCACCGCGCGATCGCCGCCTCTTTGTCCTTGGCCGTCGAACGGACGGGGCCCCAAAGCTCGACGACGCGGCGATCGAGCCGCTCGTCACCGAAACTCTGCAATTGCCTCGCGGTGAACGCGGTCAAATCGGTCCGCGGGATCGCCCCCGATGCGACGGCATCCAACAGCCGCTCCCCCCACGCCTGACGCGACGCGAGCGTCTGCAACACGTCTTGCCTCGTGGCCGGATCGAGCGCGGCGTAGCGGCCGAGCAACAGCCCCACCGTGTCGGGGTGGTCGTATTCGGCCAAACCCCGGATCGCGGCACGACGGATCACCGGGTCGTCGACCCAACCGACCAACGACGCGTCGAGCCCCTCGGGCCGGCGGGCGATCAGCGTCATCAAGGCGTCGTTCCGCATCGCCGCATCGTACCGATCCCCCGCGACCGTCTCGCGAAGCGTCTCGAGGGCGGCAGGGTCATCGAACCGCAGCGCCAACCGTGTCGCCGCTTGACGCACGGCAAGCGACCCTTCGAGCACTCGATACGTCTGCGGCCACGACTTGGGCATCGGGACGGTCCGCCGCCCTTCGAACCCTTCCAACAACCCTTCGACCCAATCGCTTTGATAAGCCTCCAGGTCGCGCTGGTCGTCACCTCCCGCGCCGTCGCGAATCGCGGTCACGACCATCTCCACACCTTCGGGGCTGTTCCCTTCGGCGACGCGACGGGCGATGTGGCGTCGCACCAGCGGGATCCGCGTCTGCTCGCCAATCGCCACGAAACGCCGCAGGTCGGCCCCATACAAGGGCTCGGCCGCGTACCAAATCATCAACGGCAGGTTATGGTCATTGGCATCCTCCTGACGACTCGCCAGCGGCATCAGGATCGGCCACCTCGCCTCCAACGGCAAACGCTGCACCGCGCTGGCGAGCTCCAACCTCACCCGGGGCGAAGGGTCGTCGGCGGCGAGCCGCGCGAGCAAGTCATAAGCATCCGACGCCAGCGATCGCGGCGATTCGCATAACAACCGGACCGCCCAACCGCGGACGTCTTCGCTGGTGTGACCGCATTGCTGCGACAAAAACTCCGCGTCGATCCCGCCGATGGTGTGCAAGGTCCAGAGGGCACGCAGCTTCCGCGGGACCTCGCCATGCCGCTGGAAGATTTGACGCAGCCGTTGCTGCACCGCCGACTGGTCTTCGCCCGACGCGGCACGCTCTTGCAGGATCCGGCGCGAATGGCGGACGTACCATTCGTTCGGGTGGAGCTGGAGCTCGACCAATTCCAACGACGACAGCTCGTTCAACCGTAACGTCGGCCGGGCCGGTTCGCCGTAGCTGATCTTGAAGATCCGGCCCGTCTCACGGCGGGTGTTCTTCACCGAATGGCATTCGCCGGTGTCGGACCAATCGCCCGAATAGACCGATCCGTCCGGGCCATAAGTCAACGTCACCCCCATGTACCACGGGTCGGCCGAACGGACGACATCGGGGGCATGGCTCGCCACGTACCCCGACCCCGATCGCTTCAGCAGATCGTGGTTGATCCGTTTGCCATGGATGTTGTGCATGAAGACGTGGTCTCGATACCGCACCGGCCAATTGTCTCCCAAATAGATCATCGTCCCGCAATGGGCGTGCCCACCCCCGACTTGATCCTCGGCATGCGACCCGAGCCCGTCGCGAACGTTTTGCGTCCCGACGAAGTGGAGGTGATCGGCGATCGTGTCGATCCGGCGATAGGCATAACGGCTCGACTCGCGATCGCGCCACGGCTCGTAGTGCGCCCCGGGGATCACGTGGAACAGATGCGGCGTGACGCAATTGCAGACGAACGCCTGCCCATGGTCGTCCCAATCGATCCCCCAGGGGTTGGTCGTCCCATCGGCGAAGGGCTCCCACACGTGCCGCACGGGGTGATAACGATAGACGCCGCCGTCAAAGACTTGACGCTTTTCGTCGGGGGTCCCGGGCTTACCGATCCGCGACCAATTCGTGCGGCCATGTGTCCCGTACAGCCAACCGTCGGGCCCCCAAGCGAAGGCGTTGGCGAGGTTGTGCGAATTGGCGTGGTTGCCGAAACCGTCGAGCAAAACCTGGGGCTCGCCATCCGGCACGTCATCGCCATCGGCATCGGGGATGAAATAAAAATACGGTGGTGACATCACCCACGCGCCGCCGAAACCGACCTCGATCCCGGTGACGTAATTGAGCCGATCGTAGAAGACGGTCCGCTTGTCCGATCGCCCGTCGCCATCGCTGTCTTCGAGGATCACGATCCGATCGCCCGGCTTGGTCCCGTGGTTGGGATAATTGTAAGCCTCGGCGACCCACAACCGCCCGCGGTCGTCGATGCAAAAGCCGATCGGCTGTTTGATGTCGGGCTCGCCCGCAAAGAGCTTGACGTTGAAACCGTCGGGGACCCGCATCGATGCGGCCGCCTCTTCCGCCGGCAGCGGCGCGTCGGTCTCAAGCTCCGCACCCTGCGATCGTTGGCTCGGTCCCATCAATACCGCGAAGCAGACCACCCCCACGAGGCAGCGGCC
>JBEIRZ010000675.1:0-1309 GCA_040375695.1 Planctomycetaceae bacterium
GACTTCACCTGGGGCGGCAGGTCGATCGGCGGGGACGGCCCCGATCGGGTCGCTGGCACCGATCGCCCTCCCGCCGCGGATGCCGCCGCCGGCGAAGGTGCAGGAAAAGCATTGGGGCCAATGGTCGCGTCCCCCCGCGGGGTTGACCTTGGGGGTTCGCCCGAATTCGGCGAGCGTCGTGACCAGGGTGTCATCCAGCAGCCCGCGTTGGTCGAGGTCCTCGATCAAAGCCGAGTAGGCCTGGTCGTACATCGGCGCGACGATGTTTTTCATCCCCTCGATCGTGGTGAAAGGTTTGCTGCCGTGGATGTCCCAAGTGACTTCGTTGAAAACGGTGAGGAACGAATTGACCGTCACGAAGCGGACGCCGGCTTCGACGAGTCGCCGGGCTAACAGACAGCATTGCCCCAAGCGGTTCATCCCGTACCGCTCTCGGGTCGCGGTCGATTCGAGTGTCAGGTCGAAGGCTTGCCTCGCCTGCGGGCTGCTCATCAAGCGATAGGCCGCTTCGAAGTTAGCATCGAGCATCTGGGCCGATTCGGTCGCTTCGAGCGCCGCGAGTTTCCCTTCGACCGCGGCCCGCATGCGGCGCCTGCGATCGATGCGGACTTCGCCGAGTGCCGACGGGGGAAGGAGGTCTGGGACTTTGAAATTCGCGACCGAGGGATCGGCCATGAGCGCGAACGGGTCATAAGCCTTGCCCAGAAATCCGCCCGATTGGCCGTTGGGAAGATTGCCGCCACCGCGACCCATCGTCTCGGGGAGGACGACGTGGGCCGGCAAGTCGCTGCGTCGGCCGTGGAGGTATTGCAGCACCGCCCCGGCATGGGGGTAATTGATGCCACCGGTGAATTGCCGCCCGGTCTGCATCATCTGCCACCCGGCGTCGTGGACCGCGGCGGCCGTGTGGTAACACGACCTGACGATCGAAAACTTGTCGGCGACCTCCGCGTGGCGGGGGAGGATTTCGGAGATCTGAAAATCCCCTTTCGTCGGGATCGGTTTGAACGGGCCGCGGACCTCCGCCGGGGCCTCGGGTTTCATGTCGAACGTATCCAGGTGGCTGGGGGCACCCAGATTAAAAATCATGATGCAGCTTCGTTTGTCCTTCGCCGGGTCGATCGCACCGCGTTCGGCCGCGGCGAGGTATTGGGGCAAGCCGAGGCCGATCGCCCCGAGCGTTCCGACCTGCAAAAAATCGCGTCGGGTGATCCCGTTGCACTGGTGCGATTGACCACGTCCGATCAAATTCAACATCGCGGGCGACCGTTGGGCGGGGAAGGGAAGGAAAATCTCGGCCGAAGCAGGC
>JBEIRZ010000466.1:0-3285 GCA_040375695.1 Planctomycetaceae bacterium
GGAGGATGCAAGCGGCGTTGGAAGTGGAGGCGAGCCGAACGCTGGGTGCGACCGATCCGCCGGGACGCGATAACA
The DNA here is from genome assembly GCA_040375695.1 of Planctomycetaceae bacterium. Lineage (GTDB taxonomy): Bacteria > Planctomycetota > Planctomycetia > Pirellulales > Pirellulaceae > UBA6163. The sequence continues at coordinate 76 of JBEIRZ010000466.1, forward strand.
AGGGGTCGAGGTCACGTTCGCAGAAAGGTCAAGGCGATTCGGTCGAAAGTGCCGAACCGGCTGCGTCCGAAGCGGTTACATCTGAGCCGATTGCGTCAACGACCGATCAGGGGTAAATAGCTGGTTGTGCAGACCGGTCCGCATCGGCCGGTTGTCAAGCTTCAGGAGTCGGCATGGATCGAACGATGGTCAGCGCAAAGGATGGGGTGCGGGCCGAGCCCGATGACGGTTCGGAAATGGGGCACGTCACGATCGGGGTTGGGGGCGACGTGTTGGAACTGCATCCGGATCCGGCGGCTTTTTGGCGGTCAGGTCGCGAGTTGTTCGTTGCCGATTTGCATTTGGGCAAGGACGCGGCGTTTCGTGCGGGAGCGATCCCGGTCCCTGCGGGGCCGACCGATGCGACGCTTGAAAGATTGGCCGGGGCGATCCGAAGGCTGTCCCCGATGCGGGTATGGATCTTGGGCGATCTGGTCCATTCGGTGCGAGGGATCGACGCGTCACTGCGCGCGAAGCTCGAAGGTTTTTTTGGCGATCATCCGGAGGTCGAGTTCAAGCTCGTTGTCGGGAATCATGACAGAGGGATCGGCGAACGTTTGCAGGGGTTGCGGATCGAGATATTGGAGCCTCCGCATCGTCAGGGTGATTTCGTTTTGGTCCATGACGCGATGAAGGAGATTGAAGACGAAGGACAAGGCGCAACATCCGAACCATCGCAGTCAGGTGGCACGCCGCTGGTGGTTGGCGGGCATGTTCATCCGGCGATCAGCATCGCGTCGGGCAGGGATCGCGAGACGCTCCCTTGTTTCCATTTGCGCCAAGGTCGGTTGACGCTGGCGGCGATGGGGCGATTCACCGGTTGTCATCGGATCGAGCGTCATGCCGGTGATGAGGTTTTTGCGATCGCCGGCCAAAGTGTCATTCAGTTGCATGCGGCCAAACGGCGAAGCGTGTGGCGATCAAGAGGGAAATGATTGACGGAGACGGAGAGCCGAATCGTGAGACGGCATTGTCGGGTGGGCTTGTCGTTTCGGACTAGCCGATTTAGACCTAGGGGCATAAAGCCCGCGAGATCAGCGTTCCCGGTTACCGTGGTGTTTGTTGGCTTGTGCCGGGTGGCCCGATTGAGAATTGCATTGGCCTGAAATATGGGTTGATCTTGCGTTTTGTTGATTGGTCGGCGGTATTTGTTTGCACTTTAACCTGAGCCTCGGATGCGTCCCTACCTGCAGATGTTGGTGAGCGCTATGTCGTTTGCCGTGATGGGGGCGTTTGCCCACGGCGCGCGGGGGATGTGTGATTGGCAGGTGATCGCGCTCTCGCGGTCGTTGCTTGCGGTGATGTTGGCGGCGCTGCTCGCCTTTGCCAGCGGCGCGTCGCTCGTTTATTTTCGCCCTCGAACGCTGTGGATGCGAAGCATTGCCGGCAGCATCAGCGTGATGTGTAACTTTTATGCGTTGACGGCACTGCCGATCGCGGACGCGTTGACGCTGAGCAACATGTACCCGATCTGGATCGCCGTCTTGTCTTGGCCGCTGCTTGGGGAGGTCCCCGAACGCGAAGTTTGGTTCGGTGTCGTTTGCGGGATGGCGGGCGTGGTGTTGATTCAGCAGCCTTATTTGGCGGAAGGGAACATGGGGACGATCGCGGCGACATTGGGATCGGTCACCAGCGCGATCGCGTTGATCGGATTGCATCGGCTCAAGGGGATCGACCCGAACGCGATCGTTGTCCATTTTTCGGTCGTCTCGATCATGTTCCTGTTGGGGTCGCTGTTCGTTTGGCCGACGGCCCACGAGCTCGGTCCGCAGCTTTCGCTGTCAGGAACGTTGCCGTTCTTTCTGCTCGCGGTTGGCGTTTTCGCGACGATCGGGCAGTTGTTGCTGACACGGGCGCTGGCGTCGGGTGTGCCGGCGCGGGTGGCGATCGTCGGGTTATCGCAGGTCGCCTTTGCCGTTGTCCTCGATATCGTCTTGTGGGGGCGGCAATTTGAGCCGCAGACGTTGCTGGGGATGTTCTTAGTGTTGGTCCCCACCGCATGGTTCATCTTGCGGCCCAAAGGGGCGAAAGGTTCCGGGCCGAGTCAACCGCTCACGAAAGAGGCTTGAGCAACGAGCCTTCGGGACGAGCCGCTGCGGGCTTTGACGGGTCGCCCCGTCTTTGTAGGCATTTTCTCATCAGTTCGGTTTTCGTCACGACTCGCGACACGATAGAATGGGGATTCGATGCGAATTGGTAAGGTAGATTGTTCCGTGATGTGATCCGGAACGAGCCTTTTCGGCGATCTTTTTTGAAACCAACCTTGTTCCTCGAATGGCCCGAATCGGAGATCGACGTGAAACACACAACCGGCAAGCGTGATTTCGGACCAAGCATCGAACCTGTTGAGGGCCCTGCACCGTTGCCTGTTTTGAGGCGTAGCGAGAGCGATCGTGAGTCTGGTTTAGCCCACAGGTTCGTGGTGAGTCCGTTGGCCGTTGTCGGTTTGGTGATCGGGCTGACGTTTGCAGGGCGGTTGGGGGCGCAGGAGGTCGTCGGAGAGGATGCGCAAGTGTTTTCAGGGCCTCAGGTCGGTGAGCCATTGGGACCGCTGGTGATCCGCAGGTTGCTCGGTGAGGAGGCGGGGAAGGAAGTCGATCCGGTGACCGATGCGGCGGGTTCTCCGATCGTCCTTGTGTTCGTTCACGACATCAATCGACAGTCGGTCGCGATGACCCGCATCTTGACTGGTTACACCCATGGACGCGCGAAGGATGGGCTTGCCACCGGCGTCATCTTTCTTGATGACGACGCGACGGCGGCGCAGGAGCGGGTGACAAGGATGAAGCATGCGCTCACCGAAGGGGTGACCACAGGCGTTTCGGTCGATGGACGCGAGGGGCCGGGGAGTTACGGTTTGAACCGCAACGTGACGCTGACGATTTTGGTCGGCAAAGGGAACAAGGTGACCGCGAATTACGCGTTGGTCCAGCCGAGCCTTCAGGTCGATTTGCCAAAAATTTTGGCGAGCGTCGTGGAGGTCGCGGGAGGCAAGGTCCCTGACATCGCGAAGTTGCCGGGGATGCCCGAATCGATGGGGGGCCGGATGGGCGGGGGTGAAAGGGGGGATGGTGCCGGTGCGCCGAACTTGCGACCGTTGCTCGGGCCGTTGATCCGGCTTAACGCGAGCGAGGCGGATGTCGATCGCGCCGCGGAGGCGGTCGAGGCGAC
>JBEIRZ010000016.1:0-31566 GCA_040375695.1 Planctomycetaceae bacterium
ACCATTTCGAAGCGAACGGGCAGCGGGACGGCGTCGTCGACGCCCACGGGTCGCTCAAGACGATCGCCCAGACGATGTTCGGCATCGCCAACAACATCCGCTGGCTCGGCAGCGGCCCGCGGTGCGGCTTCTTCGAAGTCATCCTCCCGGACCGACAGCCCGGCAGTTCGATCATGCCGGGGAAGGTCAATCCGGTGATGTGCGAATCGATGATGCAGCTTTGTGCGCGGGTCATCGGGAACGACGCCTGCGTCACGACTTGCGGCGCGACGGGGGGAAATTTTCAGCTCAACATCATGATGCCGGTGATGGGCCAGACGACGCTCGAATCGATCGAGCTACTGGCGGCCGGGATCCACGCCTTCATCGAGTTCTGCATTTCGGGGCTTGAGGCGAACGAAAGCCAATGCCAAGCGATGGTCGAACAGAGCCTGTCGATGTCGACCAGCCTCAACCCGCTGATCGGGTATGAGGCGGCATCGAAACTCGTCAAGGAAGCCTTCGCCAGGGGCAAGACGATCCGCGAGCTTTGCAAGGAGAAAGGGCTGCTCGACGAGGCGACCCTCGATCAGGCGCTCGATCCCTGGAAGATGACCGAGCCCCAGTAAATCGGAAGACGGCCAAGCCACGTCAGGCCGGCCGCCCAACCCCAACACTTCACGCGACCAACCCACCCGCATCGGATTCGAGATGGAAGCCGGTATCGTCGGATTGCCCAACGTCGGCAAGAGCACCCTGTTCAACGCGCTGACCTGTTCGCAGGCGGCGCAGAGCGCGAACTACCCGTTCTGTACGATCGAGCCGAACGAGGGGATCGTCAGCGTCCCGGACGATCGTTTGACCCAGATCACCAAATACATCGTCCCGAAGAAGTTGATCCCGGCATCGCTCAAGCTGGTCGACATCGCGGGGATCGTGAAAGGGGCGAGCGAAGGTCAGGGGTTGGGGAACAAGTTCCTTAGCCACATCCGGCAGGTCGACGCGATCGTCCAGGTCGTCCGCTGCTTCGAGGACCCCGATGTCATTCACGTCGACGGCAAGGTGAACCCCGTCGCCGACATGGAAACGATCGCCACCGAACTGATGCTCGCCGACATCGAGGTGTTGCAAGGTTCGATCGCCAAGGCGGAGCGGACGGCGCGGAGCGGCGACAAGGAGGCGAAGTTGCGTTTGTCCGCGATCCAAATGTGCCTCGATCATCTCGCCAAGGACCAACCGCTACGGACGCTGACCCTACCCGAATCGGAAGGGAAGGCGATCAGCAGCTTCGGGTTGATGACCGCCAAGCCGATCCTTTATGTCGCCAACGTCGACGAGAACGATTTGGAAGGGAAATCGGAATTGGTGACGCAGGTCCGCAAGAAAGCGACGGCCGAAGGGGCCGATGTCGTCTGCGTCTGTGCGAAGCTGGAAGCGGAAATCGCGGAACTCGAAGAGCCCGACCGGTCGGAGATGTTGCGATCGGTGGGGCTGGCCGAACCGGCGCTCAATCAGATCGCCCGCGCGACGTACAAGACGCTGGGGCTGCAGAGCTATTTCACCGCCGGTGAGAAAGAAGTCCGCGCCTGGCCCGTCCCGATCGGGGCGACCGCCCCCCAGGCCGCCGGGGTGATCCACAGCGATTTCGAACGGGGATTCATCCGCGTCGAAGTCTACTCGCTGGCCGACCTCGAGACGTTCAAGTCCGAGAAGGAGATTCGCCAGGCGGGTAAACTACGAGTGGAAGGGAAGCAGTACGTGATGCAGGACGGCGACATCTGCCATTTCCTGTTCAACGTCTGATCCCGCCCCAGGTGATCTCGCCCCAGGTGATCCCGCCCCAGGTAATCCCGCCCCAGGCAGCGAACCGCCCGACCAATCAAGAAATTAAGCGTCAAGCAATCCCTGCTGAATCGATCAAATGCCAAGCACGCGCTCGGCATCGAACCGACCTCGCACCGAACCCGCACCGCCCCCAAAAGCGAAATCCCGCCATGTCAAAATTCGCCTTCCTCCCGTTCGTCCTGCTGACCGTCTTGTGTTGGGGGAATTACGGGGTGCTGATGCATCACGGCCGGCTGTCGATGGGGGATGCGCTGCGACCCTTCGTCGGTGTCGGTTTCGCCTACTTCGTGATCGCCGTGCTCCTCCCCGCGATCCTGCTCAAGCTTCGCGGCGAGAAGGGGCAATGGACGAGCGAAGGGATCAAGCTCAGTTTGATCGCCGGGGCGGTCGGGGCGCTGGGGGCGCTTGGGGTGATCCTTGCTTACACGTTCAAGGCGAAGCCGCTCTACGTGATGCCGGTGATCTTTGGCGGCGCGCCGGTCGTCAACACGCTGGTCACGATGGGGATGACGAAGAACCTGGAGAAGGCGAAACCGATCTTCCTGATCGGGATCCTGATGGCGGCGTTGGGGGCCGCGGGGGTCCTTTATTTCAAGCCGACCGAAGCCCCCAAGGCGAAGCCGGCGGTCGCCGCTAGCGATGCCACGGCAGACACAACCGCCGCGGCACCGGCCGAAGAGCCGCTGAATTACGCCGCGATCGCCGCGTCGCTGCTGCTGGGGGTGGTGAGCTGGGGTTCGTACGGCCCCGTGCTGCACAAGGGGCAGATGAAGATGGGGGGGAGCCGATTGCGGCCGGTCCTCTGCGTCGGGATCGCTTACTTTTTTATCGCCGTCGCGATGCCGCTGATCGTGATCTGGTTGACCCAATCGAAGGGGAGCTGGACGGGGGATGGGATGGCCTGGAGCCTTGCCGGGGGTGCCGCAGGGGCGATCGGGGCGTTGGGGATCATCTATGGCTTTAACTTTGGCGGCAAGCCGATCTTCATGATGCCGATGATCTTCGGGTTGGCCCCGATCATCAACACGATCACCTCGGTCACCGAAAGCGGTTCGTGGGGACAAATCAACTTCCCATTCATCGCCGCGATGCTGGTCACGATCCTGGGGGCGGTGACGGTGTTGACCAAAGCCCCCAAGGCAATGCCGACCCCCGGCGCCGCAGCCCACTGAGGGGCGGCCCACTGAGCCGTGCCCACTGAGCGTCAGCGTCATGACCCAGTAGCGGAAGCGTGACGCGGGGAACATGAACGCGGGCGATACGGATTGTCTCGAATCGAATCGCCGTGGTTGATCACAAAGCGAGGCCTGAACGGAAAGGGCCGAACCGCCCCACCCACCAGAGGCATCGGATGAAACGGCGTGATTTCCTCTTGGCCTGTTCCGCCGGTGCGACCACGGCGGGCGGTTGGATTGGCATGGGTTGGTCGATGCGGGGGGGGATCGCCGTCGGCCAAGACGAGATCGATGCCAAGCCCGCGGCGAAGGGTGACACCACCGACCCGCTCGCCGGGGCGTCGCACGGGCCGTGGCGAAGGCTCTTCCTTGACGGTGCGGTGATCGAACGGCAATCGGGGTTGAGGCGAGAATTCCATGCGGCCCGCAAGCACGACGCGAGACCGATCATCGTCGCCGACAAGCCCTGGGAAGGGAAATCGGCGATCACCGGCCCGTACGTCTATGGCACGGTGCTGCGGGAAGGGGATAAGTTTCGGCTTTGGTATCAACTGCTGAACCAGGGCAACCATGTCGGGTATGCCGAATCGGACGACGGCATCCGGTGGGACAAGCCGAGCTTGGGGATCGTCCCGTTCGAGGGATCGGCCGGCACGAACCTGGTCGTCTCGGCCTTTAGTCCCGAGCTCTTCGCGGGGGTCCATTGCCACAACCCCTCGGTGATCCCGCGTTACGCCGACCCCGACCCGAACCGGCGGTATGCGCTGTATGGTTTTGACGGCAAGAGTCGCGGGCCGCGGGTCGCCTTTTCGAAAGACGGCTTGCGATGGGATTATCAGGCGGGGGCCGACCCGACCGATTCCTCGAAGCCGCTGTTCGAGTCATCCGATGTCGTGGGGTTTTTCGCAGACCCTTACCAGGGGCGTTATGCCTGCACGTGGAAAAGCCGCAACCGCCGCGGCCGCGCCGTCGGTGTCGCGACTTCGCCCGATGGGATCCGTTGGTCGAAGGTGATCGACGGGCCGGTCTTTGTCGCGGACGATCATGACCCCGATGCGACGCAAATCTATGGGATGCCGGTCTTCGCCTATCAAGGGCTCTACGTCGGGCTCCCTTGGATCTATTCGGCGAGGTACTTTCGCTATGGCGAGTATTCGGTCGACAAGTTGCACGAAGCCCAGGCCGATTCGCCGCGGACGATGGACGTGCAATTGGCGTGGAGCTGGGACCTGGTCAATTGGACTCGGCCGCAACAGCGTCAACCGTTGATCCCGCGGGGCGCGCCAGGGGATTGGGATGGCGGGATGATCGTTACGGCGCGGGCCCCGGTGGTGGTGGGGGATGAGCTTTGGTTTTATTACGGCGGGACCGACAAGGTGCATGACGAGCCGCGAGCAGGCGCGTCGATCGGCTTGGCAAAACTCCGCGTCGACGGCTTCTGTTCGATGTCCAGCCGAGCGGCGGCGGCAAGCGGCGAAACGGCGGGTGAGGGGTGGCTGATCACGCGTCGCGAACCGTTCCGCACGCCGCGGGTCATGATCAACGCCCGCACCGGTCCGCTCGGGGAGGTCACCGCCGAGATCCTAGACCGGCGGGGGCGCGTCGTTCCCGGTTTTTCACGCGCCGAGTGCGCGGCGTTCCGGGGGGACGCGACATCGCATGAGCTGACTTGGGGGACGGGGCGTTTCCCGGACAAGCCGCGTCATGACGATTTCAAGATCCGCTTTTGGCTCAAGGACGCCGAGCTCTTTTCGTACCTTCCGGCCGATCTTGATCCGGCCCAGCCCGATTTGGCCCGTTTTCCGGCTGCGGGGCCTTGAGCGATCGTGGTGATTCGTCGCCGCGCCGCGCGATGGTGATCGCAGCCCACTTCGCCCCGGCCGGCAACGCGTCAGCGGATCGTCAGCGGGCTAGAGGATCGTCAGCGGGTTGCGGGGGGCTTCGAGCGTCCCGCGGGTGACGCCGACACGGTTGGAAGCGCTCAGCGAACGCCAAAGTTGTGACCCCGTCATGCGGCCGGCGATCAGCTCTTGATAGGCCCGGACGGTTCGCAGGAGCTCTTCGTCGGACCCTTCGAGCAATTCGACGCGGATCGACCCGATCCCTTCCTTTGCCAAGTCGGCGTAGGCCTCGGCGCCGCTTTGGGCGACGGCGTTATAGAGCGTGTTGCGGCAACCGACGTCGGCCTGCAGCGGGTGTTCCATCCCGACGCGATCGCGGAGGCGGACCTGATGACGGTCGCAGGGGCGGCCACAATTCGTCTTGTCCGTTCCTGGGGAGAGGACGCTGCAGAAGACGCAATGCTCCATGTGGAACATCGGCATGTGTTGGTGCAGGACGACCTCGAGCTTTTCGGCCGGCATCGCTTGGGCGAGTTCGAGCAATTGGTCGCGGTTGAGGTCGTACGACGCGGTGACCTGCTGGCAGCCGCGGGCGAGAAGCCAATCGGCGGTCAGCGGGTTGACGACGTTCAGCGAAAAATCGCCGACGACGGGATAACCGGCGGTTCGGAAATGGTCGAGTGCGGCGAGGTTGCGAACGAGGAACCCGTCGGCGCCATGACGGGCGAGGACCTTCAACAGCCCGAGCTCTTTCGGCTTTTGGATCCTCACCGAAGCGATGTAGAGCTCGACCCCTGCGGCATGCGCGATCGTGACGGCCTCGCGGTACTCGCGGATGTCGTGGAAATCGACGTAGAGCCGCGACACGCCGCTGGTGGCTACGGCGCGAAGCTGCTGGGTGGTGCGGCAGAGGACCCGCAGGGCCGGCACGTGCGAACGGCCTTCCGCGTCGGTGGGCGCTGCCGAGGAAACGTTCGCGGCCTGGGCCGGGGCGAGTCGTGTTGCCGGGGGGCCGGCCTCACGAAGAAGGCGATCCAGCGCGGTCGGGTCGACCGATCGTTCGGGGGGCTGGGACAAACGCTCGTCGAGCTTGGTAACCAGGGTTCGGCGGAGGTCATTCAGCAAGCTGGTGGGGACCATCGGTTCCCCTTCGATCAGGCAATCGCAATGGCCGAGTTCGAACTGAGTCCCGCCGAGCCTGGAGATTTGGGGGGCGATCGTCTCCGAGGTTGCGGGGCGGTTGCGTGCGGCAGCGAGGGGCGAGTCGGACGAGGCCTCGACTTGGGCCTGGCCGCTGCGGGCGGTGATGCGAAGCGGCTGGCCGACGGCGGCATGAACGGTGAAGTCGACGCGGCTGCGACGGATCGGGTCGGCGGGCTGGAAGGTGCGACGGAGCCGGCGGTTCAGCTCGGGGTCGTCGTTCTTCCAGACGCGAGCCCCGGGGGCGATCTTTTGCAGGTCGAGTTTACCCCGGGCGAATTCGATTTCGACCTCACCACCTTCGACCCTTTCGACCGGGCCTGATGCCGACCCCTGCGCCGACCCCTGCGCCGACCTCTGCGCCGACCTCTGCGCCGAACCATGCGCCGACCTTTGGCCGATGACCCGAAGGCCATAGACCCGCCCACCCTGTTGTTCGCCGGCGACGCGATCGCCGTCGAAGGCGAGCCCATCCCCTAAGGCGACGGGGTGATCGAGATCGACGGCGAGCCGTGCGCCTCGGGTGCCGATGACGTGGCCGACCAGCACGCCCCGCTTTGAAGACTCGGTACCTGGGACGAGTCGCTTGTGGTTGTTCCCTTCGAGCCAACCGGGAGAAAACCCCCGCGAGAACGACATCTCCATTTCGCGGACCTCGCGGTCAGTGATCGCGATCGGACGTTCGGCCATGGCGGCATCGATCGCGCCGCGATAGTGTGCGGTGATGTTCGCGACGTACTCGGGCGTCTTCAACCGCCCTTCGATCTTCAGCGAAGCGACACCCGCTTCGATTAGGGCGGGGATCGAAGCGTATCCGGCAAGGTCTTGGGGGCTGAGCAGGTAACGGACATCCCCCAGCGGACGATCGCGGCCATCGACGATCAGTTCGTACGGGAGCCTGCAGGCCTGAGCGCATTGCCCTCGATTGGCGCTGCGTCCCCCCAGCGATTCGCTCGTCAGGCATTGGCCCGAGTAGGCGACGCAGAGGGCGCCGTGGATGAAGGTCTCCAGCGGCATCTCGGTGCGGGCGGCGATCGCGCGGATCTCGTCGAGAGACAATTCGCGTGCCAGGACGACGCGGCGGAGCCCCAGGTCGGAGGCGGCGGCGATCGTCTCGGCGCTCGTCATCGTCATTTGGGTCGAGGCATGGACATCGAGGTCGGGGCAGAGCTCGCGGACCAGCCGGGCGACGCCTAAGTCTTGGACAAGGACGGCATCGACCCCGGCTTGGGCGATCGTGGTGACGGTCTCGGCGAGCTGTCGCAACTCGCTGGCGAAGACGAGGGTGTTCAGCGTGACGTAACCGAGGACCCCGCGGCGGTGGAGCATCGCCATGAGGGGTTCGAGCTCGTGGGGGGCAAAATTGTGGGCCCGAGCCCGGGCGTTGAACCCGGTATCGAGCCCGAAGTAGACAGCGTCGGCCCCGTTTTCGATCGCGGCCTTGGCGCAATCCCAGTCGCCGGCGGGGGCGAGCAGTTCCGGGGCGCGTCTGGGAGGGTGCGACCGGGAAGGGGATACCGGAATTGACGGTGCGACGTCCAAAGGGTCTTTCTCGGGGGGTAAAAAAAATTCGAAGCGGGCTCAATCATTCCTACACCAAAACCGAGAAAAGAACAGGCCTCGAAAGGGTTGCCAATCGATCGGTTTTTGCTAAAACTGTGGACGCAGACAACGCCTCCGTAGCTCAGTTGGTAGAGCAAGGGACTCTTAATCCCTGGGTCCAAGGTTCGAGTCCTTGCGGGGGTACTTTTTAGCGAGCCAAGAAAGCCCAGCGGTTAATTCGCTGGGCTTTTTTCGTTTTCGAAGCGGGCGTGCCAAGCCGCCGATGGTGATTCGCGGTTACCTTGGCCCGTCCCACTGCCGACACTCCTCGCCTTTCCCGTGAAGGAAAAAGGAACCGGCAGAGGTTTAAGGCTCGACGGAAATGGGCCCAAGACCCTGGATCATACCCAGCGAGTGCTCAGGCGGAAACGGTCCGATCCGACAGCGATCGGTTCAATTCGCCGGACCGAAGAGCGGCCAATTCGCCGATTGACGGGAAGGGGTCCGAAAGAGCGACAGGAACGCGTCCAACACCTCCATCGAGATGTAGACCAAGAAAATCACCGACGCGCAAGCCAAAAGGACCAAGGCCGGGTAGAGCAGCGGCTTAAGGGGACTCAGCACCCTCAGGAACGGGAAGAGCCGCAAGGTTTTGCGGGCATATCGCTGGATGCGACTGCAACGGGCGCACTTCGGGGGCGATCCCTCGATCAACTCGATGTAATCGAAATCCGCACCGCATTGGAGGCATTGTCGAGTCGCCACTTCCTAATCAGCACCGCAGTCAAAAGCCTGGAGCAAGTTAATTACGTCGAAGTGTTGCTCATGATCGACTAAACGCAAGGAAGTTTGCCCGAATTTCGCCGAAAAAATCGCAAAAAAGGGGCACAAGCCACCCTTATGGGGGATGAATTTGCACCCTAAGTATTATTTTCCCCCATACCAGATACCGCGACGCCATTGATGTCGGCGGAGTTCGCGGAGCAGCGGTTCGGGGAGATCAGGGAGGTCACTGACGCGGGCGTTGCGGGCCGCCTGGGCGGGGGTGCGTGTCCCGACTATGACGCTGGAGACGGCGGTTGGGGCGAGGGCGAACTTGATCGCGACGTCAGCGAGGTCGTAGCGATCGAGGATCCCAAAACGTTCGCACTGGGCACGAATCGCATCGACGCGACGGGCGACCCGAGCTAGCCGATCGCCGGCGAAGTAGGCGTGCCTGAAATCATCGGGCGGGAAGGTGTGGTCGGGGGGGTATTTTCCTGTCAGTCCCCCTTCGTCGAGCGGCACCCGAACGATCACCCCGGTCCGGGTCTCGGTCGCGACGGAGAAGATCTGTGCCGCCGCCTCTTGGTCAAAGATATTGAAGACGACCTGAATGACGTCGACTAGGCCGTCACGCATCAACTGGACGACGCAGTCCTGGTCCTGTTCGGGGGTGCAGAGCCCGATGAGATTGATTTTCCCTTCGTCCTTGAGTTGTCGCAGGACCATCAGCGGCTGGGGGTCGTCGTTCCAGGCGCGGGTCCAGGTGTGAAGTTGCAGGAGGTCGAGCCGTTCGACGCCGAGCTGGCGGAGCCGTTGGTGGACGTTGTCGCGGAGGTAGGCTGCCGCATAGCGTTCTTCCCAGCGGCAATAGGGGGATGGCGGCCAGGGGCCTTCGGCGGGGGGCGTTTTGGTCGCGACAACGGGTTGGTCCGCGCGTCGGTCTTTGAGCACCTTCGCGATCACCCGTTCGCTACGGCCGTCTCCGTAGCCGGCGGCGGTGTCGATCAGGTTAACGCCGGCATCGATGGCGGCGTGCAGCGCGGCGATCGACACGGCGTCATCCTGCGGGCCCCATTGGCCACCCAACGCCCAACCGCCGAAGCCGATCTCGGAGACGGCGGGGCCATGCCCACCGAGAAAACGTCGCTTCATCAATCGCACCCGTCCTTCATTGATCGTTTCAGCCACACGAGTTGGCCTTAGGGTTGGCCCTTGGTTTACCGCGGGTTGGTCGCAGCCTTGCTGGGGTTTGCCGACCGCCGGTGCCATGTCGCTTCTCGCCGCGGGATCCTCCTCGCGAGGGCCGACAGGATAACGCACGAGCGGCCGGGAGTCTCTCCCTCCGCCCCTTCGCAGCCCCAACAATGCGCGAAGATGGGCGACCTAGGAAAATTAAACGACCAGCGTAAACCTCTTTCGGGGGTCTGGATGGCGAAGGCCTAAACTTAACGTCGGGGGTGATCCGAAAACGACAACACTGACGCTTGGTTGGTTGGCAGGGGGCCATCGCGAGCGGGAAGACTGACTTCTGCAGATCGTCTCCACGAGTAGCGATGTGAGAATTTCGATCGTTGTACCCCATCTTGGCGACAACGCCGGCTTTGAAGAGAGCCTCGTCTCGGTGCTTGAAAACCGACCGGCGGGTTCCGAGGTCTGCGTCGTGCATGATGGGAGTTATCAAGACCCATTCGATTTGGGTGACGAGGTACGGTTCATCCGGGCGGAGTCGTCACGTTTGCCGAGGCTAATTGCCGCGGCGGCGGAAGCGACATCGAGTCGGGCGATCCACATCCTTGGCAACGGCATACGGGCGACTTCCGGTTGGACGGAGGTCCCGTTACGGAGGTTGTCGGGGGAGAATTGTGCGCTCGTCGCGCCGCTGTTGGTCGACCAGTCTGAGCGGACGGCGGCGGCCGGTTGGGTCGAGTCGGCCCAGCGGGTCTACGCACCGATGCTTGCCGATCCGAAAGAGTTGTCGCCGAGCGACCTGACCGTGGTGCGGGGCGTTTACCTCGCGGCATCGTTTTGGCGGCGGAGCGAATTGTTAGCGGTCAGCCGTGCGGCCGCATTTGATGACTGGTCGGCGTGTGAATTTGCATGGTCGCGGTTGCTCGTCGATTCGGGTTGGTCATGCGAAGCGACCGAGGATTCGATCGTCATTGGCGAGCCTCACCAGTTGGTACCTCGCGGGTCGTTCGAAGGGGGGCGATGGCTTCGGTCGTTGGCCACGGAGTTCTCGGGCGGGTCGCAGATCTCGGGCGCGGTCAAGGCGAGCGTGGCGAACGTGCTTCGGCCGATCGGCCTGTTCCGCACTGGCGGTTTAGCGCAGGTGGCTGGGCAGTTGGCTTCGGTTGTCGCCCGACCGGCGGGGATCGCACGACTTCGGCGTGCGGCGATCGAAGCGCCAAAGCCGGAGGGGATGACGTTGCCGGCGACGCTTCGCATCGATGCTTACCCCACGAGTATTCGACGCGTCGCGTGATCGCGACCGAGCGGCTTGTGCGTGATCGCGACAGGGCGGCTGGAGCGTGATGCGGGACCTTGTGATACACTCAGGCGAGCCGGAAGAAATGCTTCTTCCGGGCCGGAGCGTCTGTTCTATTCAAGGTTGGCCTGGGTCGGTTGTCCCCCACGGTCGCGAGTTTGTCTGGCGTGAATCCCGCGCGGACGCGTTTGCTCGCGAAGAGAGCCGATCCCGATTCGCGGGGCGAACGATCACCCAGGCCGGTGAGGGAGATAATCAATGATGAGATCGCTATTGGTAGCTTGTCTGTCGCTCTGCTTGAGTGGCGTGGTGATCGCCCAGGAGAAGCCCTCTGCCGCAGAGGCGCAGCAGGAGCGAGAAGGCCGGATCGTAAAGTATTTGACCGGCGCGAAATTCGTCGGCCGTTACACCACTGACGGCGATGAGGGCGGGTCGGCGAAACCGGAGACGTACACGATCAGCAAGGTCGAGAAGTTGCCCGAGCCCGACCGGTTCCGGCTAACGAGCCGCATCCAGTACGGCGAGACGGACAGCGAGGTGCCGATCGATCTGGAGATCCTGTGGTCGGGTAACACCCCGGTCATCACGATGGACAACCTGTGGGTCCCGGGGATGGGGAAGTTTTCTGCCCGGGTGTTGATCCATGACGGTCGATACAGCGGGACGTGGGCGCATGACGCCAAAGGGGGACATCTCTTCGGGCGGATCGTGAAGCCCTAGGGTTAGGCCCTAAGGGGACCGTTCGTCCCTTTCGGCGAGGGCGAAATTGATCAGCGGCGGGGCGAGGCGATCGGCATAGACGAGTGCCTTGCCACCGAGGCTGAGGATGACCTCGGCCCGACGGGCGACGATCGCGGCCAGGGCGGCGTGGGCGACGCGTCCCGCCGACCAGCTCCCGAAGCCCCGGCTTTTTTCGCCCACGGGCGTGTCGATGACGGCGTCGAAGAATTCGCTCCGCGTGGTGCTGGGGCTGACCAAGGTCACTTGGATGCCGCAGGGCCGCAATTCGGCGCGGAGGGAGTCTGACCAGCCATGCAAGGCGAATTTCGCCGCACAGTACTCGCTCTTGTTCGGCACGGCGCGATGCCCCAGGACGCTGCCGACGTTGCAGATCACCGGGGAGCGGCCCCCTTTCAGCAGGGGTATTGCCGCACGGGTCAATTCCGCGGGTGCGAAGAAGTTGACCTCCATCACCCGCCGCAACCTCTCGGGGGTAGCCCACTGGAACGGGCCGATCGCGCCGACCCCGGCGTTGTTGACCAGCAGGTCGAGACGACCATCGCCGATCCGCGTCGCATGATCGACAAGCCTCCGCCGTAGCGAGGGGTCGGTGATATCACCGGGGAGGATTTCGATCGGTTGGGCAGAGGGGAACTCTCGCCCGATCGTGTCGCGTAGATCGATCAAGCGATCTTCGCGTCGAGCGGTCGCGACGACATTCGCCCCGCGGGCTGCCAGCAATTGACAGAGCTCCCGCCCGATCCCGCTGGAGGCACCGGTGAGGATCACGACGGCACCTTTGGGATCGAAGCGGGGCACGATCAGGCGACCTCGCCGGCGGCGTGACTGATCAGCTTGCGGTAGGACATCGCGCGATCGCGGACCATCCCGAAGGCCGCCGCGGGGATCCGGGCGTGGACGAAGACGGCGGTGTCGGTGTATTCCTGCGAGAGGATCTCACCCTGCGAGGCGAGGTGGGCCAGCAGTTTACCGTCGGCGGGATCGAGCTCGATTTCGAGATCGAGGAATTCGTCACCGAGCGCACGGCCGACGGCATCGGCGAGCGCGGCAAGCCCTTTGCCGGTGAGTGCGCTCACGGGGATCGCGTCGGGGTAACGGTCGTAGATCCGCTCGAGCACCACGGGCTGGTCGACGGCATCGACCTTATTGAGGACGAGCAGGGTGTCCTTCTCTTCAATCCCGAGTTCGCTGAGGACCTTGTAGACCGCGGCGATCTGGTCGAAGACGACGGGGCTCGAGGCATCGGCGACGTGCAGGAGCAACGACGCTTGGCGGGTCTCCTCGAGGGTCGACTTGAAACTGGCGACGAGGGAGTGGGGCAGGTCACGGATGAAACCGACGGTATCGCTTAGCAGGACGGTACCCCAACCCGGGAGTTCCCAGCGCCGGGTGCGGGTATCGAGCGTCGCGAAGAGTCGGTCGGCGGCTTCGACGCCGGCGCCGGTCAAGGCGTTCATCAGGGTGCTTTTGCCGGCGTTGGTGTAGCCGACGAGGGAGATGGTCGAGATGCCATCGCGGGAGGCGACCTGCCTTTCGCGTCGCCCTTCGACGCGGCTCAGTTCGCCCTTGAGGTCATGGATCCGTTTGAGCGCTAGGCGGCGGTCGGATTCCAATTGCTTCTCGCCAGGGCCGCGGGCGCCGACGCCCATCTTCTGGCGTGAGAGGTGGGTCCACATCCGCTTGAGCCGCGGGAGGGAGTATTCGAGTTGGGCCAATTCGACGGCCAACCGGGCCTCGTGCGTGCGTGCCCCCGCGGCGAAGATGTCGAGGATCAGCTCCGTGCGATCGATGACCTTTTTCCCGATCGCCTTTTCGAGGTTGCGGGTTTGTGCCGGGTTCAGGTTGTTATCAACGATCACCACATCGGCGGAGGTCTGCTCGACGAGCGACTTGAGTTCGGCGACTTTCCCTTTGCCGAAGAGGGTGGCCTTGTCGGGTTGACCGCGACGCTGGAGGAGTTCCTCGACGACCTCTGTCCCGGCGGTTGTCGCCAACCGGTAGATCTCCTCGAGCGGGTCTTCTTCGGGGTGGAGATCATCGAGGACGAGGCGGGCAAGAACGCTCTTTTCGCTGGCGACGCTGTCGGACCTGTTGGAATCACTCACGGGTGGGAAGTCGGCTCCTGTCGGATGTGGTGTCGGATGTGGATCTTCGGTTAGGGGCGGGTCTCCCCCTGTTAACGATGCTAGGGCGTTGGCTGACAAAGGCAACGGCCGGCGATGCGGATCGGGCGAAAAAAATTTTCGGGCCGCCTTTACCGCTGTTCATCCCCATCGTTTTAAGTCGAGCTGTTCTGTGGTCGGCCGTTTCGGCGTTTTTCCTTCTGACAGGAGCGGCATGTGATTTCCGCCCCCGTCAGCGGGGTGTGCGATTGCCGGCGATCACTTGATCGCGATACGACAGAGTTGGCTGTCGGCGGTGATGTAGAGCCACTTGTTGTCGGGGGTCAGCGTGCAGTTGCTGCATCGCCCCAGCGTCAGGATGCGGCCGAGCAGTTTCCCTTCGGGGCTCAGGACGTAGACGCCCCCGGGTCCGCTACCGAAGATCGTCCCGTTGGGGTGAACGACCAGGCCGTCCGGCAACCCGAGGAAATCTTTCATCGCGTCTTTGGCGTTGTGGAGCGTCTTCATCTCACCGAGCGTCTTGTCCTCTTTGATCGGGAAGGAGACCCAGATCGGCAATTCGGTATCGCTCTGCGCGACGTAGAGCGTCTTTTGATCGGGGGAGAGCCCGATACCGTTGGGGCGGGCGAGCTGTTTGGTCAGCAGTGTCAGTTTGCGATCGGGGTCGAGGCGGTAGACGCCGCAGAAATCGAGCTCTCGGCGGGGGTCATCGGCGCGCTTTGGCAAGCCGTAGGGGGGGTCGGTGAAGTAGATCGAACCGGCCGAGTCGAAGCAGAGGTCATTGGGGCTGTTGAGGCGTTTCCCTTCGAACGAATCGACGAGCGTCATTTTGCCGCCGCCGGGGGTGAGGACCGAGACGCGTCGATCGCCATGTTCGCAGCAGACCAGTCGGCCTTGGGGGTCGATCGCCAACCCGTTCGCACCGGGCTCCAGACCGTAAAAGGTGTTGCCGGTGTAGCCGCTGGGGTGCATGAAGAGTTCGATGCCGCGGGCCGGGGTCCAGCGAAAGATGCTGTTGCGGGGGATGTCGGTGAAGAGGAGGTGCCCCCCTTGGCCGTCTTCGACCCAGACCGGCCCTTCGGTCCAGGTGAACCCGGAGGCGAGGACTTCGATCTTGGCATCGGGGGCGACGAGGGTCTCGAACGCTTCGTCGAGCTTCTCGATCCGCCCGATCGTTTCGGCGCGGGCCGTCGGCACGATCGCGATCAGGGCGAACGCGGCGCAAGCGGCTCGGGCGAAGGCGCGGCGGAAGAAGCTGGGCGAGGGATCAATCGGTTCACAGGTTGCCTGGGGCAAGGAGAGCGACTGGTTCACGTGTAGGTTCTCGGGGGAATCGCGGGGGGACTCGGGAAGAGCGTAGGAGGGCGGAGATGCGAGCGTTCGACGTCGGGGAGCGACGGAATCTCCGCCTGACCAGTGTAATCGGGCGGGCGCCGCATCGGTAGTCACGCGGGATGGCGGAAGCCGCAGATTTCGTAGCGCGGCGATGGGGGGGCGTCGATGGCCGGGGCGGGGCCGATGGCCGGGGCGGGGCCGATGGTCGGGACGGGGCCGACCTTAGCGGCAGGAGAAAATGTGCGGGCCTATTACCGGCGACGGCCGCGGGCCTGTTACCGGCGACGGCCGCGAGACGGGCGGTTCATCGGGTTCAGCCGTCGCGGGATGGGGACGGGTTCGATCAGGGCCTCCTTGGCGAGCTCCGCCGCCTCGACCGCGGCCCGTGACGGGGCGGCTCCGGACGTTTCGAACCCCTCGATCGAATCCTTGATCAGTTCCCGATTGATCCGCTGTTCGATCGAGGTGAGGATGTCCCCTTCGCCCGGAACGACGAAGGTGAAGGCGATCCCTTCGCGTCCCATCCGGCCGGTCCGGCCGACGCGGTGGACGTAGTCGTCGCAATCCTGCGGGACGTCAAAATTGATGATGTGCGAAATGGTGCTGATGTCGATGCCGCGGCCGACGACATCGGTGGCGACGAGGATCCTGAGCTTGCGGTCGCGAAGCTTTTGCAGGACGCGGTCACGCTCCCGCTGGGCCATGTCGCCGTGCATGCAGCCGGTGTCGGGAAAATCCTGGGCGAGCCTGCGGTGGAGCTTGTCCGTGCCACGGCGAGTGCGACAGAAGACGATCGCCTGTTCGGGCTGTTCCCGACGCAGGAGGTGAACGAGGAGGTCGATTTTGCGTTCGAAGTCGACCGTGAAGTAACGTTGCTCGATCGTTTCGACCGCCATCGCCGTCGTGCAGCAATCGATCACGAGCGGATCGACCATGTACGATTCGGCGAGCCGGCGAACGGTCGGCGGGAGAGTCGCCGACAAGAGCAACGTCTGACGGTCTTTAGGGCAGCGCCGGAGGATCCGTTCGATCTGGGGGCGGAAACCGATGTCGAGCATCCGGTCGGCTTCGTCGAGGACGACGCACCACACAGAGCCGGTCCGCAGCGTCCCGCGTTGGAGGTGGTCATGGATCCGGCCGGGCGTGCCGACGACGATCTGCACGCCGTTTTGCAATTGCCTCAATTGCCCCGTCATGTTCTTGCCGCCGGCCAAAACCGCGATCTCGGTCGGCACCCCGTGAGCCAACCGGGCCGCCTCTCGGCCGACCTGATCGGCGAGCTCGCGGGTCGGGACGATGATCAGGGCCTGGGGGTCGCGGGCATCTTCGAGCGAATCGAGCTGTTCGAGGATCGGGATCGAGAAGGCAGCCGTCTTGCCCGTCCCGGTCCGCGCCTGCCCGATAACGTCGTGCCCTTCGAGGGCCAACGGGATCAGCCCCGATTGGATCGGCGTCGAATGTTTGAATCCGATCCGATCGAGTGCCCGCAGCGTCACCGGCGACAGGTCAAGCTCCGAAAAAAGCTTGGGGGCGGGAATGATCGGCGTATCCATCAACAACCACTGAGTAACGGTCTAATTCGGCAAACGGCAACGACATCGTGGCGTTTTGACAGCGACAGGCATCGGCCGCACCACGTGGCGACTGAAATCTGTAGGGACTGCAACCTGTGGCAACGCAACCCGTGACGACAGCGATGTGCGGCGAAAACACGCTATTGCGAAGTCACCGCAAGCCCCTGGCAACGGTCGTCCAAGTCGACGTGCGACGAGGGCGGCGGGCGATCGCGACAGGCCGACACCCCCTGCACCGCGTCTGATCCGGGATCAAGACAGGGTCATCTCCGCCCACAGGAGCGGCGGAGCATCGTCCACTATACGCGATCTCGAGGGGATTCGATACGGGTTTTCCCCCGCAGCGGGGCCGGTTTACCCCGCATCGCCCACCCGCGGCATGCGGCTCAGAAGCCGCGGTCGATCGCGAATGACGCCAAGCAGCGGAGCGAACGCTTGGCGGGGGAGTCGGGGAGGAGTTCGAGTGCCTCTTCGGCGCGATCCCGATACGACTCGGCGACGCGCACCGTGTAAGCCCTGGCGTCGCTCGCTTCGAGCATCGGCATCACCTCCGCGAAGCGTTGCTGGGGCGGGCCGGCCAGGATCGACACCAAACGCTCGCGGTCGGCCGCGTCGGCGGTGGCCAACAGCCGCAGCAGCGGTAACGTCCACTTCCCTTGCAACAGATCAGTGCCGAGCGTTTTGCCGGCGACGCGATCATCCCCCCACAGGTCGAGGTAATCGTCGGCGATCTGGAAGGCGATGCCGAGCGCCTCACCATATTCGCCGAGCCGGCGGCTAACCGCGGACGACGCCCCGGCCGATCGCCCACCGAGGCGACATGCCACCGCGCACAGCTCTGCCGTCTTGCCACGCAACATGTCGACGTAAGTCGCCTCGTCGAGGTCGGTCGCCCCGCGTCCCAGGACCTGCCGCAGCTCCCCTTCGCACACTTTCCGCGAGGCCTCGCCGATCCAGCGGCAAGCGAGCGTGGAGTCGAGCGTCGCTGCCAGCCGGAAAGCTTGCGAGAAAAGATAGTCCCCGAGGAGGATCGCCGCGTGGTCGCCCCAAACCGAATGGATCGTCGGGAAGCGGCGCCGGGTTTGGGCCGCATCGAGCACGTCGTCATGGATCAATGTTGCGGTGTGAACCATTTCCAGGACAACGCCCAACACCACGTGATCGTCTCCGACCCGAAGCGGATCGACAGCCGCCCCTGAAAGGAGCACCAAGGCCGGGCGGAGCCGCTTGCCACCCAATTGACCGCCATGCCTGAGCAGCGGTGCGACCGTCTCGTAGCGGCTTTGCAGTTCGACCTGCAACCGCTTCTCGACTTTCGGCATCCACCCCATTACCGGCCCGTAGAGCTGCTCGGCCAATACGCCTGCGGCGGGCGAAGTCGCGACCATTTTTGAAAACCCTTCCGCCGATTGATCGGCGAGTCGAAGCGAGTCGAATCATTCCGTAACCTGCTGACCGCAGCGATGCGACCGAAGCAACCGAGATCCCGGCGATTGCCGCCGAAACTGCGAAAGATTCGGAAAATCGGCCCCCACGAAAAAACTCCCGCAGAGCCTCTTAGAGCCCCCCAGAGGCCGATCGCGCGGCCAATGCCCTCCCCGATCCGGCCAACCCGACATCGCGATCGATCGCCAGTCTCGACGATTCGCTCGGCAAACTCCCCAAAACCCAGGTGGGTTAACGCCCCAAGTGGGGTAGGGGACTGGCGGTCGGCGATCTAAGATGTACCCCTCCGGAAGGCTGGGTGATCGGGTTCAGGCAGGGAGAATCCGGCAGCGCCCAACCCGGACCGGTCCTCAAACCAGCCTCACCAAAGGCAGAACGGCTACTCAAGACAGGTCGCTCATGACGCAGGCCGAAGGCCCCCTTGGCGGAGGCCACGTCGTTTTTTTCGCCCCGCCATCCGGCGCAGCGCCGGCGTGGTGGGACCCGGCGTGGTGGGACCCGGCGTGGTTGGCCCCGGCGGGGTGGGCCCCAGCGTTGTTGGCCCCAGCGTTGTGGGTCCGTGGCTGGGTGCTGATCGCGATCATCGCGGTGGCGTCTCCCAAGGGAACTTCCGCCGCCGATCCTCCGACGATCGCTCAAGCCCGCGGCGAGACGATGGGGACGCGGTATGTCGTCAAGATCCACGACCCGCCCAGCACGCTACCCGAGGATTGGCGATTGCGGGTCGATCAGGAGTTGCGCGAAGTCAACGACCAAATGTCGACCTACCTCAAGTCGTCGGAGATCAGCCGTTTCAACAGCAGCACTTCGACCGATTGGTTCGAAGTGAGCCCGGAGACGGCGATGGTCGTCGCTAAGGCGCTGGAGGTGCATCGCCAAAGCGAGGGGGCGATGGACGTGACGGTGATGCCGCTGGTCAACGCCTGGAGCTTCGGCCCAGGGAAACGGACGCAGTCCCCACCTTCGGCGGAAACGCTCGCCGAGATCCTCCGGCGGGTCGGGTCGCAGCACCTTTCGGCCCGCCAGGACCCGCCGGCGATTCGCAAGGCGATCCCCGACCTGTCGATCGACCTGTCGGCGATCGCCAAAGGGCATGGCGTCGATCGCGTCGTCGAACTGCTGCACGGGTTCGGAGCCAAGGACCTGTTCGTCGAGATCGGGGGTGAGGTACGGGCGAAAGGTGACAAGGGGGGCGAACCCTGGATGGTCGGCTTGCAGCAACCCGACGCCAAAGGGGATGCCGTTGCCAAAGCGATCCCGCTTCGCGACATCGCGATCGCGACGAGCGGGGATTATCGGAATTACTTCGAACACGAGGGACAGCGGTATTCGCACACGATCAACCCCACCGACGGCCGGCCGGTCCGGCATGCCGCCGCGTCGGTTTCGATCTTGGCCGGCGATTGCATGACGGCCGACGCTTGGGCCACCGCGATCAATGTGCTGGGTCCTGAAGATGGGGTGCGGGTGGCCAAAGGGGTCGGGCTTGATGTGCTGCTGATGGTCCGCCGCGATGACGGGACATATGGGGCCGTCGGTACCGGCGCGTTGGCGGCGGCGGCCGAGCAAGAGATCGTGACGCTCGTCGCCCCGCAGGAAAGCGGCTCGGGACAGGCGGATCAGGGGGAGTCGCCGCCGTCACCCGGTCCGGAGGAGCCCCAGGAACCCGCGGCCGTTGACAAGCAACAGCCTTCCCAACCTAAGAGCTACAGCGACCGGTTGTGGGTGGGTGCGATCCCGCTGGGCATCACCGCGGCGATGATCGTCTACTCATGGCTCAGGGCTCGCGGCCGCT
The DNA here is from genome assembly GCA_040375695.1 of Planctomycetaceae bacterium. GTDB lineage: Bacteria > Planctomycetota > Planctomycetia > Pirellulales > Pirellulaceae > UBA6163. Next base: position 19,847 of record JBEIRZ010000016.1, read on the forward strand.
GGCGGGCGAGTTGACAGGGGACGAGCCGCAAGGGGGCATGGCGAGGGCGGGTAAGGCCAGAGCCAAGTGTAAACGCGACGAGGCCGGACCCTTGCGGGACCGGCCTCGAAGGCGCGTTCCTGATGCCGACCTTGCGGCCGGCGTGCTTGACCCGAACCGGCGTGGTTCGGATCAAGCGGTGGTCGACAACTTACTGGTTACCCTGGAAGAGCTGCCATAAGCCGAAGGTGAAGAAGGTCGCCATGCCGAAGTTCAGCAGTTCTTCCTCGCACTTGTATTGCAGGATCAGGATGTCGCCGGCTTGGATGAGCGGCCGTTGACGCGGGTCGTTGATCGCCTTGGTCAGGTCGACTTCGATCGCCACCTGGCCGTTGCAGTCGGTCTTCCGAAGGATGTAGAGCATTCCCGGAGGAACAACGCTCATCCCGCCACCGCCGCCCATGGGCCCGCCCATCTGGCGCCCTTGCCCTACGCTCTGAATCCCGGCACCGGCCATCGCCATGGCCCCCAACACGTCGAGGTCGTAGTCACGAGGGAGGACGAATTCGCCACCGGAGAGGAGACCGCCGGTGTAGAAGACCTCGGTGTCGCGGGCTTCGATGTAGACCACGTCACCTTCTTCAAGCCGGACGTCATCCGCGGAGATGTTCGGGACTGTCCCCGGTTGTATCCGCAGCGGCACGCGGAGGATCGACGGATCATCCGGAAGCGGCGGTGGGCAGGCACACGGATCGGAGAGCGCCGCCTGCTGCTGGGCGGCGACGAGCTTCATGAATTCGAGCCGCTTACGACGATCAGCGTCTTTGGCACGCAAGAGCTTGACCTCGTTCCTGGCTTGCAAGCCGGGGAGGCCACCCGTTTCGACCAACGCGTGCAAGATGTCGTTCTGACCGGCAGGGAGCTTCACTTGCAAGGCACGGGCGCTACGGTCCGACGAGCCTCGGACTTCGGCCCCGCGGCCCCCGGCGGAGCCCCCACCCACACCGCCGACGCCGTCCTGGCGAACGACGATGATGTTGTAAGTCCGCTCGCGGATCAGCGTCACGATCGGGCGAGACTTCTCGGGGCGCAGGATGTCCCCTTCGATGTAGGCCTCGCGGATCCGGTCACGGACCTGATCGAGCGTCAGGCCGCGGACTTCCAGCGGTTCGATCAGCGGCAGCGACAGCGTGCCGTCCTCCTGGACCGCGATCGGATAACCGAGCGACGGCGGGAGGGTGCTGTTCTCACCCGGGAAATTGATCGGCGGCGGTTCCGGCGGTTGGTTCGGCGCGTTGAACGGGAGCACCCCTTCGACGTAGATCCCGAGGATGTCTCCGGCGTCGATCTGGTATTCTCGCGGCGGCTCGATCGACAACAGCGAGATGTCGACCGGCACCAAGTTGTTCTTGGGGGCCGCGAAAAGCTGGGGCGGGAGCCGCTTGGCAGGGATCCCCTCGATCGGCTGCACAAGCGCCGTACAGCCACTTAACGCGAACGACCCGAAGATCGCGGCCACGCCCTTCCAGCCGCGGGCGATGCGGCTTGAGGACGGTTGAGGTTTGTCAGAACAGCAGGTCATCGTTCCACCAGTCGTAATCGGTCGCCGCGTCGCCTAATGGCGGCGCGACAGGATGAATGCGCGAATCCGTCAACTCAGTTCTTGATCGGGACGATCAGTTCTTGATCGGGACGATCAGTTCTTGATCGGGACGACCGGGGCCTCGAGCAGCCCCTTGATATCCTTCGGGAGGTCGAAACCTTTTTCCTTGCCCGGCGTCTTCTCGTCACCCTTCCCGCCCAAAACCTTCGGCTTGGCCGCATCACTCGGGGAGGCCGATCCCAATTCGTTGGGAAGCCTGGACTGAGGTTTTGCAGGGGGCAGTGTCCCGTCCTTGGTCGCCGGAGGCGTCGGAAGGGTCTCGGGCGCCCTGGTGGGGGCCGGAGGCGCGTCGCCATCGAAGAGCCGGCCGCCGAGGTTGGCGGGGCTATTCATGACGCTCGGGTCGGCGACGCCCGGGGCCGCTGGCGTCTTGGGCGGCAGTTGCGGTACGGGCATGGAAGTCGCGACCGCGTTCCAATTCCCGACCCCGTCCTGTTCCGCCGCCTTGACCCCCAACGGGTAGCCTTCGAACCAGGCATTCATCCGGCTCTGGCCGTCAGAACTCTGGTACTGCCACCCCCAATAGGCCTTCGGGCAGACCGCCGGGACGCAACCATTTCCGCCCGCGGCGATATCTTCGTACCCCTGACGGAATCCGGCCTCAAAGTCGGAAAGGAAGGGGCGGTTGCGATACGCTTCGGCGGTGCAGAGCCAAGCCCGGGCAGCCCAAGCCTGGTTGCGGTAATTGATGATGCACTCGTCGAGGGCGTCGTGCCTCGATAAGCGACGGGTGATACCGCTCCACATCGAGCACCCCGTGCTGGGAACGATCACCGCTGCGATCGCGAGCCCCAAGAGTGTCCGGGCGGTCCGCGAACGACGACGGGTATCGGAGCCGCGGCCCTTTCGGGACCGCAAGCACCCTCCGGTGTCGCTCGAAAGTGAATCATTATTTGAGCGAATCGCCATCTGACCCCCCTGGCGGTCGGCGTTAAGCTGATTTTATGCCATGTCGTCACGAACCGAGGTTCGGATAATCCGACCGGTGCCTTCTGTATCGCCCGTAACGGTCGTAACAGTTGAAACAAAGTTGCATAAATCAACGCCTGTCGGGGTCGTACCGACGAATGACGGTCGCGTCAGACGGGATCCGACCCCCCCTGTATGGCGGGCGAAGCTTCGGACTGGACCGAAGTCCCTTTGTGGCCAATGATTACACGCCGGGGCTTGTTGTCGCCGCGGCCGATGGTGCGATCGTCGCCAATGGCCTCGGGGCTGGGCGGCGCTTCGGCACCCCGCGAATCCCCGACCGGACAAAGCCGAACGCATGCCCATCCTGAGCTCCGAGCCCGACTGTTTCCCGGACAACCTTTTCGAACTGGGGGCCGATGACACCCCTTGGTGGGCTTGCTACACCCGCTCAAGGCAAGAAAAGCAGTTGATGCGTACGCTTCGTGGCGACGGGATCGCACATTATTCGCCCGTCATCCCGAAACGCTATCGATCCCCCTCCGGGCGGATCCGCGAATCATTCATCCCGCTCTTTTCGAATTACGTCTTCGTCCGGGGAGACGAGATGGCGCGGTACGCCGCGGTCTGCAGCGGCTGCGTCTCGCGAGTGATGCCGGTCACCGACATCCCACAGCTCGTTCATGACCTGGCCCAGATCCAAAACCTGATCCGCACCGGAGCCCCACTTGCCCCGGAGGCACAGATCGACGCCGGCGACCTGGTCCGCGTCCGCACCGGCCGATTCGCCGGCTTCGAAGGGCGAGTCCTGAGACGCCACCAGCAAACCCTGCTCATCGTCGAAGTCCGGTTCATGAACCAGGGGGCTTCGGTGACCCTCGACGATTGCCAATTAGAATTGTTAGCAAAAGCGCCGATCACCGAATGACCCCTGCGGGACGAAGCTCGCAATGGCAACAGCACCGCCACGTCCTGCCTGACCACCGATCCACCCGACCCCGCGATACGATGCCCACGGCCTGCAAATCAAATCCGCGAAGCGTCGCCCGGCCTCAGCCAAGGCGAAAGGGAACACCATGATCGCGATCATCGGGCTGGGTTATGTCGGTCTGCCGCTGGGTATCCAATTCGCCAACCGCGGCCAGCGAGTGATGGGGATCGATGTCGATACCGCCAAGGTCGAATCGATCCGCCGTGGCGAGTCGTACATCCGGCATATCGCCAGCGAGACGCTTTACGACCAGGTCGCCTCGGGACGTTTAACAGCAACGACCGACATGGCGAAGGTCGCTCACTGCGAGGCGGTCGTGATCTGCGTCCCGACCCCGCTGAGTAAAAACCGCGAACCGGACATTTCGTTCATCTTGAAGACGGGGGAAGGGATCGCCCCGCACCTGCGGCCCGGGACGCTGGTCGTGCTCGAATCGACGACCTACCCGGGGACGACCGACGAGGCGCTCCGCGAGGTGCTCGAGGCGGGATCGGGGCTGCGTGCCGGGGAAGATTTTCATTTGGCGTTCTCTCCGGAGCGGGAAGACCCGGGGAACCCCAACAGCCAAGTCGCGAAGATCCCCAAGGTCGTCGGTGGGCTCACCCCGGCCTGCATGACCCGCGCCCAAGAGCTCTACCTGCGGGCGGTCGACCGGGTGATCCCGGTTTCGAGTTGTCGGGTCGCCGAGGCGACGAAGCTGCTGGAAAACATCTTTCGCAGCGTCAACATCGCGCTGGTCAACGAGCTCAAGGTCGTCTACGAGGCGATGGGGATCGATATCTGGGAAGTGATCGAAGCGGCGAAGACCAAGCCCTTCGGCTTCATGCCTTTCTACCCCGGCCCGGGGTTGGGCGGGCACTGCATCCCGATCGACCCGTTCTACCTGACATGGAAGGCCCGCGAATACGGCCAAGCGACCCGCTTCATCGAGCTGGCCGGCGAAATCAACACGGCGATGCCCAAGCACGTCGTGACCCGCGTCGCCGAGGCGCTCAACACGGACCGCAAACCGCTCAACGGGAGCCGCGTGCTGCTGGTCGGGTTGGCCTACAAGGCGAACGTCGACGACGACCGCGAATCACCCAGCTATGTGCTGATGGACCTGCTCCGCGAGGCGGGGGCGGAGATCGCCTATCACGACCCCTTCGTCCCGGTGATCCGCAAGAACCGCGAGCACCCGCATTACGCCGGGATGACGAGCGTCCCTTGGGAAGAGGCCCATGTGCGGGGCTTTGACGCGGCGTTGATCGTGACCGCGCACGCCTGTGTCGATTATCGCCAGCTCGTCGACTGGTCCGAACTGGTGATCGACACCCGCAACGCGACGGCGGGGTTGCAGGGAAGGGCGAGGGTCGTCAAGGCGTGACGCGACGCAGGCGGGTCGCATCGAGCCGAGGTCGTGCCGCCTGGCGGGCGAAGCGCGGCCTCAATTCTTGGGGCGGGGGACCTTCGATTTTTTGACCCCTGTGGGCTTTCGCACCCCTTTCCCTTTCCGCTGCCGGCCGCCGTCGCCCGAGACGGCTTCGATGTATTCGATGTCGGACAGCGGCTTGCCGATGTGGGGCTTCAGTTGCAGGACGCGGTCGCGGATGGCGGCCGCCTTCTCGAACTCCAAATCCTCGGCCGCCGCGAGCATCTCTTGCTCTAGGGCGTCGACGTATTCGAGCGTGATCTTTTGGCCCGTCTCCTCCTGGCGTGCCGCCGCGGCGGTCCGCCGGTGCCGAGCCGCGTCCGATTCGATCCCCGCGCGGACCCCTTTGCGGATCGACGTCGGGACGATGCCGTGCTTACGGTTGTAATCTTCTTGGATCTCGCGTCTCCGGCGCGTCTCCTCGATCGCCGCTCGCATCGAAGGGGTGATCGTGTCGGCGTAAAGGATCACCCTCGCCTCGACGTTACGGGCGGCCCGACCGATCGTCTGGATGAGGCTCGTTTCGCTCCTCAGGAACCCCTCCTTGTCGGCATCGAGGATCGCGACGAGCGAGACCTCCGGGAGGTCGAGCCCTTCGCGGAGCAGGTTCACGCCGACGAGGCAATCGAACCGTCCCGCGCGGAGGTCCTGCAGCAGATCGACCCGCTCGAAGGCGTCCAATTCGCTGTGCAACCAGCGGCAGCGGACGTTCTGTTCTTGCAGGAACGAGGCCAGGTCCTCCGCCAGGCGTTTCGTCAAAGCGGTGACGAGGACGCGTTGGTCCTTCGCGGCCCGGATGCGGATCTCTTCCAGCAGATGGGCGACCTGGCCGCGGGCGGGCACGACCTCGACGATCGGGTCCAACAGCCCGGTGGGGCGAATGATCTGCTCGACCACCTCGCCCCCCGTCTTATCCAATTCGTATTCGCCGGGGGTCGCGGAAACGAAACAGATCTGCCGATTCTTGGCCTCCCATTCGTCGAACCGCAGCGGCCGATTGTCCAGGGCGCTGGGGAGCCGAAAGCCGTGCTCGACCAGCGTCATCTTGCGGCTGCGATCCCCCGCGTACATCGCGCGGACCTGCGACACGGTGACGTGCGACTCGTCGATGAAGGTGACGAAGTCATCGGGGAAAAAATCGTACAGGGTGTCCGGGGTCGCACCCGGCGGCTTGCCCGACAACGGCCGGCTGTAATTTTCGATCCCCGGGCAATGGCCGACCTCTTGCATCATTTCGAGGTCGAAGCGGGTGCGGGCCGACAACCGCTGGGCCTCGAGCAGCTTCCCTTGGGCTTGGAACATGGCGAGCGATTGGTCGAGCTCCGCGCGGATCTCACGGATCGCCTGTTGGATCCGGCTCTCGGGCATCACGAAGTGCTTCGCGGGATAGACATAGACGTAGTCGAGCGTCTGCAGGACTTCGCCGCTAACCGGTTTGATGATCGAGATCCGCTCGATCTCGTCCCCCCACATCTCGATCCGATAGGCGAATTCCTCGTAGCTCGGCCAGAGTTCGATCGAATCGCCACGGACCCGAAACCGCCCACGCTCGAAGGCGATGTCGTTGCGGTCGTACTGGATGTCGACCAGCTTCAGCAACAGGTGGTCACGGCGGAGCCGATCCCCCCGGTGGATCCCGACGACCGACTTCTTGTAATCGTCCGGAGAGCCCAAGCCGTAGATGCTGCTGACCGAGGCGACGATCACGACGTCGCGGCGGCTGACGAGCGAACTGGTCGTCGCCAACCGCAACCGATCGATCTCCTCGTTGATCGACGAGTCCTTCTCGATATAGACGTCGCGGGCGGGGATGTAGGCCTCGGGCTGGTAGTAATCGTAATAGCTGACGAAGTAATGGACGGCGTTTTCCGGGAAGAACTCGCGGAACTCGGCATAGAGCTGTGCGGCGAGCGTCTTGTTGTGGCTCAAGATCAACGCGGGGCGGTTCAGCTTGGCGATCACGTTGGCCATCGTGTACGTCTTGCCGGTGCCGGTCGCCCCGAGCAGCACCTGGTAGGGTTCGCCCTTCCGGAAGCCGGCCGCAAGCGCCGCGATCGCTTCCGGTTGGTCGCCGGAAGGGGCGAAGGGCTGGTGCAGTTTGAACGGGGTTTCGACGAGCATCGTTTTACGATCGCGGTTAATGTCGACGGGGTGTTGGCGTGCGGCTCGGGCCACATCCCATCATCTCATGGAGGCTAGCCCGCCTGATCCGCTGCCGCGTCCCCAGTCCACTGTCGCGATCCTAACGGCGGCTGGCAAGCCGGTCGGAAGATCGCGGCAGCTCGAAACCCCTGACGGCCGGGCTAGCGTTTCTCGGCCCGCGGCGGGAGGGGAACGACGCTTTGCGCCGACCTCTCGGCCGTTGGCATCGTGCGCAACACGGCCGGCAACGGCTCGTCGACCCCCAACGGCCGCAAGGGGATTTGCGGGCCTGCCGGGTCGCCAGGGGCGGCCCCCGGTTTCGGGTCCCACGGCCGGATTTGGACGTCGTCGATGGCTACCTCGCCCGCACCGAGCAGCTCGAACAAGACGCGGAGCTCCCCTTCGCTGACCGATTGGCGATAGAGCCGCACCGTCTGCCACTGGGGGGTGGCGCGAACGAGAACGCCCAGCTCCGGCCCGGCGATGCTGTCGTGGACCAAGACCCCCTGGTCCGGGCCGCCGAACCCGAGCGTTCTCAGGCGGGCCTCGATCCGGATCGCTCGGTTGGCGGGCAAGCGAACCGCGGGGCTGCGGATCTGGAGCGTCGTTCCGGCATACCCCCCCGGCAACGATTGGGTCGAGACGCCGACGACGCTGGCGACCAAGCAGCCTTCACCTTCGACCTGAGGCCCCTGGGTGATCCCGACCTTCGCCTCCACTTCACCCGCCAGTTCGGGCCGCCTCCCGACGACCCAACCGGCGTCCCCTAAAAGCTGAGCCGTATCGAGCGACCCGCCGACAAGCAGATTGTCACCCCAGGAAACCTCCCCCATCAGCGGCCCCCAGACGACCTGCATCGGGACCCCCGATGCCGCCAACAGCGGCGGAGAACTGACGATCGGGTCGAGCCTCCCGCCGGGGCTGAGCGCGGCGTGCAGTTGCCACTGCGAACGGAGGGCCCAGGCGTCGGCCCGTCTGGCCATCCGCAACGACTGGGCGGCCTCGCCGGTCCGGATCAACGGCTCGCCGTCGGAAAGCGTTGACCGCGCGGCCTCGACGAGCCTCGAGCCCGACGAATCGGCGGGGATCGCGCGGGCGGATGCGGCAAGGCTCCAATCGGCCGCGGCCCGATCGACAAGCTCGCGGGTCAATTGCAGCCGTTCGACCGCGGCGGTCGCGGCCAATTCGGCGAGGGCCGTCGATAACCTGCCACCTGTCGTCGCGTCGCCACCCAAGACGATCGTCTCGACGACGTCGGGCGAAATCAGTTCCAGCGAAGCGCCCCCCGATGTTCGCTGCACCGTCAGACGCTCGGCGGCGAAATGGGTCACCCGCCAGGCGAGCGGGTTCGGCGTGTCGGTCGGTAATTCGATCCGCAGCGCCCCGCCATCCCCCGCCAAGACCAAGCCGCGGTGCCGGGTCCGCGTCGTCGCGATGATCAGTTCACCCCCAGGGAATTGCAGCCGGTTCACCTCGTAGTCCGCGCCGCGGGGCACCAACGGCGAAGCCGGCTTTCCCGCCGCCACCAACCCCCGGACCGATTCGAGGTAACGGTTGGCGTAGGCCACGGCGAGCGACCGGCTGTGGTCCTCCGGACGGCCGCTGGTGAGCGGGCTGGCGGAACGGAAAATGATCGCCCTCGGGGCGACCGAAAGGGACCGCGCGACCTGCAGCAATAAGGCGTGCGGGAAGAAGTCAGGGCCGCGCGGCGCCCCGATCGCCCCGCTGATCGCGTCAAGCTGAACGCGGAGCGAAGAGGGGACATCGGCCTGGACCCCAACCGCACCGCCACCAAGCAGCCACCCCTGGCCGATGTCACGAAGGAGCGCCGACTCCTCGTCGGCCGACAGGCCGCGGATCGGGGAGGGGAGATCGAGCACGAGCGAATCGGCGATCGACGCGTACTTCCGCGGCCCTTCGGCCGGGGCCAAGATCACCGGCCGTTGCCAGATCGCGGGCCAGCGCCGGACCCGGTCGGCGGCCTCGCGGGCCTCCTGCAATCGGTGCAGCGACATCGACGTGCCGAGGTAATACCCCGCCAACGGTTCGAGCAGCGGCACCAAAGCAGGGTCGGGGTTGCTGGGTGGCGGGGAATAGACCTTCACCCCCGCCCGCATCGCCTCGCTGAGGATCGCGTGGTCGAACGGCTTGGCCAACAGGATCGCGTCAAAGCCAAGGCTGCGGACCCACCCCAGCGGCTCGCCGTTGTGTTCCAAGATCCGCGTCACGCCCCCCGCCGGAAAAGGGCTCCCTTCGAAGTGGCGGCGGGTCGGCGAGTCGGTGACGCCGCCCCCCGACACTCCCGCCAATTCCGCCGCCGGACCTCCCGCGGGCATCGATTGGGCGAGCGACCGCATCGAAACGACCGGCACCATCGCGTCGATCGTCAGGTTGTCGAGCTTGAGCGTCGTTTCGCCCGGCCCGCCATAGGCGTTGATCACGACCGCGTCAACGAACGGGTCGCTGAGATCGGCGGTGGGGCCGAGCGATTGACGCAACGCGAACGTCTTGATCGCCAGCGGCTGTTCGATCATCCCGATCCCCAACTGCTGCCATGACCCCGCATCGCGGTACCCCGCCCCGGCGACGACGACCGACAGGCTTTGCCCCGTCTGCGGGTCGAGCTGCTTGGGGAAACGGACCCGCAGCCCGATCGTTAAACCTTTGCGGACCGATTTGACAAAGAGCCGGGCGGTCAATTCGTCGATCACGCGACAGGGCTCGATCCGGTACTCCAACATCGCCTGCGTGCCGTTCCCGCAGAGGATCGTGAGCGATTCGCACCCTCGGCTCCCCAAACCGCCCGTCGCTTCGTGCGTGTGGGCGGTCACGCGGGCCCCACAGTCGGAACCGGCCAACTTGAATCGGGGCGGGTAAGCGTCGAGCGGGTCGGAAAGCTGGCCAACCGCCACCCCCGTCGGGATCGCCACGGCCGTCATCAACACGCCAAAAGCCAGAACCGTGAATCGCCTCGCCACCGCCAGGCACGCCGCCGCTGGCAACCACCGGCTAACCCGCACCCGCTGCATCACCGTGGAGGCTTGCCCGATCGGGCCGCGCGACCGCTTTTCGGATCGTTTTTTAAATCCCATCAGAGAAAGATTTGACCTCGGTGGGGGTGCGACCAAGACTCTCAACGTTCGACCATCGATCGCCGCGACCACGATTCCCGGTCGCGGAGTTTACGTCGATCGGGCGAATCGGGCCAAGTTCAATCGGCGCCGATCGCCCCTTCATCATTCCAAGCATCGAGTTTCCCGCCCGAGATCGCGAATGCACCACCCGGCCCGCAACCCTGTAAGCGAAACCACTTCGGTACCGATCGAGCTTCAAGAGCTGGCATTGGCGATCGATACGCTCCCCATGCCCCATCGCGACCGCCTATCCCCGGCCTTCCGCAGGGTGATCGATGGCAGCACCCGTCGTCGGCGGATCCTGAACCTCGTCCAAGAGGCCCTGGCACAACTCCGGCTCGACATGAAGTACCTCGTCTTCGACCTCGAAGCGACCCGCCGCGAACGGGACCGATACAAGGCGATCATCGACGGCGAATCGCCTTCTTGAGAATTATTCTCATCATGCCCTTGTCGGCTGAAGCAATTTCGACAATATTATTTGTCGAAATTAGGAACGGGCGGCGTCGCCCGGGTCCGGCGGCTGAAGGGTAGCGAGGCGAAACACGCCCGGTTAAAGGGAAAGCGACTCCGGCCGTGACGGGGGCATTCCCCAACCTTTCGGCCATCCTTTGGCCCTTCTATCTTGCGGGCGATCCGCCACGACAGGACGATGAGCGAACCAACCGCCCCGCCGTCTCGAACCGCTGACGGGGATGCCGCCGGGGGGGCGATCGACGCGTTCCGTCAGAGCGAAGCGACCGTTTCGCCGAAGCCAACCGGTGGAATGCCGGGGGAAGGCGGGGTGGCCAAGATCATCCCGTTCGACGCCTTGGCCCGCTGCGGTGACGAGGTTTGGATCGAGAACGCCGGCCAGATCTATCGGCTGCGACGGACGCGGCAGGGGAAACTGATCCTGACGAAATGACCGGTCAGTCGGTCGGGTGGCGCGTTGAGCGGCCGATTTTTTGGCGACGGATGGGGTAATTTTGACCGGCAAGGTGCTAAATTCATCTTGCCGGATTTTTAGGGATCGCTAAACTCTGCGTCCCCGTCCAACCGGCCAGCGTAGCTCAGTTGGTAGAGCAGCGGTTTTGTAAACCGCCGGTCGTGGGTTCGAGTCCCTCCGCTGGCTCTGCAGATGGATTCCGCCTATCGACCCGAAATGGCCCTACCGGCTAAGGCGTTGGTGAGTTGTTCGATGGTCGATCGATCGGCCAGATTTGTCGGCCGTGAGATCGGCCATGATATCGGCCACAAGATCGGTCGGGTGGGGAATCGGGGGAGGTTGCCCGAGTGGTTAAAGGGGGCGGATTGTAAATCCGCTGACATTGTCTACATAGGTTCGAATCCTATACCTCCCATCGATCGGATCGGGGTTGATTGTCCGCCGCGATTCTGGGAGATTCCTGGCAGTCGCGGGTGTAGCTCAATGGTAGAGCAGCAGCCTTCCAAGCTGAATACGAGGGTTCGATTCCCTTCACCCGCTTTGTCGCAGTCGGTTCCGGAATG
>JBEIRZ010000290.1:0-5830 GCA_040375695.1 Planctomycetaceae bacterium
CACCTCGACAACGTCACGAACTTTAGCTCCTCGACACTTGAGAGTGATTTGAAGTGAGCGTGATGAATCTGAATCGCAGGCGATGCAATCCCCTTCCCTTCAGGCCCGGTTTTACCCTGGTCGAAGTGATGGTCGCTCTGATCCTGATATCGATCCTTGGGGCGATGACGATGACGGCGGTTCGGGGCGTTACTCAGAATGCCAGGCTCGCCAGGACCCGAAGTATCATCGCTGTGATCGATTCTGTGATCGAAGAACAGTACGAAGGCTACAAGTATCGTCCGCTATCGGTGGAAGTCCCGGATTTGAGCCGGAATTTACCAACTGGCGTGTTCGGGTATGAGCTTCTGCCCAGCGAAGCAGCGCGTGTAAGGCTGAACATGCTTCGGGATCTTCAGCGAATGGAATTACCGGACCGGATTGGCGATCTTGCTCAAGTTGATCCGGTGTCTGGTCTTGTCGTCATGGCGGGGTCTTTGCCCGCCGCTGTGGTCAATCAGCCAGCACAGCTCACGGCGATTGCGAATCCTGTGATGCAGGTCGGAAGTCAGATGCGACGCGACCCAACTCGGCGACAGCAGTTCCCTGTGAACTGGTTTGGTGGAACTGTAAAAAACGTGCCGAGCCGCTTTGGCGGCTACCTCCGGAGGATCACCCCGACTTGGAGTGTCGCCAATCAGGGGGCTGAATGTCTCTATCTGATTATGGCTAGCAGTTTTGTGGGAGGGAGTTCCGCGATCGAGTCGATTCCGTCATCCAACATCGGTGATACCGACAAGGATGGGATGTTGGAAATCTTAGACGGTTGGGAGCGACCGATCGAATTCGTCCGTTGGCCATGTGGCTATCACTTGGCCGACACTCAGTTGTCGATCGACCTTAACCTACCAGATGACTTCGACATGTTTCGAAGCGATTTCGGTTTTCTTCCCAATCTTCGTGTCACGAAACCATGGTCGATGAGACCGCTTGTAATTTCGGCGGGATCGGATGCTGAATTTGGCTTGCACTTGGTGCCGAGGACTCAAAGCCTTGGGGAAGTTCGGTTCAGGTTCAGCCCTTCAACTCCGGCATCGGGTTTTCAAGACATGTCATGGCCTTTGACCGCTGCCATGATGGGTGGCGAGGAGATCGGTCGAACCGGCACGTACTTCTTTCAAGACCCTTATTTGCGTTTGGCATCTGCGATGCAGATCGCGTTTGTCCCAGGGCAGCCTATCGATGGGGCCCAGTCGGTTCGCGATGACAACATTTCAAATTACGCATTGGCGGCCGAGTGATGAGACACAATTTGCTATCAGCCTTTGGTCGATGCCGAGAGCGATTTCGTTCTGGTCAGCGTTTCGCCTTCACGCTGGTCGAACTGTTGGTGGTGCTATTCTTGCTTTTAATCCTGGCCGCGGTTGCTCTTCCTACTATTCGGAATGTGCTTGTCGATCAGAAAAACTCGCGGGCTGCCCGATCGATTGCGTCTTTTGTCGATGTTGCACGTAGCCGTGCCATCGCCGAAGAGCGCGAGGTTGGTGTTTATCTTGAGCGGCTGAGCGAAGCGGTCGATGGCGCGGGGAACGCGAGCGATCCGATCGGAGCTGGGGCTAGCATCCGATTAAGGCAGATGACGGGGGTTCCTCCGTATTCTGGCGAATCTGGCGATTCGGTCGCCGAGTTGGCTCATTTTAATGGTGTGACCAAGGATCCGCCTGACGATGCTTCTTCGAATTACAACAGTGGTACGACGACAAATTGGGCCACGATTCCTGGGGTGAATCAGGCAATATTTGAGAGTATTGATAATCCGATACTCGATTTAAGCGCGACAATTTATCGCGGCCCGCGAGCCGCGCGAGATAACGCGCCGATTCGCCCTTTGGTGGATCGTCTCGAATTGCCAGGCGGTAAAGTGGTCCCCATTCTGAATATGGAAAAGATCGTATTCAACGGTCGGGATTGTGTCGCCTTGCGTTTCGATTTGCGAGATGTCTCATCGGGGGCAGCGACGTTTCCGATGGCCTCGCGAGTCGTTCTGAATCCCGGTCAGCGGGTCAAATATCGGATTCACCGTTCGGCCGTGATGTCGAGTACGTCGCCGCTAGCGCTGCCACGTGGGGTAGCGATCGATTTGAATCTGTCCGGGATCGGAATTTCGGGTGCCGATTTTGCTGCAGCCACTGCAGCTGTTCGGCCGATCGTCATCAATTTCGGGCCTGATGGTAGGGTGTCGCGGGTGATTAGGGCGGACGGCTCTTACGTTATTCCCTACGGACAAATCTTTTTGTGCTTGGGCGATCTTGCCGGAATTCGCCCCGACAATCTTTTCGCTGATCAGGGTCGCGACCGATCTAATCTAACTCGTCCGAAATCGTCGTGGATCACGATCAACAATCAAACCGGCCGCGTGTCGGTCGCCCCATTCGCCCCCGTACAGTCCGCTACGCTCGTCGCAGGCAATCTGCCTGCGGCTCTGAGCGAGTCACGACTGCTGGCCATCCTCTCCGACTCTGTCGAGGGGAACTAATGGCACAGGATTTGCGTAATTACATCAACATGAACACTCTAATAAACAAACCGTTTGTGCCTAATGCGGCGATGATTCCCGCTGCGGCCATTGAAATGCCGGGTAAATTCACATGCTGCGCCGGCGTCGCTGCCGATTTGGCTGCCATAACTGTCTCACGTGGCTCTCACCTTGAGAAACCCGTTGGGAAGGGGATGGTCTGGAGCGCCCGGAGTGGCGTTGCTTTATCACCTTTGCGACTTGGCGTTTCTTTGGTCGAGGTGATTTTCGCGATGGGGGTTGTGTTGATCGGGCTCCTGGGAGTCATGTCGATACTCCCCCTTGCTGGTAATCGTGCGAAGGATGCGGTCGGGTTGACCGTTGGTTCGGCGATGTCTGATAACGTCTTGCGAGAGATGATGTCGCAACGTTGGTTGTCGAGCAACCGATTGGTCGCCTTCACCGATGCGGGCGTTCCCACGCAACCAACACCACCCTTTTGCATCGATCCGCTTTATCCGTCGCTCGCGACTGTGCCGGGGGCGGTAGGTAATAACCCTAATATCAGTTACGACCTTAGGTATTTTCCCTACTACCTGCCTAAGCATGATCCATCGCTGGATCCTTCTATCGCGGGAAGTTTGGATCTTACGATGCCGTTTTCCCGCATGCGTCGGGTGGGGGTGATGCAAAATTCGTTGGGGGGGGTGTTGTCTCGGGACCAAGCCTATCGGATTGCGGATTCTCCCGACGATCTTTTGCTGCAACGCCCAAAAGATAAGACGTTAGGGCCGTTTCGTCTGGGGCAACCGGTTAGTTCGCTTCCGTATGGTTCTCGGATCAATTCGGGAGAATATTCCTGGATCGCGACAGTCGTTCCTAATCCTTCCCCCGGATATGTGACGGTTTCGGTGATCGTGATGCGAAACCGGGAGCGGGGCTATTCCATACCGTCAGGGCCTGCCGGTAACCCTGAACAGAACGCGACCTCCGAGAGATTGGCGTCGATTTCTTCATGGAGCGGATTCAAGGGCGGGGCTGGCGGAGTTGTCGAGTTGTTGTCGAGTGACAAAACCGTGTCTCGCTTGCGCTCAGGAGACTGGCTGATGCTCACGCATCATAGTAGTCAAACGAATCGTTGGTATCGTGTTGCTGCTGTAGAGGGAGATTCTGAATTTAGGCAGGTCAGTCAAGCAGTAGTCGGAGTAACAACTTCTCGACAAATGCGTCCCGTTTGGATCCGAAAGGTTTATCTAGATGGCCCGGACATTGCGATGGGGCCTGCGGGTGTGACGTCGTTTGGTGCTTTTTCAGTGTCTTCTGCGTTCGCCACTCTTGTTGAAGGAGTGGTTTCGGTAACGGAGCGCGTTGTCCGATTGAGCGAGTTATAATGATTCGCTGGTGCCGCTTACCTAATCGCTGACCGATTACGCCGGCCTCCTTCTCAGGGGGCCGGCTACCTTTTCTTCTACGCCGTGCTCTATGATCAATCTAAGAAGCCGACGCCAAAGAGGAATGATCCTTTTGGTCGTTCTCGGGATGTTGACGTTCTTCAGTATCCTGATCGCCACCTATTTGGTCTTTGCTAATCAATCGCGGCAATCTTCGTTTGTTATCGCCAGCCGAAACAATCGAGCACCCGATGTTCGGGAGTTGATGGACGATGCTCTGATGACCCTTATTCGAGGGACGGAGAATCCTGCTGAGCCATTTTTTGGCGAGGACTTGCTAAGCGATTACTACGGGCGTTTGGACTCGATCACCGGATCATTACCCAACCCGAGTCCCACCAATTACAGCTATTCATTGGGGCAGCGATTTGCGAGTTTCATCGTTAATGGGCTACCCGATTGGCAGGCCCCGTTTGACGATTTGTATGCCGGAAGACTGATCACTTTCACGTCGGCAAACACGGCTCTCTACGCCAACACGATGCGGGTTATCCGCTCACGCTATCAAGTCGGAAATCCCGGCGTACATACACTGGTCGTTGAGTTGCCCAAAGATCTTGTTACCAAACGGATCATCGGCGACCCTGAGCAACCGAGCGAGGTCAATTCGCTCTTCACGAGCCAAGACGGCAGGCCGATTTCGGTCCTTATCAATGGCGCTCCCAGGAATTCTCCAGGCCTTGGGTTTCAGCCAATTCAGGGAAGTGGCGGTGGACGTATTGGTATTGAGCGGCCGAATCTGCCTCAAGCCGATCGGTTTTTTCCAGGTTTAACGACCCTGCCAATGGCGTTACAGCCGAACCATTTCACATCGGTTATTCGTGATACTCAGAAAGTCCCTGTCGATCCTTCGACGGGTTTGCCCGATCCTGGGCAAGGCGATTTTGATGAGAGTTATGACGCTGCCGACTTTAATAATTGGTTCCTAAGCTATCGTGACAGCGAGGGGCGGGTCATTCCGTCGTTCCATCGCCCGTCCGTGTTGAATTACATTTTAAATCAATCCGATTTTACGTCCGCGTTGGGGAACACCGATCCACGCGTTCGCGGCAACGCATTAGTCGCGCTGGGGCGTTCGACTTTCCGACCCCTCCCCTTTGCCGCTGGCTCGGTTCACATCAATTCGATCTTCGATTGGAATTCGAGTTTTACGGGAAGTAATCCGAATTACGCGTTGCGTACGCCGATCGCGATCGGTGCCGACTCGAACGCGAATAACTTTCGGATCGATCAACTAGCGAAGGCACTCATCGGAAGTCCTGGGGACTGGAACCCCTGGGATGTTGACAATGATGGCGATGGCGTGGCTGACAGCGTTTGGATCGATCTAGGTTTGCCGGTGATCACTTCGCGCGAAGGGAAGTTGCTCAAGCCCTTGGTCGCGCCGATGATCGAGGACTTGAGTGCTCGTCTTAACGTGAACGTTCACGGTAATCTTGAAATCCCGTTGGCGAGACTTTCAAACGGTTCGAACCTTGTGTGCGGGATTTCCGGTCAAGCGACCTGGGCCGGGTCTCGAACCGCTTTTGCCTCTTCGCCGCAGTCACGTCACTTTAGGGGTGTTGGTGATGGGCCTGCGGAAATCGTGATTCCAAGGGTCACCGGTGTAGCGGGCATCGAATTGGAAAGGCACCAATTCGGCGCTCGAGCGAATGTTGCGGTCAATCATTCGTCATTCGGTTTGCCTGGTCGGGATTACCTCGATTTGTTGCGATTCGGGTGGCGGCCGCCATTGCATGATGTCCGATTGGGATACGGCTACTCTTTGGATCCTTTTGGTAGGGCCGGCGTTGGCTTAGGGCGTGGAGGCCACTTGTTGATGGCCAACAGCGGTCTTCCTTCGATGGCTGGTAACGCCAATGAGGCGATCGAGAATCCTTACGAG
>JBEIRZ010000137.1:0-11168 GCA_040375695.1 Planctomycetaceae bacterium
AACAACTTTTGCAGGTCGGGCCTTGTGGGGGTCGAAACAACACCCACGAGGCGATGTCCTCGACCAAGATCCCCCAATGGACCGCGGCCCCCCAACCCGAATGATCCCCCCTGCCCCCTCCCATCGGGCGTGGGCGATCAGTTGGCGGAGGCCGGACATGGTCTCGGTTCGAACTTCCCAACACACATCTCGCTTCCCATCGAGACCCGATTCATGCCCCATGACGACCTCCTGACCGCCGACGATCCGTTCGCCCGCGATTCCTTGCGCGAGGCTGATAACGAATTGAACCTCGCGCGGCGAGGCGCTTCGCGACGCAGCAGCGGCGCGGCGCAATCGCCCCTCGAAATGTACCTTCGCGAAATCAATGAGGTGGCCCTGTTAACCGCCGAGGAAGAGCTGCAATTGGCGACCGCGATCGCGCGGGGTGATGAGCGGGCGCGTGACCGGATGGTCCGGGCGAACCTGCGTCTGGTCGTCAACATCGCCCGGGGTTACGCCGGTAAAGGGCTCGGCCTGCAGGACCTGATCGAAGAAGGGAACCTCGGGTTGCTGCGTGCGGTCGAGGGGTTCGACCCCCGGATCGGGACCCGGTTCAGCACTTATGCGAGTTACTGGATCAAGCAATCGATCAAGCGTTCGTTGATCAACAACGGCAAGACGATCCGGATCCCGGCTTACATGGTCGAACTGCTCAGCAAGTGGCGACGGGCCTCCGCGCGGCTCAACGAAGAGCTCGGTCGGACGCCGACGCAAGAGGAGACGGCGAGGCTCCTAGGGTTGCCACGGAAAAAACTTCCGATCATTCGCAAGGCGATCCATATCCACAACAGCGTCCCGCAAAGCGATCAGGCCGAATCGGGTTGGTCGTTGGGCGATATGTTGACCGACGAGCGGTTGAAGGCGCCGGATGAGGCGTTGTTGGATCACGACATCCTGCGGCACGCGATGGGCCTGTTGGGGTCGTTGGATGCCCGCGAGGCGATGGTCTTGAAACTCCGCTTCGGGCTCGACGGCTTCGAACCGCACACGCTGAAGGAGATCGGCGTCGAGCTGGGCTTGACCCGCGAGCGGGTCCGCCAGATCGAGGTCGAGGCATTGCGTCGGCTCGCCGATGGGCTGACCGATCCCCGTGATCGGGGGCGATGATTCGCGGCCGGATCGGCCGCAGGTGATCGCTTGTCAGCGGGGGTCCATTGACGATCGGGCGGGGCGCGTGTTCGAATCGGGCAGAGACACCAAGTCCCCCTAACACGGCCCGACGAGTTTTCCCGATGTCCGAGATGGATCGTTACGATTTCGAGCTCCCGAAGGAGCTCATCGCGCAGCACCCGCGTCCCAATCGGGCCGACGCGCGGCTGATGCTGGTCGATCGCAAGAGCGGCACGATCGATCACGCGCACGTCCGGGATTTACCCGAGCTACTGCATTCGGGCGACGCGTTGGTGTTGAATAACACCCGCGTCGTCCCGGCGCGGATCGTCGGTTTTCGCGAGGGGACGCGGGGGCGTTGGCAGGGGCTGTTCTTGGCCGCAGACCCACAGACGGGCGTTTGGGAAGTGCTCGCCAAAACCCGCGGAAAGACCCTTCCCGGTGAACGGATCGTGCTCCAGGATCGCCAGGGCCGCGAGGCGATCACGATCGAGTGCATCCACAAGACCGACGAGGGGCATTGGCTGGTCAAACCCCAGGCCCCAGGTTCGGCCTTCGAACTTTTGGAACTTTATGGCCGGGTGCCGATCCCGCCTTACATCCGTGACGGCCAGATGGTCGATTCCGACCTGAAGGATTACCAGACGGTCTTTGCCAATCGGCCCGGGAGCGTGGCGGCGCCGACGGCGGGGCTCCATTTCACCGAACAGCTGCTGCGTCAGCTCGCGACCGCGGGGGTCGCGATCACGGCGATCACACTGCATGTCGGCATCGGGACCTTTCGGCCGATCACGGCGACGAAGTTGGAAGAGCACCGCATGCATAGCGAGCGGGGTGAGCTCGGAAAGCCGACGTGTGACGCGTTGGTCGCGGCCCGCGAGTCGGGGCACCGGGTCGTGGCGGTCGGTTCGACGTCGGTCCGTGTCTTGGAAAGTGCCGCGATCGCCGGCAGCGGGAGGCTTGCCCCTTGGCAGGGGGAGACCGATCTGTTCATCCGGCCCGGACACCGCTTCTCGGGTTGCGACGCGATCATGACGAACTTCCATCTCCCGCGGAGCTCGTTACTGGTGATGATGAGCGCGTTCGCGGGGGATGAACTGATCCGGTCCGCTTATCAAGAAGCGATCCGTGAAGAGTATCGATTCTTCAGTTACGGCGACGCGATGTTGATCACTTGAGCCGTCGTCGGCAGATGCCACCAGAAACGTTCCCAGCGGGGGTGTGCGGGTGACGGGCTTGGCCATAGCCGTGCGGGGCGATCGGGCATGGGTCGCGATCAGTGGGTGATGGCTTGGCGGCCCCGGACGCGATGGAAGTGAAGGTAGACCTCGCGCGAGACGGCCCGCCGCACCCCTTCGACGAGGCAGGCCGGTTCGTTTTCCTGTTCCCCACGCGCGATGATTTCTGCCAGCGGTGTTCCCGGGGGGACGGAAAAGGTTCGCTGGTTGATGATCTGATTGCCGGCATCGAGTTCGGGGATGATGAAATGGCATGTCGCGCCGAAGGTCAGCATCCGATTGCCGTGGGCGTCGTGGTAGGGCCGGAAACCGGGGAAACCCGGCAGCAGCCCATGGTGCAGGTTGATGATTCGGCCACCGGCGAATTGCCAACAGGTGCTGGGCGGTAGGACTCGCATGTACCTGGCGAGGATCACGTAATCGACTTCGTAACGATCGAGCGCGGCGACCATCGCGGCCTCATCGGCGACCCCGTCGGCGTTGCCGATCATCACGAACGGGATGCCGAATTCGTTGGCGAGCTTTTCGCATTTGCGTCGGTTCCCGATCATGACCGAGACCTCGGCCGGGATCACCCCATCGGCGACGGCCTGGAGGACGGCCCGCGGGGTGTGTTCGAGGTAGGTGGTGCAAACCGCAAGGCGTGGCAGCCTCGCCGGGGCGATGTCACCGGTCCAGACCCGGATCGCCAATTTTTTGTATTCGCCGATCTGCCGCATCGCCATCCGAAGCGGTTCGAGCGACGCGGGTTCGATGTCGACGCGGCAGAGCATCGCGAAGAGTTGTTCTTCGTCATGGTCGTACATCTGGATTTCGGCGATCCTGGCCCCGGCCCCCGTGACGAAGTGGATGATCGGGTCGGCGAGACCGACGTTGTCCGGGCCGAGCGCGGTGATGACGACTTCCACTGAATTGACCTTTCTGTGCGACGCTGTGTAGGGTGGGCTGGTGCTTCTGGCAGGCCGTGTTTTAGTTGCCGCTGCAGAAACCCCGTTGGGGGCCCTGCCGGGTAGGATCGAAACCGCTGAACCCTGAGGGGGATCGTTCCCGTCGGGATATCGGATATGCGGGGGTTCGACCCGGGCGAGTCATGTTCGTCGAGGCATTGCCCCTGGCGACGGGACCACAAGCGAAGCCTACCGATTATCGCTCACCTGTGATACCCTTATGGCTCGTTTTGGCCCGCAAGCGGCGTGCTCGTTTGTCGCCGGCGGGTCAAATCCAGGGCTGATCTTTTCGACCCTTCAACCGCCGATATCACGATGCTGCAGACCCCATTCGTTCGCCAACGCCGAGCCGATTACCCCAACACTGAAAACCTCTGCGAGCATTGCACGGCGAAGTGTTGTCATTATTTCGCCCTACCGATCGATACCCCGACCGAACGTCGGGAATATGACTTTATCCGCTGGTTTTTGCTGCATGATCGGGCATCGGTCTTCGTCGATGACGACGTGTGGTACCTGTTGGTCCACACGACGTGCAAACACTTGCTGTCGGACCACCGCTGCGGGATCTACGAAACCCGGCCACGGATTTGCCGCGATTACACGACGGACAATTGCGAATTCGAAAGCGATTGGTGCTACGACCGTTATTTCGAAACCGCCGAACAGCTCGACGAATACGCCGAAGCGATGCTCGGGCCTGACCCGATCACCACCGGCACCCCTGAGGGTTCGATCCGCGGCCGCAGGGTGGTCGGGCTACCGCTCGCCTGAGTCCTGCCGAACGGTAATCACCAACGGTAATCACCAACGGTAATCACCAACGGGTAATCTCCGATCGGCACGCCGCATGCGGTTGGTCACATCACGCCGCGGGGGTTTCCCAGCCGATTTCGATCAGCGAACGGGGACCGGACGAACCGGTTGCCCGCTTAGCTCGCCGAAGTTCGGCATCGGCATGCCGCGATAATGCATCCTGCGGACCGTGTTGCCATAAAAATGGAGCGGTCGGTAGGGACGCTGTTCGATCGGGAGCGATCGGATGATCTGACGCTCTTCCCCGCGGGCGATCACGAACGGGGCCCAACCCGGTTCGGCCGCATTCGTCGCGGCGCAGCCCGTCATCACGGGGATCAACAACAAAACGCTCAGGGCTATGTATCGAAAGTCCATTCTTCAAATCATCAAAGGTGTCGTTCAAAAGGCCAACCACATGCGTCCTAAAGGCCTCAGCGGTGTCGATCTTTGTTCGAAATAACACGCTTCCCGTCGGAACGGGGCTGAAGCGGGCGATCGTGATTTTCCGATCACAGGCTCTGTCATGGAGGCGATCTCCGCCCCGGTCGCATCAAGCCTCGAGGGCCGCACGATCTACCAGGACGCGGAGAACGATACTTTATGCGGAAAGGTTCGTCAAACCTCCCACTTGAATCATTTTTCGCGACCCGCACGACCGTTAAAAACGCTATAAAACGACACCGATTCCCCGCCGCAGGGTTGCCTGGAATGGGCGCGGGGGTGTACCATCTGATCGGGGATTCGCTTTGAGCCACAAGCGCCGTTCACACCGACAGCTCGCTGCGGCCCGGGCCCTTGAGGGTTTTTTGTACGACCCGATCTCGGGTGGCTTCGTCGATTCCTCGCCGCGGGCGAAGTCGGCATCGCTCGGTTCGCGGACGCTGGTTCCTGTAAAATTCCCACGTGATCTCGATTCGCGACCCGTCGAGGATGAGATCATCGCGCTGGTCCGCGGGGCCCAAGGTCGGATCCAAGCCTTCCAGGACCGCTGGGACCAGCCGCAGATCGAGCAGTTCGTGGCGAGCGATTTCGAGCTGGTCTATCGGGTCTTGCGGTGGATCGTCGACGAACGTTTGATGACCGGGCGAAGGATGCTCGAATGGGGCTGTGGTTTTGCCGTCGTTGCCGCGTTGGGGGCCAAGTTGGGTTTGGACGTGACGGGTATCGAAGCGGAGCGGCGGCTATTGGAGCAGGCGAAGGGGACACTGCAAGATTTTGCTGTCCCGGTCGAGTTGGTGTGGGGGAACTTCCTTCCCCCGGGTGCGGAGGCACTTTCCCCCAACCCCGATTTCCCGTCGCTGGGGCATGAGGTCCCGTCGGCGTACGCGCAAATGGCGAGCGACCTCGACGACTTTGCCCTCGTCTTCGGTTACCCCTGGCCCGGCGAATGGGTCTTTCACGAGCGGGTCTTTGCACGGTACGGCGCCAAGGGCGGGCTCTTGGTCCTCTTCTACGGCCCGAACGACGTGCGGGTCTTTCGCAACGAATGACGCCGCATCGCTTGGCCGCTGGGTTGTCGCCTCACTTGACGACTTCGAGCGTGATCGGGACGGTGGTCAGCCCCCCTTCGATATCCCCTTTCAGGAAGAACATCCTTCGTCCCGGTTGGGTGGTCGAATCGGCGGTGATGAAGAATTGCCGTTCGCTTTCGTTCTCGCGGATCAGAAGTCCGTTGAGGCCGATGTTGTCGACGTAGGAGCCGAATGGCAGGTTGCGTCCCGAAGTTTCCTTACCGAGCGGGACTTCGGCGGTGAAGCCCGCTTGTCGGTCGGCCCGCACGACGAGCGAGATCGTTTCTCCGGGACGGATTTTGACAACGGAATCGAACCCGAGTGCGGGGGCCTTCGGGTCGCCGTTGTCAGGATAAACGGCAAGCGTCACTTTGCCCCTGTCGCCCACCGACAGCTTGCCCGCTGTCCCTGCCGGGCGTTCGTAGCGTTTCCCTTGGATCATCGCGTGGGCGACGATCCGCGGTTCGAACTCGCCGATCTCGGGGGCATCGATCGGGACGAAGATGTTGCCGGTCGCGAAGCGTTGGCCCGGTTCGATCGTGACAGGGAAATTGCTGATCACGCCCGGCGGCAACCCTTCGATGTCGAACGTGATCTCGCCGTCGAAGCCGTCGAGCCGATCGGCGAGCAGTTGCAATTCACGACCGGAACCGCGGAGCAATTTGGCGCCGATCGGCGTCACCTTCGGGGCGAAGCCGGGGGCGGCAGGTCGGAGCCGCAAGCGGTAGTGGTAATCGCTGCCGCCTTCGCCGCGGGTATCGCGAAGCCGCACGAAGTAGCGTCCGGTTTGCGGGGCGCGGAACAGGAGGTAGCTGTCTTTGCCGCGCTCTTGCGTCGGTTCGTCATCATTCAGGCAAGGGATCTCGAAGACGGGGAGGCCGTTGGCGACCGGGGGTTCGTCAAAGCCGAGCGGTTTGACGATGTAGGCCGGTTCGCCCAGCGCGTGGGTCGTGCCGCTGGTACCGAAATACGTCCAGCGTTTTCCCATCCCCGGAAAAACGTCAAAGCCGGAGTCGGCGCCGCGAGGGTAAAGCCACAATCGGGTCACTTCCCCTTGGGCATAGAAGTATTCGCCAACCTTCATTTCCTCCCAGGCAAAAACGCGGAAATCGCCCGTCTGAGTGCTGTCTTTTCCGCGGAACGTGAAGTACGAATCGCGGACCGCTTGCAGCCTCGCCTGCGTGATCGGCCTAGCGTCCCGGTCGCGGACTTCGACGATCGAATCGAGCCGGCTGTTGAGTTCACGCGTATCGGTTTCGACGACCCAAGCTTCTCCGGCATTCGCCGAGAAGGCAAACCAATCTTCTTCAGCCGTGGTACCGATCGTCCCTTTAACTTCGATGCCGCGAGGAAGCTCGATCGGCGCTTCAACATCGGTCACATCGGCGAGCCGCTGGGCCTGACGCAGCTTCGGCTCTTCGTCGGAAGCGACATCCCCGGTGTCGACGTAAACCACTCCGGCGGTCGGGTCGATCGGACCGGAGGGTCGGGCAGCGACTGAGGCGGCGATAGGGAGTTGTCGACGGACGATCTCGCCGCTGCTGAGCGAAACGAGCAGCGACGCGTCGTCTGGCGTGATCACGGCGTCGGTCGCGACATCGCGTAAAGCTTCGAGCAGTGCGATCTGGTTCCAATCGGAGGTGGAAAAAATCTTGACGTTCCCACCTTCGCTGATCACGGCCAATCTCGAACCGTCGCGGGTCAGGGCGAGATGGGTCAGGGGCGTTTCGTCGACGAAGCGAGACGCGACGAGGGGGTTGATTTGGGGTGACGTTCTGGAGAGCAGTTTCCAGACGCGGAGGCGGTTGTCGGCGCTCCCCGCGATGACATGTTCTCCGTCGGGGGTGATGGCGACGGCGTGAACTTCTCCTTGGGATTGGCTCATCGTGTCGAGCCTTTGTCCCGATTCGACGTCCCACACCTTGACCGTCTCGTCCGCACTGCCGCTGACCAGCAGCTTGCCGTCGGGGGAGATCGCGATCGACAGGATGGCGCCGTTGTGGCCGGTGAAAGACCGAATCGGTTTTCCGGTCGCGACCTCCCACAGCGTGATCGTCCGGTCATAGCTCGCGGTCGCGACACGTTTTCCGTCCGGGGAAAAAATCGCGGTTTGGACGACGTCGTTATGGCCGATCATCTCGACCAACGGCCCGCCGTCGCTCAGGCGATGGATCGCGGCGCGGCCGAAGAGTCCGGTAACGCCGGAGGCGACCAGGAGCGTCGAACCATCGGGGCTGACGCGGAGCGAATTGACCTTGCCGGGTTGTGCGGGGAGCGTGGCGACGACGCGGCCATCGGCAGCGATCCGGCGGACCTCGGCGAAGCGTGCGACCGCGACGTCATCCCCCGGCAGTGCGGCGATTGCCGTGATCGGGACGGCGGCGGAATCGGCTTTGGCGATCATCGGGACGCGAAGTTCGCGCCTCGGCGGTGCGTCACCGGCCGGGCCGCGGGCCCCGGCATCGATCCATGCGGCGATCAACTCCTGCTCGTCGGCGGTCGGGCCTTTCGCACCGTCGGGCGGCATGACAGGTTCGAGCTTGCCCGCAGCCATCAGCCACAAACGGCTGCTCGATGCCGCACCGGGGGTGACCGCCGCACCCGATTCGCCCCCACGCAAAAGCGCCGCGTGGGATTCCATCACCAACCCCCCTTGGGACTCGTCGGCGGTATGGCACGACAGGCAATATTTCTGCAGGATCGGCTCGATCTCGCCGACGTAATCGGGGCCATCTGCCGCAAAGACGTGTGCGGGGAGGACCGACAAGGCGACGGCAAAGATCCAGGCCACGGCCGATGCGAGGTACGCACCGCGGGTCACCCAGCAGGTCTGGCGACCCAAACGCTCGAGCCGAAGTGGCGCTGTGATCGGGTCGGTCCGAACCTCATCGTTGTCACGCGACTTGGTCCAATGATTCGTCATGGCAGTCATCGATTAACGCCCGCGGTGTCAATGGTTGAACGTGAATTCGGAGCTGGTCAGAACGCTCCAGAAGGCATCTTCGATCGCTTGGCGTCGGTCATCGCCATATTCCGCGATCACCGTCAGCAGTTCTTTCGTTTCGGCTTCGGTGGGGAGGCGGGCCAGCGCGACGCGGTACAACCGACGGACCAATTCGTCGTTGCTGATCCCTTCGTCGACCCAGCGTGAGATTCGGTTGGAGGGGTCACCGAGTTTCGGGTTGAGCGTGTCGCCGTTGGAGAGGTGCAGGACCTGGACCATGCTCGGTTCGGCGCTCCGTTCGCATTCGCAGGTGATCTCGCGGGGGTTCCTGCCGAACGTCTTGAGGAAATACGAATCGATCGCGGCGTCGTAGAGCTGGATCGCGCGGGTCCCCGCGGGGTAGAAATCGGTCTTCTGCGAATCGGCCCCTGGGAAGGCGACGGTGGTGAAAGGGCTCGACGTTTCGATGACCTGATCGATCGAATCGAGGAGGACTTCGGCCATCAGCCGGCGGGGGTAATACCGCGTGAGGTATTTCGATTCGGTAGCGTTCTGGGGGATCGGCTGGCTCGAGCGGCCGTACGTTTCGGAGTCGAGGATCGCCCGCATCAATTCCTTGAGGTCGAACCCTTTGTCGACGAGGTGTTGCGAGGCGGCCGCGAGGAGCGGTTCGTTCGAGGCGGGGTTGCTCAGCCGCAAGTCATCGACCTGCTCGACGAGCCCTTGGCCGAAGAAGTTAGCCCAAACGCGGTTGGTGATCGCGCGGGCGAAGTAGGGGTTGGAGGGGCTGGTGATCCAGTTCGCGGCGACCTCACGCCGATCGATCGGCGCGTCGAAGGGGATCGGCTCGGCATCGAGTGGCGCCGGGGGTTGCGGCTTGCCGCGGCTCGGTTGGACCAGTTCACCCGTCTGGTCGTTGTAAATCGTTCGGATCCCGTCGCCGTTACGCGGTTCGCCCCCCCAACCTTTGGCCCGCACGCGGGAGAAGAGGTTGGCCATGGCGTAGTATTGGTCGTTGGTCCACTTTTCGAGCGGGTGGTTGTGGCATTTGGCGCAGCCGATCGAAAGCCCGAGAAACGCTTGGCTGGCGTTTTCGGTCATCTCTTCGGGGGATTGGTGGATCGCGAAGAAATTCGTCGCGCCGACCTCATCGCTCCGGCCGGTCGACGTCAGGATATCGCGGACCAAGTGGTCCCAGGGGCGATTTTCGCGAACGGCTTGACGGACCCAGTCGTAGAACGATTTGACGGCAACCGGCCGGAGCTTCGTCCCGTTGATCAGCAACACGTCGCTCCATTTGTAGGCCCAGTAATCGACGAAGGCGTCGCTGGCCAGGAGCCGATCGATCAGCCGGCCGCGGGCGCCGGGGCGGTCGTCGGTGACGTAAGCCTCGACTTCTTCCACCGTCGGCAATCGTCCGATGGTGTCGATCGTGGCGCGGCGGATGAACGTTTCACGATCGGCCGGTTCGCTCGGAAGGAGCCTCAATTTTTGAAGTTGGGCGAGGTTCAGCTCGTCGATGAAATTGTTGCGTGGCAGCGAGCGATAAATCGCGGGGTCGATCTCGTTCGGATAGGGAATCGTCAACCGCGAAAGGACGAGCCGCGAATCGAACCATGCCAAGACGGCCCCCTCGCCGGAGCCGCGGACCGTCACGTTCCCGTCTTCGTCGACCCCCGCGACCGCCTCGTCGGTGGCAGAGAATTTCGCGAGGTGGGTCACGTCGACGACCCTGCCATTGTCGTACTCGGCCTTCACCGCGATCGTCGCCATCGCACCGGGGGCGAGGATCGCCTGATCGGGCTGGACCCGGATCGCGCGCACCTTCGGGTCGTTGGTTGATGGGGCCGGGGCACCGGCGGCGATCCAGTCGGCCAACACGCGGTACTCGCGGCTGTCGGCATCGAGCCGGATGCCACCCTTATGCGGTAGCGCCCCTGTCGGTTTGGTCAGGAGCAAGCTTTGACCGGGGTTCGCGATCTCGATGCGGCGGCCGCGGAGTTGTTTCGCGATCGAAGCGTGATCGGCCTCGGGGTCATAACCGCGCAGCGACAGGCGGAAGCCACCCTTGCCGGCGAGGGCCCCGTGGCAGGCACCGCTGTTGCAACCGAGCCGCGACAAGATCGGCAGGACGTCGTTGCGAAAGTTCACCGTATCGGAAGCCGAGTTGGCGTCTGCGGCGATGGCCGGTCGTGATCGGTGGGCAACCATCGAACCCACCAACAGCAGGGCCAGGATCCATCGCGTCGAGGCGACGGAGGGGCCGAATGCCGCAAGTGCCGCGACAATGACGCGGCGGCGGTCTCCACGGTGCGGTGCGCGGGGAAGTCTGTTCATGGCGGGAAGGGCTCGCAGCATCAGGCGAAGAGTTCGCGGATTTCACGGGTACCGAAATCGACCAGCGGGAAGGGGCGGCCCCCCGGTCCGGGCAATTCCGTTTGCAGGTCCAGCCCCAACGATTTGAAGATCGTCGCGACGACTTCACCTGGGGCGGCAGGCCGATCGGCGGGGACGGCCCCGATCGGGTCGCTGGCACCGATCGCCCTTCCGCCGCGGATGCCGCCGCCGGCGAAGGTGC
>JBEIRZ010000444.1:0-3589 GCA_040375695.1 Planctomycetaceae bacterium
CAACGGCCCGGCGCGGGTATCGCGAAAACGCCGCACCCTGCGGCGGCGGTGGGGCCGGTGACAAACCAGTGACGCTGACACGCAGCGGCACCGGCCGCGAAATCTCCGGGGATGTCGGTTGGTTCTTCCAGGACCCCGACGAAAAACCCCGCCCGGGATTCGGCATCGGGCTGACCCCACCAACCGATGATCGGATCACCGCCGAAGCGATCGATTCGCTCACGCAGCGTCGTTCACGCCTTCGCGCCGCGGTGCAAGTGCTTGTGAAAACTGCTATCGTATCAGTGTACCGCACTCGCAGTTATGGCAGGCATTCGCGACACGTTCGACGCCTTTTCCCGGCGATCGATGTGCCAATCCGCTGCCAGTGCGACCTACCCCACCTTGGCTCCCATACCTCCGAGGGAGATTTTAAAGATGCGCTGTCGCCCGATGGGAAACCAACCCGCATCCATCCTTGCCCGGTGTTTCGGGCTTGCCCGGTGTCTTTGGTTTACCCGGTGTCTCTGGGTCGACCGATCACGCCTGATCGCGGCAACGCTTTTGGTCATTGCGCTTACGACCATTGCCCGCGCGGACGAGTCTCAGGTTTCGCTCAAGACCCCCGATCGCTTCGAGCGTTTTGCCCCGGTCGAACCCGAGCGTGCCGAATCGACCTTTCGCGTCCAAGCGGGCTTCCGGATGGAATTGATCGCAGCCGAACCGCTCGTCACCGACCCGGTGGCGATGACGATCGATGAATCGGGGCGTGCGTTTGTCGTCGAGATGAACGATTATCCTTACACCGACGCGACGAAACATCGCCCCTGGCAAGAAAACCCGACCGACTCCCCGATCGGCCGCGTCCGGATGCTGGTCGATTCGGATCGCGACGGCGTTTACGACCGCGGTACGATCTTCGCAAGCGATCTCTCTTGGCCCAGCGGCATCCTTTGTCATCAGGGTGGCGTGATCGTCACGGCAACCCCCGACATCTGGTTCTTGAAAGACACCGACGGCGATGGCGTCGCCGACCAGCGCCAGCGGCTCTTCACGGGCTTTCGCAAGTACAACGTCCAGGCCGTGATGAACAACCCGATCTGGGGGTTGGACAACCACATCTACGTCGCCGGTTCGAGCAACGGCGGGAGCGTCAATCGGCCGGGGGAAGCCGCGGTCAAGCCGATCGTCGCCCGTGGCGATTATCGCATCGACCCGGTCACGTCACGCATCGAATCGCAAGCCGGGGGTGCCCGTTTCGGGAACACGTTCGACAACTTCGGCAACCGCTTCTTGTGCAACATTCGCAACCCCGCGATCCACGTCGTCGTCGATTCACGCTATTCGGCCCGCAACCCGTTCTACGCCGCCCCCGCGCTGTCGATCGATATCGCCGCCGCGGGGGACCAATTGCCGATCTACCGGATCAGCCCCATCGAGCCCTGGCGTGAACTCCGCGGCCGACAATGGTCCGCCGACCCGACGAAGAAATTGCCACGCAGCGAATTGACCGGTGGGGGCGTCTTCACATCGACCAGCGGGATCACGGTCTATCGTGGCGACGCCTACCCCGACACCTACACGGGGCAACTGTTTCTCGGCGAAGTCGCCAACAACGTCGTCTACCGCCAAACACTCGTCCCTCGAGGGAACACCTTCGCCGCCGACCGGGCCGATGCCGGTATTGAATTCGTCGCCTCCGATGACACGTGGTTCCGCCCCGTCAACCTTTACAACGCCCCCGACGGGACGCTGTACGTACTCGACATGTACCGCGAATTCATCGAACACCCCTGGTCGATCCCCGATGACATCCACGCGCGGCTCGATCTCACCTCCGGTCGCGATCGCGGCCGCATCTACCGACTCGCCCCTGCCGATTTCCGATTCGACCCCGATGATTTGCCGGACCTCGGGAATCGTTCGACGCGCGAACTCGTCGAGACGCTCAAGCATCGCGGCAGTTGGTGGCGTGAAACGGCCCAGCGGCTGATCGTCGAACGCGGCGACGACTCCGAAGCCCCCGCCCTTAGGCAATTGCTCCACGAGGCCGAACCCCTTCCGGCGGTGCATGCCTTGTGGACCCTTGTCGGGCTCGGGAAGCTCGAACGTGCAGAGCTGCTCGATGCCCTGTCACACCCGCACCCACGCATCCGCGAACAGGCCCTTCGCATCGCCGAGCCCCAGCTCAAAGCCGATGCGGATCTTTTCGCCAAAGCCGTCTCGATGTCAGACGACAACGACCAACGCTTGCGGCTGCAGCTCCTCTTTTCGCTCGGCGAAGTCGATTCTGCGCAATCGCTCGCTGCCGTCGCCCGCTTGGCAAAACGGGACGGGACCGACCCCTGGGCCCGCGTCGCGATCGGATGTTTACCGCCCAAACAATCGCTCGCACTGTTCACAGCTTTAGTCAATGATCAGACCTTCTTTGGATCTCCGGCTGCCCCCGCGGTTTTCGAATCGCTGGCCGACATCGCCGGCGCGGCGGCCCCATCGGCAGACGCCGGTGCGCCCTCGCCGCTGGAGCTCGTCTGGCAGGCGACTCGACGGGTGTGGCCCGACCCTTCCGCGCTGCCACGGCTTCCCGACCACCCATCGGCCGATCGAACCAACCCTGGCGATGCGCCGAAGCCTAGCAGCGGCCCCGATGCCGCGATCGATGCCCTTTGGAACGGCTTGGCCAATGGCGCTCGCCGAAAAGGGAAAGGGCTGAACGACCTACGTTTAGCCGCCCAGCCGATCGATGACGCGACGCTGGCACAATCGCTCGATTGCGATTCGAAAATCGCCGCCGATGATCGCTACCTCGACACGACCCGGATCGCGGCAACGACGCGGCTCGTCCTGGCCGGCGTCGACGGTGCCCCGAAACGACTGGGTGATCTCCTCTCCGCGCACCAACCGCAAGGGGTGCAGCTCGCCGCGGTGCGAGGGCTGGCCACGTTCCAGGACCCGCGCGTCACCGAAACGCTGTTGAAGCAGATCCCCACGGTGACCCCCGCGGTTCGCGAAGAAATGCTAACGGCGATCCTCGCCCGACCCGAACGGACGCTGGCCCTGCTGAATTCGATCGAACGCGACGAGATACCCGCGGCCATGATCGGGCTCAGCCGCAAGGAGACATTGCTTGCAAGCACCAACGCGCAAGTCCGCCAGCAGGCCCAGCAAGTCCTCAGCCGCAGTAGTGACTCGCGACAAGCCGTCTTTGAGCGGTACCGAGACCCCGTCCGCGAAAGGTCGGGTCACGCCGATTTGAATCGCGGGCTCGAAGCCTTCACACAGCACTGCGCGACATGCCATCGCTTGAACGGCGTGGGTAACGCGCTGGGCCCGCACCTCGAAACGGTCCGCGATTGGGACGTCGATCGATTGTTGCTGAATATCCTCGATCCCAACCGCGAAGTCGCGCCGCAATCGATGTCGCACGCCATCGTGCTCGGCGACGGGCGGCTCCTGGCGGGGCTGATCGCCGATGAGACCGCCTCCAGCCTGACGCTCAAACGGGCCGGCGTCGCCGATGAGGTGGTGCTGCGGGCCGAGATCGAAACCCTGATCAACACCGGCCAATCGTTCATGCCATCCGGGTTCGATGAACTGATCTCGCCCGCCG